>JBCDFL010000071.1:0-15262 GCA_039178165.1 Pseudomonadota bacterium | reverse complement strand
GCGGCCGGTGCGATTGCGGGCGCCCTGCGCGCCGACCGGCTGCTGCTGCTGACCGATGTGGCGGGCGTCAAGGACAGCGCGGGGCAGGTGATCACGGACCTGACCGCGGCGCAGATCGGCGCCCTGACCGCAGACGGCACGATTGCGGGCGGCATGATCCCCAAGACGGAAACCGCGCTGGAGGCGATTGCCAGCGGCGTGCGGGCCGTCGTGATCCTGGACGGGCGCGCGCCCAATGCGTGCCTGCTGGAGCTCTTTACCGAGCACGGCGCCGGCTCCATCATTCGGCCCTAACACAGCTGTGACGCGCTGCCGCTTGGCGCAGCGCCCGTGCGGCGTTACCTCTGGACTATGGAGAACGAGACACTCATCCGGTTTGGCGTCTTCCTGGGCCTATTTGCGGTGCTGGCGGCCTTGGAGTGGCTGATCCCGCGCCGTCCGCGTGCGCAGGCGCGGACCGGGCGCTGGACGACCAATTGGGGCATCACCATCGCCAACACCGCGCTGCTGCGAATAATGGCCTTGGCCTTGCCGCTGCTGGCGGTCGGGGCCGCGGTCGATGCGCAGGCGCAGGGATGGGGGCTGTTCAACTGGACGGATTGGCCCGTCTGGCTGGAGGTGACGCTGGCGATCCTGATCCTGGATTTCGCGATCTGGGCGCAGCATTTGGTGACACACAAGGTGCCGCTGCTGTGGCGGCTGCACCGGGTGCACCATGCGGACGTGGACATGGACGTGACCACAGCGATCCGGTTTCATCCGGTGGAGATCGGGCTGTCGATGCTGCTGAAGATCGGCCTGGTCTATCTTCTGGGGCCCGCGGCGCTGGCCGTGATCCTGTTTGAGATCATTCTCAACGGCACCGCGATGTTCAACCACGCCAACATCAAGCTGCCGCTCTGGCTGGACGGGATTGTCCGCCGGGTGCTGGTGACGCCGGACATGCACCGGGTGCACCATTCGGTGCATCGGCATGAGCATGACAGCAATTACGGCTTTGCCCTGTCGATCTGGGACCGGATGTTCGGGACCTATATCGCCCAGCCCGAGGCGCCGCACGAGACGATGCAAACCGGCCTCGAATGGCAAGACGCGCGGCCCAGCCGGCTTGCCTGGGCGCTGGCTCTGCCCTTCGCCCGGAAGTGACGGGGCTAGAGGATGCCTGCGCCCCCCACGGCCTCTTCGTGATGGGGGCCGCGGGGCAGATCGTTCTGATTGGCGCGGGGCCGGGCATGTGGCCTGTCTTCACAGCTTCCGCCGAGTTTAACGACGGCGCGGCAGACCCGCTCGACCGCTGGTCCAAACGGGTGATCGGGGGGCTGGCCGCGACCTGCGGCGCGGAGGCCGTCTTTCCGTCGGACGGGCCGCCCTACCGTCCGTTCATTGCTTGGGCGAAGGAGACCGGGCGCTTTTGGTCCTCCCCCACCGGCATGCTGATCCACGACGTGGCGGGGTTGATGATTTCGATCCGCGGCGCGCTGATTGTGCCGGGGGGCGCGGCCCCGGCGGCCAGCGGCGCAAGCCCCTGCGATGGGTGCGACGCCCTGTGTGTCACGGCCTGTCCCGTTGGCGCGCTCAGCGCCGATGCGCCCTACGACGTCCCGGCGTGTAAGGCGCACTTGGCCGCCAGCACGGATTGCATGGCGGGCGGTTGTCTGGTGCGCCGCGCGTGCCCCGTGTCAGAGCAGTTCGCCCGTGATCCTGCTCAAAGCGCCTTCCACATGCGGGCCTTCCTGTGAAGCTGGTGCTGATGCGGCACGCGAAGTCGAGCTGGGATGACCCCTTTCTGGACGATCAAGCCCGCCCGCTGAACGCGCGCGGCCAGCGCTCCGCAGCGGCGATGGGGCGGTGGCTTCGGGCGCGGGGGCATGTGCCGGGCATTGCGGTCAGTTCCAACAGCACGCGCACCTACGAGACGTTTGAGCGGTTGGGGCTGGATGTGCCGGTGCGGTTAACGCAGGCGCTCTACCACGCGAGGGCCGAGGGCATGATGGACGTTCTGGTCGCGGAGAAGGCGACAAGCGTTCTGATGCTAGGGCACAATCCGGGCATCGCGGACTTCGCGGCGCGGCTTGTTCAGGCGCCACCGGACCATCCGCGGTTCGACGACTTTCCGACCTGCGCCACCCTGGTGCTGGACATCGAAACGCCCGGCTGGGGGGCCGGGCGCGTTCTGGATTTTGCGATCCCGCGCGAGGTGATCGCGGGCGGCTGATGGGCAGATTGCCCTCCTACCGCTGGGCGGGCTCGCGGCCCTTTAATGACCCAGGATCTGGCTCAGGAACAGCTGTGTGCGCGGGCTTTGCGGGTTGTTGAAGAACTCTTCGGGCTCGTTCTGTTCGACGATTTGGCCTTCGTCCATGAAGATCACGCGGTGCGCGACCTGGCGGGCGAAGCCCATCTCGTGCGTCACGCACAGCATGGTCATGCCGTCCTCGGCCAGCTCGACCATGGTGTCCAAGACCTCCTTGATCATCTCCGGGTCGAGGGCGGAGGTCGGCTCGTCAAAGAGCATGATGCGCGGCTTCATGCAGAGCGAGCGGGCGATGGCCACGCGCTGCTGCTGACCGCCCGACAACTGGCCGGGATATTTGCCCGCCTGATCGGGGATCTTCACCTTTTCCAGGAAGTGCATCGCCGTCTCTTCCGCCTGCTTTTTCGGGATCTTGCGGACCCAGATCGGCGCGAGCGTGCAGTTTTCCAGGATCGTCAGATGCGGGAAGAGGTTGAAGTGCTGGAAGCACATGCCGACCTCGGACCGGATCGTGTCGATGTTCTTGATGTCCGAGCTGAGCAGCGTGCCGTCGACGGTGATCGAACCCTGCTGATGCTCCTCCAGCGCGTTGATGCAGCGGATCAGCGTGGATTTACCGGAGCCCGAGGGCCCGGCGATCACGATCCGCTCGCCGCGGTAGACGGTGAGGTCGATGTCGCGCAGCACGTGGAAGGACCCGTACCACTTGTTCATCCCCTCGATGGAGACGGCGACTTCGTTTGAGAGTGCAGGTTGTGCGGTAGCCATGTTTGAAGCCTCCAATTAGCGGTGGTCTGTCGCAAGACGGCGTTCGAGCCACTGCGAGTATTGCGAGATGCCGTAGCAGGTGACGAAGAACAGGACCGAGGCGAAGCCTAGCAGTTCCCAGTAAACGCCGTTCCATTCTGTTGAGGCGAGAATGGGCCCGCGGATCATACCCAAGACGTCGAACATAGAGATGATCGACACGAGGGTGGTATCCTTGAAGAGGCCAACGGCGACGTTCACGATGCCCGGGATGGAGATTTTGAGCGCCTGTGGCAAAATGATGAGCCGCATCGCCTGCGCGTAGTCGAGGCCGAGGCTATCAGCGGCTTCGTATTGGCCGCGGGGCAGTGCAGCGAGGCCGCCGCGGATCACCTCAGCGATGTATGCCGCGGCAAACATGGTGATCATGATCACAACCCGCAGGAAGAGGTCGACGCCGGAGCCGGGCGGGAAGAAATAGGCAAGCATCACGTTTGCCACGAATAGCAGCGTGATTAGCGGCACGCCGCGGACGAACTCGATGAAAACGATCGAAATCCCCTTGATTAGCGGCATGGAGCTTTGCCGGCCCAGAGCCAAGGCAATACCCAGGGGCAGCGACAGCGACACGCAGGTGACGCCGAGCATCATGTTCAGCATGAAGCCGCCCATATCGCGGCTAGGCACAGCCTCAAGAAAGGGCGTTTCAGGGGCGATGAGATCAACGATGAAGCCACCGATCAGCCACGTGACCAGAGCGGAAGCGATTCCGCCGAAAAAGCCCATCGCAAAGCTACGCGTCACGAGTGCAGTATAGACGTAGTAGCCGACGACCGTCCCGCCCAGAGCAAGAAGCGGGATGTAGATCGTGCCACCCCAGATCAGCCAATAGGCCAGAAAGGGGTAAATGCCGGTGAATATCAGCAGCTTCCGCGGCAGGTCGAAAAAGAGGACAGGCGCGGCGGCAACGAACAGCAACACATAGGCGATGGTCGGACGCCAGTAGGCGCTATAGCTCGTCTCCTCGCCGTTGATGACGAGGGTGGTAGGATAGCTAAACCCGAACAGTAGTTGGTTCCAGCGTTCCGTCAGGACCGAGAAGCAGGCTCCTGTCGCTCCTTCGAGCACCTCGCGGCATTCGGAAAGGGAGTTAGCGTTCCAGACCCCGTTGATCAGCCAAGGCAGGCTTCCCGCAAGGATATAGTAAATGGCGAGCAGTGACAGGACTGTCAGGACAGTACCGGAGACCCCGTTAAACAGGTTGTCGCGGACCCATTTGGCCGCACCTCTATCGCCCGCGGGCGGATCGGAGGGGGGCAGTTGAGTTTCGCGGACGTAGGCGACGGAGCGGGCGTGCGTATCGGACATCTTAGCGCTCCTTCAGGCCGACGGCGTTGTTGTAGACGTTGAGCACCGCCGAGATCGTCAAAGATATCGTAAGGTAGAACAGCATCAGAAGCAGGACGCATTCGATGGCCCTGCCTGTTTGATTCAGAGTAATGCCGCCCAGTGTTGCCGTGATGTCGGCGTAACCAACGGCAATGGCGAGCGAGCTGTTCTTCGTGATGTTCAGATATTGCGAGATGAGAGGCGGAATGATGACCCGCAGCGCCTGTGGCAGAATCACGAGGCTCATGGTGCGGTTGGGGCGCAGACCGAGCGCGGATGCGGCTTCTGTCTGGCCTTTGCTGACTGCCTGAATGCCCGCGCGGACATTCTCGGCGATAAAGGCGCCGGTGTAGATCGACAGGGCAAACCATAGCGCGATCAGTGGGCCACCGATCTGGATACCGCCGCCGAAGTTAAAACCGCGCAGTTCGGGCACGTCCCAACTCAGGCCGAGAACTACCAAAACGGCAATGATTGGCACGAACCAGAGGCCGAGGTTGAGCCAGAACGTATTTGGGCGCACACCCGTCGCGGCCTGCGTCGCGGCGGCGCGCGCAGTAACCATGCGTGTTGCAAAGAACGAACCAAAGAGCGTGCCCAGCACAAGTAGCCAGTTCAGCCAGCTGCCCTCTTCCCCACCGAAACCGCGGGTGAAGAAAGGACCAGGGATGTAGACACCGCGATTGGTAAAGGCAAACAGATCAAAGAGCATCGTGGCCGACGGCTCATCCCCGCGGAAGGCGCGAGGGGCCGGCATCACGGCGATCATCACTGTGAAGATGATGACGATCCAGATCAGCACTGGAATGTTTCGGAAAATCTCGACGTAGAAGGCCATCAGCTTGCTGACGAGCCAGTTCTTGCTGAGCCGCAGAACCCCGGCCAGAACGCCGAAAATGGTCGCGGTGACGCAAGCCATGAATGCGACAAGCAGCGTGTTCAGCACCCCAACAAGCGCAGCGCGCAGGTTCGTCGATTGGCTGTCATAGGGGATCAGCGTCTGGTTGATGTCGTAGCCCGACGGGGAGAACAGAAAGGCGAAGGACAAAACCAAGCCTTGTTCCCGCAAGTTGAGGCGGAGATTGTTGAGCACGTATGCGAGGGCGAGCGCCAAAAGCAACGCAGCGATGGCCTGCAAGGTCAGCGAACGATATCGTGTATCGTTCAGCAACATGGACATGCGGAAGCCGTCGCCCTGTGGGTCGGTGACGGTAGTCATAGATCTGTTCCCCTGTTTGACCCCGGAGTGTGGCGCAGTTTTGCGATGGGGCCTAATTTTTTCTGCGCCATGAGCGTGTTTCGTTAATCGGTATCCAAATACTCTGCCTCGCGGCTGTACCGCGAACGCGCATTTGAATTCTTCGATTCAAAATTGAACAAAACAAGCCCGAATAGAACAAGGGCGCGGGTTTGACGCCGCGCCCTTGAGCAAAGTGCTTAGCGGAAGGGCGGGCTGTAGAGCAGGCCGCCATCTGTCCATTGTGCGTTCAGGCCGCGCGCGAGGCCGATCGGGGTCGATTCGCCGATGTTCTTCTCGAAGATCTCGCCGTAGTTGCCGTTCACGGACAGCGCCTTGACGGCCCAGTCAGCGTCCAGGCCGATCATCTCGCCCAGGTTGCCTTCAGTGCCCAGCAGACGGTTGATTTCCGGGTTGTTGGTGCCGGCCATCATCTCGGTCATGTTGGCGGAGGTCACGCCGAGCTCTTCGGCGGTGATCAGCGCGTTCAGCGTCCAGCGGACGATGTCGCCCCACTCGTTGTCGCCGTGACGGACAAGCGGGCCCAGCGGCTCTTTGGAGACGATTTCGGGCAGAACGATGTGATCGCCCGGGTTCTCGAACGTGGCGCGGGTCGCGGCCAGGCCGGAGGCGTCCGTCGTGTAGACGTCACAGGCCCCTGCTAGGTACTGCTGCTGCGCTTCGGCGTTGGTCTCGATCGGAACCGGCTCGTAGCTGATGTTGTTGGAGCGGAAGAAGTCCGCCAGGTTCAGCTCGGTCGTGGTGCCGGTCTGGATGCAGACGGTCGCGCCGTCGAGTTCGGTGGCAGAGCCAACGCCCAGCTCGCGCGGGACCATGAAGCCTTGGCCGTCGTAGTAGTTCACGCCGACGAATTCGAACTTCAGGTCGTTGTCGCGGGAGAACGTCCAGGTGGTGTTACGGGCCAGCATGTCGACTTCGCCCGAGGCCAGCGCGGTGAAGCGCGTCTTGCCGGTGGTGGGCACGAATTCGACGGCCGTTGCGTCGCCCAGAACGGCAGCGGCAACTGCGCGGCACACGGCCACGTCGAAGCCTTGCCACTCGCCATTTGCGTCCGGTGCGGCAAAGCCGACCAGGCCGGTGGACACGCCGCAGTTCAGCGTGCCGCGGGCTTTGACGTCGTCAAGCGTGGCTGCGCCGGCAACGCCGGCCGCAAGGCCCGCGACCGTCAGCGCACCGAGGAGTACGGATTTTTTCATGAGGTACCTCTTCCTGTGTAATCCGCCCTGTTAGGCGGAGAAGCCTGCCCCTGTTGAAAGCAAGCATCTTTCGGCCGGGCTCGTCCCGCGCCAATGGGCGGCAATGTGTGCTCAGAATCTGGGCGAGGTCAAGGGGAGGGCTGTGGAAAACGGCCCTGTTTTACAGGAGTTTCAAGGCGCTTTGCACAAGCGCTAAGCGGTAACGGGTTACCCTGCGCGGTGGGCGGCGACGAAGGCCAGCGCATGGTCGAAATCGCCTTTTTTGCGTGCGGCGACGGCTTCTGCCTCTTCATCGGCGCCCCATTGTTCGATCTGCCACAGCTCGTCCAGGCGGGAGGTTTGCCACAGCGCGTCCCCGTCCTGACCGTCCAGCGCGGCAAAGCCGATCACCAGCGAGCCCGACAGCGACACGAGATCATGGAAGGCCGTCAGCTCGAACGCGTCCAGCGTGGCGGTGCGGTCCTTCAGCGTGGCCAGCGCGCCGGGGTCCTGCGGGGCGTGCATCAGGCCCGTGCGCGGGGCCAGCCGGGCGCCCAGCGCGTCCGCGGCCCAGTCCAGCAGCGGATCCCAGGCTGCCGCTTGGCGCTGGACCAGTTCGGCGGGTGCGTCCGCGCGGTAGCACAGCAGATCCGCATCGCCATAATCGGCCAGCATTTGGACCACTTCGGCCTGCATCGGCGCGGTCTTGTCGATGGCGGCATTGGCGCTGCGGGTGAAGGGCATGGAGAGCGGGTCAACCACATCCTCCTGCGCGTCCCATTCGGCGGCGATGCGCTGGGCCATGGTGTGCGAGGGCACAACCAGCGGCGCCTTGGCCGGCGTCTTGACGGCTCGGCCGTCGAGCGCGATGCGCCAGCCGCCCTCGACCGCCTCCGCCGCGGCGGATTTCCAAAAGCGTTTTTGTTTCCATTCGGACATGGGCGCGCTTGTGGCACGCCGGCGGTGGGTTGAAAACCCACCCGACAGGGCCGCGCGTTTTACGCCGACGAATTTAGGTAGGGTGGGGTTTTACCCCACCGGCCACCGCGTCAGCAGCCTTTGCGTGAGGGCCGGGAAATCGGGCGCGATCCACTCGGCCTGGTACAGACGCTCCGCCGGCTGGTAGCCCCAGGCAACGCCGATGCCGGCAACGCCAGCGGCCTGCGCCATCTCCATGTCGAAGGACGAATCGCCCACCATCACGGCATCCGCCGGCTCCATCCCTGCCTCGGCCAGGGCGGCGTGGATCATCGCGGGGTGCGGTTTGCTGGGATGCGCGTCGGCGTGCTGCAAGGTGACGAAGAAGCGGCGCAGATCGTGGGCGTCCAGCAGCAGGTTCAACCCGCGCAGCGATTTGCCCGTAGCCACGCCCAGCAAGATATCCGGCACCGCGTGCAGCGCGGCAAGGCAGTCCCGCGCACCGGGATAGAGCGGGGAGCTTTCGGCGCTACCTGACCGGGCGCGCAGGTCGGCATATGCGGCCTTGTAATCCTCCACCAAGCGCGGGCCATCCGCCTGCGGCGCCAGCCGGGCCATCGCTTGCGGCAGGGACAGACCGACGATGCCTAGCACGTCCGCGCGCGGCGGTGCGGGCAGGCCTTGGGCCGCGAAGGCCGCCTGCATGGCACCGAGGATGTCGCCTTGGCTGTCGACCAGCGTGCCGTCGACGTCGAATATGATCAGGCGCAGGGTCACATCAGGCTTTCAAATGGATCGTCCGCGGCCAGATCCGCGGTCCAGCCCAGCGTCTCCCACGTTTGGGCCATGTGGTCCGGCAGGTCAGCGGTGATCGTGACGGGCTGCTTGGTCACCGGATGCTCAAACGTCATGGAGCGGGCGTGCAGGTGCAGCTTATTCGACACGATCCCGCCGATGCGTGCGCCCCAACCGTCGCCGAGGTTTTCCTGCCCCGAGCCGCCATATTTGCCGTCGCCCGCGATGGGGTGGCCAATCTCTGCCATGTGGGCGCGCAGCTGGTGGGTACGGCCCGTGACAGGCTCCATCGCGACCCAGGCCGCGCGGGAGGCGACGCGGTAGAGTGTAGCGTAAAGCGTGTGGGCGCGTTTGGCGCCGGGCGTGGCGTCCATATCGCGCGGGTGCACGGCGCGCATCTTCTCGTTGCCCGCGCCGCCCATCTTAGCAAGGCCATACTTCACCTCCCCAAGATACGGCGTGGGCACGCCGGCGACGAGCGCCCAGTAGATCTTGCGCGTCTCCCGGTGGCGGATCGCGGCGGTCAGGTCGCGGGCCGTGGCTTGGGTGCGCGCCAGCAGCAGCACGCCCGATGTGTCCTTGTCGAGCCGGTGGACGAGGCGCGGCGGCTCGGCCCCGAAGGCCAGCGCCTCGGCCAGCCCGTCAACGTGGCGCGTCTGGCCGCTGCCGCCTTGGGTGGCGAGGCCGGGCGGCTTGTTCAGGGCGATGATGTGGTCGTCTTTGTAGATCACCGCCGCCTGGATCATCTCAGCGTCCGCGTCGCTGATGCGCGGTTTCGGCGGGGGCGGCGGGGCAGTGCCGTCGGGGATGGGGGGCACACGGACGGTTTGGCCCTCCTCCAGCCGGGTGGAGGATTTCACGCGGCCCTTATCCACGCGCAGATCGCCCTTGCGGCACATCTTTTCGATCATGCCCTGGCTCAGCTGCGGAAAGCGGCGTTTGAGCCAGCGGTCGAGGCGTTGATCGCCCTCCCCCTCCGGCACGTCGATATGCTGAACTCCGCTCATGCGACGGACCGAGCGATGACAAGACCTACGAAAAGCGCACCGATGGACAGCGCGACGGACGCGGCGACGTAAAGCGCGGCGAGGCCCGCCTGCCCGCGCTCGATCAGCGTCACCGTCTCGAGGCTGAAGGCCGAGAAGGTGGTGAAACCGCCCAGGAACCCGGTCATCACGAACGGGCTGGCCGCAGTCCATCCGCGCTGTGCGGCGAGGCCGACGAAGAGGCCCATCAGCAACGAGCCGGCGATATTCGCAGCCAGGATGGGCAGCGGAAAGGCGGTTGGGCCGGTCAGGCGCAGGAACCCGACGCTCAGCAAGTAGCGGCAGCTCGCGCCCAGCGCGCCGCCCAGCGCGACAGAGATCAGAGGGATCGACATGGCCCTCGCTTGGCCCCGCGCCCGCGCCCTGTCAACTCAGATATCGTCGAAATCCCCCGACCGGCCCTTGCCGCCTGCAAAGCGGCCCGCGCCGGCGGTCCCTTCGCGGGCAATCGCCTCAAGGCCGCGGTGCCATTCATTGGCGATGGCCTCGCGCACCGGCATGGACTGGCCCGCCAGGATCGCCGCGCGGTCGGCCAGCATCGCCTCTTGGGGGAAGCGGGCGATCTGGTGCGCCATGGCTTCGGCTTCGCCGCGGGTTTGGCCATCTGGGACGATGCGCTCGCACAGGCCGATGCGTTCGCATTCCTCTGCTGGGACCTTGCGGCCGGTCATCGCGATCTCCAGCGCGCGGCCCTGCCCGACGAGGCGCGGCAGGCGCACGGTGCCGCCGTCGACCAGGGTGATGCCCCAGCGGCGGCAATAGACGCCCATATAGGCGCTTTGGCCCATGATCCGCACGTCACACCAGAGCGCCAGTTCCATCCCGCCGGCCACCGCGGCGCCTTCGATGGCGCCGATCACGGGTTTAGAGAGGGCGAGGCGGGAGGGGCCCATGGCGGCGCGCAAGGACCGCTCCACCCCGATCTCGGCAAAATAAGCGTCGCGCTTGGCGGGGTCTTGCAGGCTCGCGGCGAGCTTGAGGTCCCAGCCCGCGCAGAAATTACCGCCCGCGCCGTAGAAAACGGCGACGCGGGCCTCTGACGCCTCGAACGCCATGAAAGCATCAAAGAGGGCGTGGGAATGGGCCGTGTCCACGGCGTTACGGGCATCGGGGCGGTCGTGGACGATGGTCCAGACATGTTCGGTTTCGACGGTCGAGACGGGCATGGCGGATCCTCCTGGCGCAGTGCAGCGCGGGCGGCGGCGCCTGTCACGTCTTACCCTGCGTCGCCCCGCTTGGCGCGCAGCTTGGCGAAGTAGTCGACGCGCTTGCGCAAGTCCCGCTCAAACCCGCGCTCGACCGGGGCGTAGAAGTCGGGGCGCTCCATAGCCTCGGGGAAATAGTCGGCGCCGCTGAACCCATCCTCCGCGTCGTGATCGTAGGCGTAGCCCTTGCCGTAGCCTTGATCCTTCATCATCGACGTCGGCGCGTTGAGGATGTGCTTGGGCGGCATGAGCGAGCCGGTCGCCTTGGCGCTGCGCCGCGCTGCCTTGTAGGCGACGTAGGCGGCGTTCGATTTGGGTGCGAGGGCCAGATAGATGACCGCTTGCGCCAGCGCCAGCTCCCCTTCCGGGCTGCCGAGGCGTTCATAGGTCTGCCACGCCTCAAGGCATTGGGCCTGGGCTTGGGGGTCGGCGAGGCCGATATCCTCGACCGCCATGCGTGTGATCCGCCGGGCGAGATAGCGGGGATCTTCGCCCCCTTCCAGCATCCGCGCGAACCAGTAAAGCGATGCGTCCGGGTCTGACCCGCGCACCGATTTGTGCAGGGCGGAGATGAGGTTGTAGTGCCCGTCGCCCGACTTGTCGTATTGCGCCGCGCGGCGCGTCAGGCGGGCGGTGAGGGCCGGCAGGTCCAGCGGGTCCGTGTCCCAGCCGGCGATCTGTTCGATCATGTTCAGGAGCGCCCGGCCATCGCCGTCCGCCATCTCAATGAGGCCCGTGCGGGCGGCGGGTTGAAGTGGCAGCGGACCGACCTCGACCTCCGCCCGCTGGATCAGCGCTTCCAGCGCAGTGGCGCCAAGCCGCTCCAGCACCATGACCTGCGCGCGGCTGAGAACGGCGGAGTTCAGCTCAAAACTCGGGTTCTCCGTCGTCGCGCCGACAAGGACAATTGTGCCATCCTCCATATGCGGAAGGAAGCCGTCCTGCTGGGCTTTGTTGAAGCGGTGGATTTCGTCCACGAACAGCAGCGTGCCCTGCCCCGTTTTGCGGCGCAGCTTGGCGGCCTCGAACACTTTGCGCAGGTCAGGCACGCCGGTGAAAATCGCGCTGATCTGGACGAAATGCAGGTCCGTCGCGTCCGCCAGCAGCCGCGCGATGGTCGTCTTACCGACGCCCGGCGGGCCCCACAGGATGGCGGAGCCAACATGGCCGGAGGCGAGCATCGCGCCCAGCGGACCTTCGCGACCGAGCAGGGCGTCTTGGCCGATGACCTCGTCCAGGCTCTGGGGCCGCAGGCGGTCGGCCAGCGGCTGCACCTTGGGCGGCGCCGGGTCGGTGTCGAAAAGATCCATCAGAAGCGGAAGCGCAAACCCACGCGGCGGTCCCCGCGCAGCACGCCGATGGTCTGGCGGCGGCCCCCGGCCTCAATCGCTGGGGCGAAGTCGGCGGGTACGGTAATTGCACGCCCGTTCACCACCTCGATCACATCACCTGGACGCAGGCCCGCGCGCCGCGCGGGGCCGCTCGCGGCGGTGACGACGGTGCCGGTGGCCATGATGGGCAGGTTTAGCTCGGCCAGCACGGCGGGGTTGATGCGGGCGAGGGTCAGGCCGTGCAGGGGAAAAGGCGGCTCAAACGTGGTTTCTTGCCGGTCGGGGCTGTCGGGGGCGACCAGCAGCCGGACCTGCACCTCGCGCGCCGCGCCGTCCCGGACGCGGGTCACGGCGCTGGTCTCGCCCATGCCGACGACCGACATGCGGTAAACCATCTCGGCGGGCGTGTTGACCGGATCGCCGTCCACCGCGGTGATGATGTCGCCCACAGCAAACCCCGCCTCGAGGAACGGGGAGGCCGGGTGCAAGGCGGAGATGACGATGCCGCGCGCGACCTCGAGGCCCAACGCGCCGGCCATGTCCGCTTCCACCGGCTGGCCGGACATGCCGGCCCAGGGGCGCGCGAAATCGGCGCGTCCTTCCTCGGCTTGCGCGACGAAGGCGGCGACCAGGTCCGCGGGGATGGCGAAGCCGATGCCGTTGGACCCGCCCGAGCGGGTGAGGATCTGCGTGTTGATCCCGATGAGGCGCCCGGCCATGTCGATCAGCGCGCCGCCCGAATTGCCCGGGTTGATCGGCGCGTCGGTCTGGATGAAGTAGCCGCGGCCCGCGCCGCCCGCCCCGCCGGAGCGCGCCAGGCCCGACACGATACCCGAAGATACCGTCTGCCCCACGCCGAAGGGATTGCCGATGGCCAGCACCAGCTCCCCCACTTGCACCTCCTCAGAGGCGCGCAGGGGCAGGAAGGGCAGCTCCTCCGCCCCGTCGATCTGCAAGATGGCCAGGTCGCTTTCGGCGTCGCCCAGCAGAACGCGGGCGGAAAACTCGCGCCGGTCGGTGAGGACCACGCGGATGTCCGTGGCCATGCCGACCACGTGGAAATTGCTGACCACGATGCCGGAGGCCGACAGGATCACACCCGAGCCGAGGGAAGATTGCACGCGCGGCTCGGGCTCCGCGCCCTGAAAGAACCGCTCGAAAAACGGGTCGTCCATGAACGGCGTGCGCCGGGCCTGCACCGTGCGGCGGGCGTAGATGTTGACCACTGCGGGCGCGGCCTGGTCCACGAGCGGCGCGAAGGACAGCGTGATCTCCGCCTGGCTGGAGGGCACGCGCTGGGCCCAGGCCGGCGTGGCCAGCAGGATCAAGATCAGCAAGAGGCGCATGGGCGGGGTCCTTTCGTCGCGCGGCCAACATAGGCGCCTTGCCGCGGCTTTGGAACGGCTGGCGGGGCCGCGGGTTGTCCCCGTGAGCAACAAAAGGAGGCTACGATGGCAGAGCGCCATAGGTCCCAGGACGGGACCCGCGAGACCGAAGAGTTCACTCAGGACGACACGCCCGGACAGCAGGGCCGCGACGGAGGCCAGCTGGCCCGCAAGGTCGGCACCCGCGACCTGCTGCGCCAGGCGACGGAAGGCGACGTGACGACCCGCGTGCGCAAATCCGACAAAGCGGAGGACGACGATGGCACATCTTGAGCAGGACACCTGGATCGTGGTGACGGATAGCGAAAAGGCGCTGTTTCTGCGCAATCTGACCGATCACGCGGACCCGAACTTTACCGTCGATGAGACGGAGGAGCAGGACAATCCGTCCGACATTGATCAATCGGCCAACCGCCCGGGCCGCATGAAGGATGCAGGCGCGCCGGGCCAGAAATCGGCCTTCGACGACACCGATTGGCATGAGCTCGCCAAAGAGCGGTTCGCCAAGGACTTGTCGGACATGCTCTACGCCGAGGCGCATAAGGGCGCGTTGAAGAAGCTGGTGATCGTCGCCTCACCCCAGGTACTGGGCGTCTTGCGCGACGATCTGCACAAGGAAGTGGCGGACAAGGTGATCGCGGAGATCCCGAAGACGCTGACCAATCACCCCGTCGAAGAGATCGAGGATATCGTGAAGGCGGACCTCGACGCCGCCTAAACGCAAAACGCCCCGCTGCATCCAGCGGGGCGTTTTTTTCGGTTCAGCAGAGGGTTACTCCGCTGCTTCCTCGGCCTCGAGCCGCGCCTTGTCGGCGGCGCCTTTGGCATCGCGGTCGCGATCGATGAATTCGATGATCGCCATCGGCGCCATGTCGCCGTAGCGGAAGCCCGCCTTCAGCACACGGATGTAGCCGCCCTGACGGTCGGCGTAGCGCGGGCCGAGCACGTCGAACAACTTGGCGACATAGGCATCCTGCTTCAGCTTCGCTGCAGCCTGACGACGCGCGTGCAGATCGCCGCGCTTGGCGAGCGTGATCAGCTTTTCGACGATGGGCCGCAGCTCTTTGGCTTTGGGCAGGGTGGTTTTGATCTGCTCATGTTCGATGAGCGAGCCGGCCATGTTCGCCCACAGCGCCTTGCGGTGCTCGTGGGTGCGGTTCAGGCGGCGGTAGCCACGTTTGTGACGCATGGGGTGTCTCCAATATGGGTGCCCTCTACGGGCGGTTTTGCTTTGTCTGGCCTTGGGTGCGTGCCCGCGGCTCTCCTTGGGACCGGAGGTCCGGGTGTAGGATGGGCAATATTGCCCATCCTACGAGTCGCTAAAAGTTGTCCTCGAACTTCTTGGCGAGGTCTTCGATGTTGTCGGGCGGCCAGTCCTCGACATCCATGCCGAGGTGCAGGCCCATACCGGACAGCACTTCCTTGATCTCGTTCAGCGACTTGCGGCCGAAGTTCGGGGTGCGCAGCATCTCGGCCTCAGTCTTCTGGATGAGGTCCCCGATATAGACGATGTTGTCGTTCTTGAGGCAGTTGGCCGAGCGCACGGAAAGCTCCAACTCGTCCACCTTCTTAAGCAGCAGCGGGTTGAACTCCAGCCCGTCATCCTCGTCCTGGCGGGTGGCCGATTCCGGCTCGTCGAAGTTGACGAAGATCGACAGCTGGTCCTGCAGGATGCGGGCGGCATAGGCCAGCGCGTCATCCGGGGTCACGGACCCGTCTGTTTCGATTTTCAGCGTCAGCTTGTCATAGTCCAGCACCT
>JBCDFL010000070.1:0-15413 GCA_039178165.1 Pseudomonadota bacterium | reverse complement strand
GATCATGGCGAGGTCACCGCCGAGGTGGTCAAGATGGTGCGCGAGCAGATCGGCCCTGTCGCCGCCTTCAAACTGGCCGTTGTGGTGGACCGCCTGCCCAAGACCCGCTCGGGCAAGATACTGCGCGGGACCATGGTCAAGATCGCCGACGGCGAAGACTTCAAGATGCCCGCGACCATCGACGATCCGGCCATCCTGGACGAGGTGCGCGGCGCGCTGCAGACAATCGGCTACGCGGGCGTCTGACAGATGGCCGGCCGGAACATCGCGGACTGGCTGATCCGCGAGGGACTGGCCGGCACGCCCTACGCTCAGCTGATCACCGCTTTGTGCGAGCGGCTCGTCAGCGCGGGCGTGCCACTGGTGCGCGCCAACTTCTCCATGCGGGCCTACCACCCCGAATTCGGAGCCTTCGCCTACCGCTGGAAACGGGCCAGCGGCATCAGTCACGAGCTTTACGACCGCAACAGCCAGGTTGATTACGGCTGGGAACAGAGCCCGCTGCGCGCCCTGGTCGAGGGGCCGGAGGACACGTTCCGCCGCCGCTTTGGCCCTACCGCGCCGTTCGAGTTCCCGGTGTTCGAGGAATTGGCCGCCCAAGGCGCTAGCGACTACTTCGCCACCCAGACGCGGTTCGACGGCGCGGATACGGGGCAAAGCATTGGGCTGCTGATCAGTTGGACGGGCGCCGCGCCGGACGGGTTCACGGACGCACAGATCGACGTGCTGCGCCAGATCACGCCGGCCCTTGGCCTGGCGCTGAAGGCCAACGCCAACCACGACATGGCCCACGATCTTATGGCCACCTATCTGGGCGCCGATGCGGGCGCGCGGGTGCTGTCGGGCGCAATCGGGCGCGGCACGGTCGAGGGGACGGAAGCGGTGATCCTCTATTTCGACCTCGCCGGGTTCACCGCAATGTCCGAAGCGCTCGGCCCCGGGATTATCGAGATGCTGAACGCCTACTTCGGCGCCATCGTCCCCTGCATCGAGGCGCGCGGCGGCAACGTGTTGAAGTTCATGGGCGACGGCATCCTCGCCATCTTTGCCAAAGACGCCGTGCCCGGGACTGAAGCGGCCGCCATCGCCTGCGTACGCGACCTGCAAGCCGCCATGGCAGAGGTCAGCGCGGCCCGCGCGGCGGCGGGCCAGCCCGTGACGACCGCCACGATGGCCCTACACGCGGGCGAAGTGTTCTACGGCAATATCGGCGCGGCGCAGCGGCTGGATTTTACGGTGATCGGCCCCGCGGTGAATGCCGCGGCGCGGATGCTGGCGATGACGGGGCCGGTCGGCTATCCGGTGATCGTCAGCGCGCCGGTCGCGCGGCCCGCAATGGCGGGACGGGACGACCTCGTCTCCCTCGGCGCGTACCGGCTGCGCGGCGTGGCGGAGCGGCAGGAGCTGTTTACCCTCGACTGAAAACCGCCCGCACTGGGGTCGATGCTGGCGGTTTTTCGTGTGCTTAGACGCTGGCTTTGACCTTGTCGGCCCAGGCGTCGATCTGCTTTTCGGCCTCGTCTCGGGCCACGCCGTAGCGTTCCTGGATCTTGCCGGCCAAGGCCTCGCGGCTGCCGTCGGCTTGCTGAATGTCGTCGTCGGTCAGCTTGCCCCACTGCGCCTGTGCATCGCCTTTTAGCTGCTGCCATTTGCCTTGGATGATGTCCCAGTTCATGGGCGCCTCCTGTGCTGCATTGCATGTGCAGATCAAACGCTTCAGCAGGACGCCCGTTCCCGGGCGCTAGGTGAACTGCTCGGAAATCAGCCGCTCTTCCAGCCCGTGACCGGGATCGAAGAGCACGCGGTGCACCACCGATGGCTCGGACCGGATGGTCACGGTGCGCACGTCGCGGACCGACCGGCTGTCCGCCTCGGCCATCACGGGCCGCTTGTCTGGGTCGAGCACATCGAACCGCACCTCCGCCGTCTTGGGCAGCAGCGCCCCGCGCCAGCGCCGGGGCCGGAACGCCGCCACCGCTGTGAGGGCCAGCACGTCCGAGCCGATGGGCAGGATCGGCCCGTGGGCGGAGTAGTTGTAGGCCGTGCTGCCCGCTGGAGTCGATACAAGCGCCCCGTCGGCGCTGAGCGCGTCCATCCGCAGCCGTCCGTCGACGAAGATTCGCAGCCGCGCCGCCTGCGGGCCGGCGCGCAGCAGCGACACCTCGTTGATGGCCAGCGCGTGATGCTCTCGCCCGTCGCCAGTGACTGCGTGCATGAACAGCGGGTTGATCGCTTCTTCCTGTGCAGCCTCAAGGCGCGCCAGCAGCCGGCTTTCGGAATACTCATTCATCAAAAAGCCGATCGTGCCGCGGTTCATGCCGTAGACCGGCGCCGGCAAATG
The DNA here is from genome assembly GCA_039178165.1 of Pseudomonadota bacterium. Taxonomy (GTDB): domain Bacteria; phylum Pseudomonadota; class Alphaproteobacteria; order Rhodobacterales; family Rhodobacteraceae; genus JBCBCP01. The sequence goes on along the minus strand of JBCDFL010000070.1, from coordinate 13,072 downwards.
CTCCGTCCCGTGCAGGGTCTGCAACATGAAGCCGTCACCGCCCAGCGCGACGATCACATCCGCCTCTTCGACCGGCACGTCGCCGTAGCGCCCGATCAGCGTCGCCCGCGCGGTCTGCGCAACCGGCGCCGCGGAGGCCGCAAAGGCGATTTTCAGTGCCATGCCAGAGGTTTCCCATCCTCGCTTCGTGCCCGGATTAGAAACACATATCCGCCATCGGCACCAGCATTGGCGCGTTTTCCCCCGCGCGCGTCGCTTTATCCGCTTTGACCCCGGCAGCGTTTCCGATACGAAACTCGCAAATCGTGACTCGGAGGGAGTGCCATGAACGTACAATCCGGATTCTTCAGAACCTCGCTGGGTCAATCCGACCCCGAACTGGCCGCTGCGGTCGACGCAGAGCTCGGCCGCCAGCGCGACGAAATCGAGCTGATCGCCTCGGAAAACATCGTCTCCGCCGCCGTGCTGGAGGCGCAGGGTTCGGTCCTGACCAACAAATACGCCGAAGGCTACCCCGGCCGGCGCTATTACGGCGGCTGCCAATACGTCGACGTGGCCGAAAACCTGGCCATCGAGCGGGCCAAGCAGCTGTTCGGCTGCGGCTTTGCCAACGTGCAGCCCAATTCCGGCAGCCAGGCGAACCAGGGCGTCTTTCAGGCGCTTCTGCAGCCCGGCGACACGATCCTGGGCATGTCGCTTGATGCCGGCGGCCACCTGACCCACGGCGCCAAACCGAACCAGTCGGGCAAGTGGTTCAACGCCATCCAATACGGCGTGCGCCGCGACACGCTGGACGTGGATTATGACCAGCTGGAAGCGCTCGCGCTGGAGCATAAGCCCAAGATGATCATCGCCGGCGGCTCCGCCATTCCGCGCCAGCTCGACTTCGCCCGCTTCCGCGCTGTGGCCGACAAAGTCGGCGCATGGCTGCTGGCGGATGTGGCGCACTTTGCGGGCCTGATTGCGGCGGGCGTCTACCCCTCGCCCTTCCCTCATGTGCACGCGGCGACGACCACCACGCACAAGACCCTGCGCGGCCCGCGCGGCGGCATGATCCTGACGGACGACGAAGCACTGGCGAAGAAGTTCAACTCCGCCATCTTCCCCGGCATCCAGGGCGGCCCGCTGATGCACGTGATCGCGGCCAAGGCCGTCGCCTTTGGCGAGGCGCTGCGCCCCGAGTTCAAGACCTACCAAGCCCAAGTCATCAAGAACGCGCAGGCGCTGGCGGATGAGCTGATGAAGGGCGGCCTCGACATCGTCACGGGCGGCACCGACACGCACGTGATGCTGGTCGATCTGCGCCCCAAAGGCGTCAAAGGCAACGCGACCGAACAAGCGCTGGGCCGCGCCCACATCACCTGCAACAAGAACGGCGTGCCCTTCGACGATGAGAAGCCGACGATCACCTCCGGCATCCGCCTCGGCACGCCCGCCGGCACGACCCGCGGCTTTGGCGAGGACGAATTCCGCCAGATCGGCCGCTGGATCTGCGAAGTGGCCGACGGCCTCGCGGCCAATGGCGAAGACGGGAATGCCGAGGTCGAAACCAAGGTCCGCGGCGAAGTCGCGGCGCTTTGCGCCCGCTTCCCGCTCTATCCGAACCTCTAGGGGCAGCGCCCCGGACAACGCGGGCCCGCCCTACCCTGGGCGGGCCCGTTTGCGTTCAGGCGGCCCGGCTCATCCGCGCGGCATCGGCCAGCGCCCGCGCCAGCGTGGGGACGGAGGCGGGGTTTTGCCCGGTGATCAGGCGGCCGTCTTTGGCGACGTGCGGGCCGAACACCTCGCCATTGCACTCGAATTGGGCGCCGAGCGCGCGCAGCCGCGTCTCCAGCAGGAAGGGCACGACGTTGTCCAGCTCCACCGCGCGCTCTTCGGCGTCGGTGAAGGCACAGACCTTGCGCCCCGCGACCAGCGGCGTGCCGTCGCTGAGGTAGCATTCGGTCAGCGCCGCGGGCCCGTGGCAGACGGAGCCGACGACCGCGCCGGCCTCCCACCCTTCGGCGATGCGGGCCGCGACCTCGCCCGTCTGGGCCAGATCCCACATCGTGCCGTGGCCGCCGGGGATGTAGATAACGTCGAAATTCGCGCCGTTCAGATCGCGCAGCGGGATCGTCCGCTCCAGCGCGTCCATCGCCGCCGCATCCGCGATGAAGCGGTTCACATCGGCCTCCCGCGTCTCCGGATCGGCGGAGCCGGGATCGGAGGGCGGGCGCCCGCCGACGGGCGAGGCGAACGTGATCTCGAACCCCGCGTCGCGCAGCGCGAAATAGGGCGTCGCCATTTCGACCCAGTGAAAGCCCGTGGGCTTGCCGGTTTGCCCCAAAACCCCGTGCGAGGTCAGCAGGATCAGTGCGGTATTGCTCATGAAAGTGTTCCTCCTTGCCAAAAGGTTACGCAGCGCAACGCCTCAGGCGCCGCCGCGTTCCCTGCGGTGTCAGAGGTGGCCGGCCCAAACCATCCAACCCACGAAGGCGGCGACGACCAGCAGCAGGTTGAAGACGATCGTCCCCACGAGGCCAAGCAGCGCGCCGCGGCGGGCATCGGCGTGGTCGACGCTGGCCAACCAGCTCAGCGCGTCCTCCTCCGCCCGCGAGAGCGCCGTGTTGTCGAGGGTGGGGGCTAGGCGCGGATTGGAGGCCCGGTCTTCGGCCGCGGTGATCAGCGCGATGTCCGCCCGCACCCGCCGCGGCAGACGGCGGCCCGCCTTGCGCGCGGCTTGCGCCAGCGTGCCCGCACGCACGCCGAACGCCGCGTCCAGCGCGCGGCGGACCCGCGCGGCCCGCGCCTCAATGCTGCCATCCCGTGCCATGGGGCCGGTCTAAAGATCGCGCCCCGCAAGCTCAAGACACTGGCGCCGCGCCGCGCGCTGGGCTAGCCCCGACCCATGCGTTTGCACCACGACAGCTTCGGCGATGGCCCCGCCCGCCCGGTCCTGATCGCCCACGGCCTTTACGGGTCGGGCCGCAATTGGGGCGTCATCGCCAAGCGGCTATCGGATCGCGGTCGCGTGGTGACGGTGGACATGCGCAACCACGGCGCCTCCGGCCAGACGGACACGCACAGTTACGAGGATTTGGCGAAGGATCTGGCCGACACGATCGAAGCGCTCGGCGCGCCCTTCGACGTGGTGGGCCATTCGATGGGCGGCAAGGCGGCGATGGCGCTCGCCGTCACACGGCCCGCGCTGGTGAGCCGGCTGGTTGTCGGCGACATCGCGCCCGTCGCCTACGGGCACAGCCAGATCCAGTTCATCGAGGCGATGCGGAAGGTCGATCTTGCCGCAGTGGCGCGCCGGTCCGACGCTGCCGCCGCTTTGGGCGCAGCGGGGGTGGAGCCGGCCTTGCAAGCCTTCCTGACCCAATCGCTGGACATCGCGGGGCGTCGCTGGCGGCTGAACCTGGACACGCTGGCCGCCGAGATGCCGAAAATCCTCAGCTTTCCAGCGCTGCCCGGCACCTATCCCGGCCCCGCGCTGATCTTGTCCGGGGCGGACAGCGCCTATGTCACGCCAGAGCACCGCCCGGCGATCAAGGCGCTGCTGCCGGCAGCGCGCTTTGCCAAGATCAAGGGCGCGGGCCATTGGCTGCACGCCGATCAGCCCCGCGCATTCGAGGCGGCGGTGCGCGCCTTCCTCGACGCGCCCTAGGCGTTACTGCGCGGCGACCGCCGGTTGCACCTGGCGCACGAGGTCCAGATCGGGGAAGCCGGCGCCGATCACATCGCCAAAATCACGCCCTTCGGCCACAGACGGGTAGCCCCATGTGGCGATCCCCGCCGCGGTGGCCGCCGCCGCACTTTCGGGCGTGTCCTCGATCGCCAACGCATCCGCCGCCTCAACGCCCAGTTCGCGCAGCGCGTCGTTGTAGATATCCGGTGCCGGCTTGCCGCGCGGCACGCGGTTACCGCTGCCAATATAGTCGAAGATCGCCGGGTTCAGCACGTCCGATAGCGCGTCCATCACCATCTGCACCTGGCGCGGCTCGGTGGAGGTGACAAAGCCCAGCTTCATGCCCTGCAGCCGCGCCTCGATGATCAGATCGTCGATCCCGGGGCGCAGGCTTAACCCACCGCGCGCGAGCCCCTCTTCGAAGGCGGCGAGCTTTGCCTCGTACAGCGCGTCGATATCGACCTCGTGCCCGTTCCGCTCCGCGTAGTGGTCCAGACGGTTCTTGCCGCCCGGCACTTCCAGCAGCTCGGCATAGGCCGCGCGGTCCCAGTGCCAGTCGACGCCGTGCGCCACAAAAGCGGTGTTGAACGCGCGGCGCTGCAGATCGGACGTATCCGCCAGCACACCGATGGATTCCAGAAGCAATGCGGCATAGGACATGGCAGTCTCTCCTTTTTCGAAAGCCGGTCTTGTCTCGCGCACCACCGTTAAACGTGCATGACGCGGCTTTGGTTCCCGCAGCCCGCCGACAAAATTCAGCCCCCCTTGCACCCCCGGCGCGCACGCCTATAAGGCAGACAATTTGCGCGCACAGGGGGGCCGGTTCATGCCGAAACGCACCGATATCAAATCGATCATGATCATCGGCGCGGGGCCCATCGTCATCGGCCAGGCCTGCGAGTTCGACTATTCCGGCGCCCAGGCCTGCAAGGCCCTGCGCGAGGAAGGCTACCGGATCATCCTGGTCAACTCGAACCCGGCCACGATCATGACCGATCCCGGCCTGGCCGACGCCACCTATATCGAGCCGATCACCCCCGACATCGTCGCCAAGATCATCGAGAAAGAGCGCCCCGACGCGCTGCTACCCACGATGGGCGGGCAGACGGGCCTTAACACCTCCCTCGCGCTGGAAGAGATGGGCGTGCTCGACCAGTTCGGGGTCGAGATGATCGGCGCCAAACGTGATGCCATCGAGATGGCGGAGGACCGCAAGCTCTTCCGCGAGGCGATGGACCGGCTGGGCATCGAGAACCCGCGCGCCGCCATCGTGACCGCCCCAATGGTGGATGGCCGCAAGGACCTGGAGGCTGGCGTACAAGAGGCCCTCGCCACACTCGAAGAGGTCGGCCTTCCCGCCATCATCCGCCCCGCCTTCACCCTGGGCGGCACCGGGGGCGGCGTCGCCTATAACCGCGACGACTACGTAGCCATCTGTCGATCGGGCATGGACGCGTCCCCGGTGGGCCAGATCCTGGTCGACGAGTCCCTGCTGGGCTGGAAAGAGTATGAGATGGAGGTCGTGCGCGACACCGCCGACAATGCCATCATCGTCTGCTCCATCGAAAACGTGGACCCGATGGGCGTGCATACCGGGGACAGCATCACCGTTGCCCCGGCCCTCACGCTGACCGACAAAGAATACCAGATCATGCGCAATCACTCGATTGCCGTGCTCCGAGAAATCGGCGTTGAGACCGGCGGGTCCAACGTCCAATGGGCGATCAATCCCGACGACGGCCGCATGGTCGTGATCGAGATGAACCCGCGGGTTTCGCGGAGTTCCGCCCTCGCCTCCAAGGCCACCGGCTTCCCGATCGCCAAAATCGCGGCGAAGCTCGCGGTGGGCTACACGCTCGACGAGCTGGACAACGACATCACCAAGGTCACGCCCGCCAGCTTCGAGCCGACCATCGACTACGTCGTCACCAAAATCCCCCGCTTCGCGTTCGAGAAATTCCCGGGCTCCGAGCCCTTCCTGACCACAGCCATGAAATCCGTGGGCGAGGCGATGGCCATCGGCCGCACCATCCACGAGTCCCTGCAAAAGGCCCTGGCGTCGATGGAGACCGGGCTGACCGGCTTCGACGAGATCCGGATCGAAGGCGCCGAAGACCCGGCAAATGGCCGCGCCGCGATCACCAAGGCTCTGTCCCAGCAAACCCCCGACCGCCTGCGCGTCATCGCCCAGGCCATGCGCGAGGGCTTCAGCGACGACGACATCTTTGGCATCACCAAGTTTGACCCCTGGTTCCTCGCCCGCATCCGCGAGATCGTCGAGGCCGAGGCCGAGGTCGAAAGCGCTGGCCTGCCCTCTGACGCGGACGGCCTGCGCGCGCTCAAGATGATGGGCTTCACCGACGCCCGCCTCGCTACGCTGACCGGCCAGACCGAGGCCGAAGTCCGCGCGGCCCGCCACAGCGCGGGCGTCACCGCCGTTTTCAAACGCATCGACACCTGCGCCGCCGAGTTCGAGGCGCAGACCCCCTACATGTACTCCACCTACGAGGCGCCCGTCTTCGGCGACGTGGAATGCGAAGCCCGCCCGAGCGACCGCAAAAAGGTCGTCATCCTGGGCGGCGGCCCAAACCGCATCGGCCAGGGGATCGAGTTCGACTATTGCTGCTGCCACGCCTGCTACGCGCTCAGCGATGCGGGCTTTGAGACGATCATGGTCAACTGCAACCCCGAGACCGTCTCCACCGACTACGACACCTCCGACCGCCTCTATTTCGAGCCGCTCACCTTCGAGCACGTCATGGAAATCCTGCGGGTCGAGCAAGACAACGGCACCCTGCACGGCGTCATCGTCCAGTTCGGCGGCCAGACCCCGCTGAAGCTCGCCAACGCTTTGGAAGAGGCCGGCATCCCGATCCTCGGCACCACGCCCGACGCCATCGACCTCGCTGAAGACCGCGAACGCTTCCACGCGCTTGTCCAGGACCTGGGCCTGAAACAACCCGGCGGCGCCATCGCCTCCTCGGACGCCGAAGCGCTGGAGCGCGCGGCAGAGATTGGCTTCCCGCTCGTCATCCGCCCCTCCTACGTGCTGGGGGGGCGCGCGATGGAAATCGTGCGCGATCAGGCGCAGCTCGAACGCTACATCTCAGACGCCGTGGTCGTGTCGGGTGACAGCCCCGTCCTGCTCGACAGCTATCTGTCCGGCGCGGTGGAGCTGGACGTCGACGCGCTGTGCGACGGGACGGACGTGCACGTCGCCGGCATCATGCAGCACATCGAAGAGGCCGGCGTGCACAGCGGGGACAGCGCCTGCTGCCTGCCGCCCCACACGCTCAGCCGGGAACTCCTGGCCCGCGTCGAAGAGCAGACCGTCGCCCTGGCCCGCGCGCTCAACGTCGTTGGCCTGATGAACGTGCAATTCGCGATCAAGAACGATGAAATCTACCTGATCGAGGTCAACCCCCGTGCCTCGCGCACCGTGCCCTTCGTGGCCAAAGCAACCGATAGCGCCATCGCCTCCATCGCCGCGCGGATCATGGCGGGCGCCAAGCTGGCGGACTTCCCGCACCGCCCGGCCTATGACACCTCCGTGAGCTACGACAGCACCATGCCGCTGGCGGACCCGATGACCCTCGCCGACCCGCACATGCCCTGGTACTCCGTCAAAGAGGCCGTGCTGCCCTTCGCCCGCTTCCCGGGCGTCGACACGATCCTGGGGCCAGAGATGCGCTCCACCGGGGAGGTCATGGGCTGGGACCGCGACTTCCCCCGCGCCTTCCTCAAGGCCCAGCTGGGCGCCGGCATGGTGCTGCCCCGGTCGGGCTGCGCCTTCGTGTCGATAAAGGAAGAGGACAAGGGCGCCGACATGCTGGAGGCCGCGACGATCCTGCTGAACCAAGGCTTTGCCATCGTCGCCACCCGCGGCACCGCGGCCTGGCTGCGCGGGCACGGGCTGGACTGCGCCGAGGTCAACAAGGTCTACGAAGGCCGCCCGGACGTCACGGACCTGATGAAGGATGGCGGCGTGCAGCTGGTGATGAACTCGACCGAGGGCGCTCAGGCAGTGGAGGACAGCAAGTCCATCCGCACCATCGCTCTGTTCGACAAGATCCCCTACTTCACCACCGCCGCCGCCTCCCACGCCGCGGCCCTCGCCATCAAAGCGCAAGCCGAGGGCGACGTGGTAGTCAAAAGCCTGCAAGACTGACGCCGGCGTGGGGGCTAGCGCCTCTGGGTCGGATGATCGGCGACGGAGGTATCTCTGGTTCGATGTAAGGCCTACGGCGTCTTCGGTTGGGTGTCTCCACCCTTCGTAAAGTGAAGTGGGCCGAAACCCGCCAGCCCGCACCAAAAAAAGCCTGGACCCAACAATTAGGCCGATGAAGGCCCGCTTGCCCAGGTCGGGCGGGTCAAGGGTCAGATCGATCCACGGCAAGCAAACCGTATACAAGACAGAGCCGGCACACGCCTTGCATCTGAGGCTCAATACGCCCTTTGTCAGCGACAAGGCGAACCGCAACATGGGGGAGGCCCCCACCACGCACAAGACCTTCGCGGCCCTCAGCTGATCAACAGCGCGCGCCCAAACGCGGCCGTTCATTGCACAGCGGGCTTCAGTGCGTATGTTCAAGTTGCCTGCCACTTCTGACGCGGCGCCTACACCGCGGGGTACCCTTTGGGAACCGACTATGGCTCAGCACGGTAGTACGTCGTGAGTAGCTATGCTTCGCTCCGGCAAGCTAACCCCGTCATCGCCTTCACGTCACAAACGGCGCGATCAAGAGCGGCCGCCCAGAACACGACACTCAGCGCGGAACCCGAAGCGAGCGGCCCGGGGATGAATAAGAGCAACGCTCAAGCCTCCCCACACGGGCGATCCATGGCCACGACTAAGCGCCGCACCGTTCCTGGCCAGCGCCGCGCGATGCCGCAGAGATGAGGCGTCGCCGCAGGCAAGTGCTACGCCATTTCATCGAGCGGCGACGTCCTGCCACAGAGGCGTAGCGCCATTCCGAATAGGGGCACCACCGATCCATAGGAACGGACGGCCTGCCCTCCTTTGCTATCGGCTGCTGCGTCAAAGGTGGCAGCGGCGTCCAACCCGGCAAAACCGCTATCCTGGCGGTTTGCGGAGCGCGTCGAAATGGCCCAGCGCTTCGTTCAGATTTCCCAGCATCGCGTCGACCAGGACAGAGGCCACTTGCACGTCGCGCAGATCGAGCGTGTCGCCATCCACCGCGCGCTGCGCGATCGGCGCGAGGCTGCGCCACTTGCTGGCCGCCTTGCCGATGGCCACCTTGATATGAATGTTCGGTGCGCGGTCGAGGCCCAAGCGTCGATTGCCATCCTGCAACCCGGCCAGAACGTCAGGAATGGCCGCGCTGTCCGCGGCGAGGCGCCTGACCGCACGCTCCCCCACCAGCCCGATACGTAGCAAGCACAGATCCCGTTGCGCCCGTTGCGAGCGGACGCGCACGTCGTGGATGGCTTGCAGAAACGCCCCGCCGGGCAAGCTGCTCAGCGCCTCCAAGCGCGCGGTGACCAGCGGCCCTTTGCGCAGCAATTGCGCGACGGCGACCGAATGGCGATCCCCGGCGACGATCTGCAGCGCGGCGCGGGTCAGCACGTCACCATCCCGCCGGGCGGACGCGATCAGCGTGCCATCGCTGCGCGGGCTATCGATGGACAGCGCCTGAAAGCCCGAGCGCATCGCCGCGCTGGAGGTCGAGATGTCCTCCAGATGCACCTCCGGCGGCGCGCCCGACAGTACCAGACAGGCCGATTTGACGATCCGGTGCACGTGCACAACCTGATTGCTAACCAGCGCGGCGGGCCGCACCTCATCGGCGCGGACCCCGAGCACCTGGATGACCCACAGCGCCCCCATCAGAGCCAAAACGAATGCGAACCGGCGCATATGTCCTCCGTCGAGTTATCACATCCAGATAACCGGCCGGAGATGAAAAAGCCTTTAACGCGAGCGGCTGAATTGCGCTTGCCCTGCCCAGCGGCCTTGCGCTAAACGCCGCGCACGGGGCCGCTGTAGCTCAGCTGGTAGAGCACGTCATTCGTAATGATGGGGTCGGGGGTTCGAGTCCCTTCAGCGGCACCACACCCCTTCCTCAGAGCGGCAAGCCTAATCCCGGACCGGCTAATGCCCCAGCTAATGGATCGAGTTTTGAGTGCTTGCAGCGCGGCCAGGTCTCAAAGTGGGTACGATTGATCTCGGCCGGGACAGATCAAAGTTCCAACGTTATCCAATCGCCAACGGCGCTAGACTGACCAAAAGGAAAAGCTTCCCGATCGGCTTTACGAAGAGAGAGGAATGCCGGTTTACTCTTTGGAATTCAGATACACCGTGCGGGATCTTCGATCACGCCAAACATCGCGCATTGGCGCTGTTCAAGAATTCCGTCACGCCCAAGACGTCACAAAGTCTACATTCGGCGCGGTCGAGCGCTTATTGGCGGTACCCGATTTTGCGCGACGGAGCCGCAGTTGCCTCCGGGTTCCCGTCCATTGAACCTTTGGGAGCGGTGTCGAGAAGGTCGCGCGTCGTCTCCAGCATTCGATCTGCAGTTAACCAGTCGATATCGCGTTGAATTTCGGTCAGCTGCGCTTTGATTGCCGCGTCGATCACCAAATGCGCGTCATCTTGTGCAGGTGTTTTTCTGCGCCTGGCCGCCGTTTTCACCCATGCACGTGTCAGGAAAGCCGCGAGAAAAAGGCAATTCGATACTGCCAAAGCGACGAGGAGAATTGTCGCCAAATCGTCCACCTTCAATCGTCCATCATTGTGCCGATGTCTCGAAACAGAGAATCCGCAAGCCGCTGTGAATCAAGAGGATAGGAGCCTTCCAGTATCTCGGCTTTGACGAGCGCGATGCGCGCGGCGTCCATCGGCGGCTCCAGCTTTGACAAGCGCTCTATCGCGACGGAAATATCCCGGTGCGAGTCGACCGTATCGGTGACCGCGTCGGACGCTTGCACCTGTCGTGTCGAGGCCGGCGTGTTGCCTTGCATAGGCGACGAGGCATCCACCGGACGGAGGCGCGACACGTTGGGTGGGTTGATAGGGTCGACCACGGGTCATCTCCCTTTGCAGCTTGTATCTCTTCGGTCACACTCAATAACGGCTCCGATCTGGCGCATGTTAGCCCCGACAGACACATAATTTTTACCAGTCACGACGCCGCGCAGAATACGGCCGCTCGACAGGTTCAGAACGGACACGGGCTCGCCCAATTGCGCGTCGTCTTGCGGCGTGCCGGTCGCCTCGATCCGGATGCCGTTGCGCAGGACGGATATTGTCACCGGCGCCTGCGTGGTCACGGCCCAATTCTGTTCGAGATGGCGGGCCAGCAGCGTCTGGCCCTGCCCCAGATTGACCCGCAGCGTGCGGCCCACCGCCCGGTCGAGAGCGACGATCGGGGCGTGGTTTCGCGCCAGATCGGCCGGTACCGTCCGCAAATGACCCGGCTGAAGCACCGTCCCCCGTCCAAGGCTTTGCGCGAGGACGACGACCTCCGCCGCACCGCTCGTTTGGACGGGTGCCGGAGCGTACGACGTGATCCTGAAGCTGCGCGCCCAACCCGTCGCGGGGCACCGCACGCGGGTGCGGGCGGCCTGCGTTACGTCGATCTCGAGGGCCGCCGCACAGGCAGGGAACATGCGGTTCGCGGACATTTCGGCCCGGCCGGTACGGCCCGCGGCGGCAAGGGCGGCATCAATTCGCTGCGCGAGGTCTTGCCCCGTCAGGATGTCCGCGTTCGCCGGAGCGCAGACGCCCACCACAAACGCGGCGAGAACGCCCGGACGCACGCTCAATGCCCCAGCTCCACGAAATAGACGCGCTGACCCGCAAAGCTCTGCGCGGCGCGGGTGGGGTCCAGCGGTCGCAGCGTCGCCGTGTTGTTGGACACCTTTACGATCTCAAGAAGCCCGAAGCTGGCATGTGGATCGTCGATGAAGGCGAGGTGCGACCGGGTCAGCCCTTGCCGCCTACCGATATCGACGCTCAGGCCCCCTTTTGTCGTGGCGATGCGCGTCTCCAGCGCTTGGCACGCGAGCGTGTCGAAGAACTGGGTCGTGCCGCGCAATAGCCCATTGACCAACGCGCGCTCCGCCCGCGGCCGCCTTTGCCCCGTCGCCAGGGCCAGCAGACCGTCCGCACGCGCGGCGGCTTTACGGGTCAACGTCTTACGCGTGGCCCGCCCCCGCGCATCCGTCACCGACAGCACCAGGGCGAGCGCAGCTTGCGGCCCGCGTCCACGAACCTCGATGGCGATGTCGAGCCGCTCGTTGCCCACGCTGGTCAGAATTTCACCGCGCGTCAGGGCGTTGTAGTCGAGCGCCGCCGCCACCCGCCGCGTCGGCCGGGCCGCGACGGTTTCGAGGGTGACGGCGCGGTGCTGGCGGATCGCGGCGATCACATCGCGGGCCAGTTGCTGGGCCACGGGCTGCGCCCATGCCCCAGCGTTGGGGTCGACCCGGATGCGCGGCGGCGTTGCGTCGAGGTTCAGGCGTCGCGACCCACCGCAGCTTTTGGGTGTTGCCGGACCAACAAGCGCTTTGACCCGCACCCGCCAATGACCCCCATCGATCTGCGCGCGAAGGATGTCGTGGCGAAGCACCCGCCCGGTCGCGCGCAGGATCGCGACATCGGACACCAGGCGCGAATTGTGCAAGGAGGAATGCCCCTGAAGCTGCGCGCCGCCGGCCAACGCGGCGGAAATCAACGCCTCGCCCAGCGCGCGCCTGCGCGCCGCGTCGTGATCAGCCGCGCCGTTGATGTAGGCCAGCCCTTCCGCCTCGACCCAACGCGCCGCTTGGTCCGCGAAAAGACAGGCGGGGGTCAGCCACAGGGCCAGACTGAGGACCAGAAAGCGCATCTTAGACCCCCAAGGCCGCGGCGCGCATGATGTAGGCGACGACATCGGGATCGAGGCTCATCACAACCTCATAGGAATCGTTGCCCTTCGGCGTGATCCTGTCGGTCCGCGCGCCGCGAATTTCGCCGGCGACGAGCGCTTTGATCTGATCGTTGCGCACGATGGTATCGTGCACGCTGGTCACAGAGCTGAGCCGGATGCCGTGCACCTGCTCCGTCAGATCGCGCAGCGCTTCGAGCCGCGCGGCACGGATCGCCAACAGCCGCTTTTCATTGATAGACCCGCCCGGTTGCCGCGACACCTGCGCCATGCCGAACCCGATGATCATCGGCTGCGATTGGACGACCGCCACAGGCGGCGGCGCCTCCGCCTGCGCCGTGGCCGCAAGATCGTCCTTCACCTCGGCCAGCGCTTGGGTGCGCGGGGTGGCATCGGGGGGCAGCGCATCCTTCGCCTCAGGGCTCACAGTGCACGCGGACAGGGCGGCAACAAGCATGAAGAGAACGGCGTGAAGACGGGTGATCGGCATGAGGGCGGCCTTTGCAGGTGG
>JBCDFL010000069.1:0-15488 GCA_039178165.1 Pseudomonadota bacterium | reverse complement strand
GCGCTGACCGCCGGCGCCTTCGTGCTCGCCTACATCCTGATCGTCGCCTTCTCCTTGCCGGGCGCGACCATCGCGACTCTCACAGGCGGTTTCCTCTTTGGCACGGCGCTCGGCACCATCTTTAACGTCACGGGGGCTTCCCTCGGGGCGACGGCGATCTTCCTCGCCGCCCGGACCGTTCTGGGCAACGGGCTGCGCGCGCGGCTCGATGCCTCCGAAGGGCGGATCAAGCGCATCAAGGAAGGGCTCGACGAAAATCAATGGTCGATGCTGTTCTTCATCCGCCTCGTGCCGATCGTGCCGTTCTTCGTCGCCAATCTGCTGCCCGCCTTCCTCGGCGTGCCGCTCTATCGCTACCTGATCTCAACGGGTCTCGGCATCTTGCCGGGCGCCATCGTCTACACTTCCGTCGGCGCGGGCCTTGGCGCCGTGTTCGCCCGCGGTGAGACGCCCGATCTCGGCATCATCTTCGAGCCGCAAGTGCTGCTCCCGATCCTGGGGCTGGCCGCACTGTCCTTGGTGCCGGTCGCGCTCAAGGCCGTCACCGGCAAGAAAGACCTGACCAAATGAAAGACATCAAAACCGATATCCTGGTAATCGGCGCCGGCTCCGGCGGGCTGTCGGTCGCCGCCGGCGCGGTCCAGATGGGCGCGGACGTCACGCTGCTGGAAGGCCACAAGATGGGCGGCGATTGCCTCAACTACGGCTGCGTGCCTTCCAAGGCGATTATCGCCAGCGCCAAGGCGGCTTACGCCCAAAGCCACAGTGCCCGCTATGGCGTGGCCCAGGTGGCGCCGCAGGTCGACTATGCCGCCGCCAAAGACCACGTCGCGGACGTCATCGCGCAGATCGAGCCGGTCGATAGTCAAGAGCGGTTCGAAGGCCTTGGCGTGCGGGTCATCCGCGCCTTCGGAACGTTCGTCGACGCGCGCACGGTCGAGGCGGGCGAGTATCGCATCACCGCCCGCCGGGTCGTGATCGCCACCGGGTCCTCCCCCCTCGTGCCGCCGATCCCGGGACTCGTGGACGTGCCCTACCTGACGAATGAGACCCTGTGGGAGTTGCGCACCCAGCCCGATCACCTCCTGGTCATCGGCGGCGGCCCCATCGGCATGGAGATGGCGCAGGCCCACCGCCGCCTGGGCAGCGAGGTCACGGTGATCGAGGCCGGCAAGGCCCTGCCCAAGGACGATCCCGACATGGCGCAGGTGGTCCTGGACGCCCTGCGGGAGGACGGCGTGCGGATCGAAGAAGGCGCCAAGGCCAGCCGCATCAGCGAAAGCGGTGGCCAGATCACGGTGGAGACCGAAGATGGCCGCAGCTTCACCGGCTCCCACCTGCTTCTGGCGGCGGGCCGCAAGACGAACAGCGATGGGCTGGGGCTGGAGGCCGCGGGGATCGAGACGACACACACCGGCATCAAGACCGATGCCGCCCTGCGCACCACAAACGCGCGCGTCTTTGCGATTGGCGACGCGGCGGGCGGCCTGCAATTCACCCACGTGGCGGGCTACCACGCCTCGGTCATCATCCGCTCCCTGCTGTTCGCGCTGCCCTCCAAGGCCAAAACCGATCACATCCCCTGGGCCACCTACACCCAGCCTGAGCTGAGCCAGGTCGGCCTGACCGAAGCGCAAGCGCGTGCGGCCCATGGCGACCGGCTGGAGGTCGTGCGGTTCGACTATCACCACAACGACCGCGCCATCGCGGAGCGCAAGATTGCGGGCGGCATCAAGGTGATGGTGGTCCGCGGGCGCCCGGTCGGCGTCTCGATCGTCGGCGAGCAGGCGGGCGAGCTGATCGCGCTCTGGTCCCTCGCTATTGCGAACAAACTGAAAATGTCTCAAATCGCGGGTATGGTCGCGCCCTATCCCACCATATCCGAGGTCAACAAACGGGCCGCCGGCGCCTATTTCACCCCGCGCCTGTTCGAGAGTGATCTGGTCAAACGGGTGGTGCGGTTTGTGCAGCGGGTGATCCCCTGATGGCCTGCGGGTCACGCGCCACGATGCGGCCACCCGCGCGGCGGTGAGCTAAGGTATGCTAAACTCCCTCTCCGGCCGTTTCCTGATCCTGACGGTCATCTTCGTGATGCTGGCGGAGATCCTGATCTTCGTGCCCTCCATCGCCCGCTTTCGCGAGGACTACTTGCTGGGCCATTTGGAGCGGGCGCAGATCGCCTCCCTCGCGCTGCTGGCCGACGACATGCTGACGCCGGAGCTGGAGGAGGAGCTGCTGGAGAATGCGGGCGTCTTCAACGTCGTGCTGCGGCGCGACGCGGTCCGGCAATTGGTCCTGTCCAACCCGCTGCCGCAGCCGATCATGGGCACGTTCGACCTGCGCGAGCCCTCCGCGCTGACCCTGATCCAGGACGCGCTCTACCGCTTCGCCACGCCCGAGAACGAAGTGATCCGCGTCATCGGCTCGCCCCTGCGCGACGCGGGCCTACTGATCGAAATCACGATGGAGACCGCGCCTCTGCGCGCCGCGATGGTCGATTACGGCGTGCGGATCCTGGTGCTGTCGGCCGTCATCTCCATCTTCACCGCGGTGCTGCTGTTCCTGGCTGTGCGGGTGCTGCTGGTCAAACCGATCAAGGGGGTCGTGGGCCACATGATGCGCTACGCCGCCGCGCCCGAAGACGCCCGCCGCATCATCACGCCCGCCGCCTCCGTCCGCGAGCTGCGCGAGGCGGAGGAGGCGCTGAAGTCCCTGCAGACCGAGCTAACCAGCGCGCTGCGCCAGAAAGAGCGCCTCGCCCAGCTGGGCAGCGCGGTCAGCAAGATCAGCCACGACCTGCGTAACATCCTGACCTCCGCCCAGCTCTTCACCGACCGGATCGAATCCTCCGAAGATCCGCTGGTGCGCCGTATGGCGCCCAAGCTCGTCGGCTCCATCACCCGCGCGGTGCACCTGTGCGAAAGCACGCTGGCCTTTGGCAAGGCCGAGGAACCGTCGCCGACTCTGTCGCTCTTCCCGCTCAGCCAGGTGGTGGCCGACGTGGTGGACAGTGAGCGGCTCGCCATCGGGGAGCATGACGTGTCCCTGGCCGAGGACATTCCCGGCCAGATGCTGATCCGCGCCGACAGCGAGCAGATTTTCCGCGTCCTCGCAAACCTGGTGCGCAACGCCCGGCAGGCCATCATCGCGGCGGGCAAACCTGGGGAGATCGCGATCCGCGCGCACGAGGACAGCGCGGCCTGGCAGATCGACATCGCCGATACCGGCCCCGGCCTGCCCGGCAAGGCGCGCGAGCACCTCTTCAAACCCTTCCAGGGCTCGGCCAGCAAAGGCGGCTCGGGCCTAGGCGTCGCGATCAGCGCCGAGCTTGTGCGCGGCCACGGCGGTACGCTAACCTTGATCGAGACGGGACCGGACGGCACGACCTTCCGCATCCGCCTGCCCAAATCAGACGGCACGCTGGTGTAGGGGCTGAGCGCACAACAATCCGCCGAATGCCCCTTGCACGCTCCGGCGTGCAGGTCTAAACGACGCTGCGTGGACCGATAGCTCAGCTGGATAGAGTACTTGACTACGAATCAAGGGGTCGGGGGTTCGAATCCTCCTCGGTCCGCCACAAACCACCATAATCGAAAAACATAGCGCTAGATTAGGCGTCAGTGCCGCTTGGCCTGCAATACCCATTAGCGCGCCTCATCCGATCCGCGCGGCGTGCCAGACGTTTTTGCTATCCATGTAATTCTCTAGCCCTTCGGTGCCGCCTTCACGGCCGTAGCCGCTGGATTTGACGCCGCCGAAGGGCGTTTCGGGCATCGACGCCTCCAGCGTGTTGATCGACAGGTTGCCGACCTCCACCTCGTCGATCATCCGGTCGATATAATCCGCCCGGTTGGTGAAGGCGTAGCCGGCCAGCCCATACGGCACTGCATTGGCCGCGCGGATTGCCGCGTCCAGGGACGGCACGCGATTCAGGACCGCGATGGGGCCGAAGGGCTCTTCGTGCATGATCCGCACGTCCGGCGGCACGTCGCACAGCACGGTGGGGGCGAAGAAATATCCCCGCTCCCCTTGCCGCGTCCCGCCCAGAGCCAGGCGCGCCCCGCGCTCCACCGCGTCGTCCACCAGGGCCTGCAACGCCGGCGGGCGCCGGTCATTGGCCGTCGGGCCCATCTCAACCCCGCTCTCCATCCCGTTCCCGACACGCGTGGCCGCCGCGCGCGCGACGAACGCGTCCGCAAAGTCGTCCGCGATGGCCTCGTTCACGAAGAAACGGGTGGGGGAGGTGCAGACCTGCCCGGCATTGCGCATCTTGCGCACCGCGCCCGCGGAGGCCGCAGCGGCGATATCGGTATCCTCGCACACGATGACGGGGGCGTGCCCGCCCAGCTCCATCAGCACCCGCGTGTCGTTCTGCGCGGCCAGTGTCGTGAGGTGCCGGCCCACCTGGGTGGAGCCTGTGAAAGCGACCAAGCGCACCGCCGGCTGCGGGATCAGATAGCCAGAAATCTCCGCCGGCACGCCAAAGACGAGGTTCAAAACGCCGGGCGGCAGGCCCGCATCCTCAAACGCCCGGGCGATGTGGATCGCGCCCGCGGGCGTTTCCTCGGCCGGCTTTAGAATCACCGAACAGCCCGAAGCGAGGGCGCCGGCGATCTTGCGCGCCGGCTGGCTCATCGGGAAATTCCAGGGGGAGAAGGCGGCGACCACACCCAAGGGCACGTGGTGGACCGACATCTTGTGGCCTGGCGCGGCGGGGATGACCCGACCATAGGTACGCATCGCTTCCCCCGCGTCCCACTCGAAGAATTCGGCGCCCCGGATCACCTCCAGCCGGGCTTGGGCCAGGGGTTTGCCGTGCTCCAGCGTGATGGAGGTCGCGATCTCCTCCTGCCGGGCACGCATCAGCGCCGCGGCGCGCAGGATGATATCGGCGCGCTCCCGCGGCGGGACGCGGCGCCAGAGGGTGAAGCCGTCCACCGCCGCCGCCAGCGCGTCGTCCAGATCGCTGCGCGCGGCTATGGGAAGGCGGCCGATCTCCTCTTCCGTCGCGGGGTTGAGGACCGGCATGTCCTGGCCCGATTTGCGCCAGGTCCCGGCGATGAAGAGATTCAGATCGGGATACATGCGCGGCCTTTTGCGTTGGGTGCGGGCAGATCACCGAAGCGCTGCCATCGCATCAAGTGAATTGGGGTAATATCGTTATCCGTTTGGCGAATATCTGGATTGCGCTGCGGCCGCATCGTGCAGCGCGTCGCGAAAGGCGCGGCCTGCCGGGGACAGCTCGGCCCCCGCCCGGCGCGACAGGCCGATGGGCCCGCGCCCGAACGGCACCGCCCAGTCCAGCGCGGCCAGATGACCCTCCGCGATGTCCCGGCGGGCGACCTCCGCCGGCATCAGGCCGATCAAGTCCTTGTCCCGCAGCAGCGCTCGATTGGTCAGATAGGACACGCTTTCGATGGCGACTTTTGGGCTGTAGGCCTGCGCGCCGACGAAGAAATGGTCGATCTGGCGGCGCAGCGTCGTCTCCAGCGGCGGCAGAATCCAGCCAAAGGGTTTGGTCATGGCAAAGGTGATGCCCGTCCGCCCGGCCAGCGGATGCTGCGGTCCGGTGACAGCCAGGATGTGATCGTCCAGCAGCGCCTCCTGCGCGATCTTGGCCCGGTGCCGGTGGGAGGGCAGACGCCCGACGACCATGTCGATCTCACCCGACAGCAGGGCCGGCATCAGCACCTCGTTCGTGCCCTCGACGATCTTCACGGCTACGTTGGGCCGCCGTTCCAGCAGCAGGCGCGTCGCCGCGGGAAGCAGCTGTGCCGCCGCGGCTAGAAGCGTGCCGACGACCACGCGCCCCGCATTGCCCTCGGCGAGATCGTCCAGATCCTGCGCTGCCGTCGAAATTTGCGAGAAGATCAGCTTGCCGTGCCGGATCAGCGTCTCTCCGAACACTGTCGGGACGACGCCGCGGTTGGTGCGGTCGAACAGCTTGACCTCGAAATCCAGCTCCAGGTCCTGGATCATCTTGGTCGCCGCGGGCTGCGAGATGCCCAGCGTGCGCGCCGCGTTCTGGATGCTGCCATGGGCGCCCACCGCCACCAAAAGGCGCAGCTGCCGCAGCTTCAGGCGGTTCAGCGCGCGGTCCACGATGCGGGCGGAGCGGTCGATCACAGGCTGATCCGCGCGGTCATCTGGTCCAGCTTGGCCAGCACGCTCATCGCCGCCAGCGCGGAGGAGCGGGGATTGTCCGGCAGCGCGTGCCCATCGATGCGGAACGTGAAGCTGCCGAAGGCGCCCTCCGCCGTCACTTCATGCACATTCTGCTGGATGCCGGGATCGGCGATCAGCCGCACCTGCGTGGCGTCGAAGCCAAGGCCCGCCAGCGCCACCGCTGCCGCGACGTTCGCGTTCTTGGGATAGGCGAGGGCGGCCTGCCGGGCGCTCCCCTCGAAATGCGTCGCGGCCTCCGTCAGAGCGCTAAGGTCCAGCCGGTCTTCGGCGGGCGATCCGGCCCAGCCCGCCGGCGGTTTGCGGCCCGTATAGGTGACGCTGTCCAGCGTGCCGACCCGTGCCGCGCTCAGCGCATCCAAAGCGCCGATGGCTCCGCTGGTCAGGTGCAGCCGGCTGCCGCCCCGCACTGCCGCGTCCCGCAGCGCGGCCTCGGTTCCCGGATCGGCCAACGCGCCGAGCGACAGCGACAGGACATCCTGCCCGCGCGCCAGGATCGCCGGCCCGTGGGCCGCCAGGGCCGTGTGGCCCGCGCAGTCGATAACAAGGTCCAGATCGCGCGGCAGGTCCGCCACCGAGGTCACGTCCCTAGGCCCGCTCGCGCCCGAGCGCACCAGGACGGCGCCGACAAAATGCACCCGCTCCGCTAGCCCCGCCGTGACGTACCGGGCAATCGCCCCACGTCCAATCATCCCGATCTTCATAGCGACACCCTAGCGCGGCGCCCCAAATCTGGGAATTGCAAAGCGCTGGCTATCGGCAATCGCGATAGCCACTTGCGCGCTTGACCTTGGACCGCGCGCCGCGAATGCGGTTTCCTGACCCCGCACGGAACCAAGGACGCCCGGCACATGAACTACACCAAGCACCAGGCCAAGGAACACGCCCGCGACACGATGCGCGGCATCTGGGCGGCCGCGCTCAACCCCTTCGCGGAGGATCTGAGCCTCGATGAAGCGGCCCTGCGCCGCAATATCGACCACTGGGTCGACGATCTGGGCATCAAGGGCCTGTTCGTCGCCGGCAAGCAGGGTGAGTTCTGGGCGATGAGCCTGGAGGAGCGCAAACGCAACATGACCATCGCGGCGCAGGCCTGTGCAGGCCGGGCGGGCACGATCATGTCGATCTCGGACCAGAACATCGACACCGCGCTGGAGCTGGGGCGCCACGCGGAGGAGTGCGGCGCGGATTACGTCGTTGTGCACGCGCCCATGCTCAGCTTCTGCCACGACCGGGGCGAGGTCCTCTACCAATACTACAAAAGGTTCTGCGACGCGCTCGACATCGGCATCGCAATGTGGAGCCACCCGGACGTCGGCTACCTCATGCAGCCCGAAGAGGCCGCGCGCATCGCCGAGCTGCCCAATATCGTGGCCATCAAATACTCCGTCCCGCGCGAGATGTATGTCCGCCTCACCCACATGGTCGGGGACAAGATCCACGTCTCCACCTCCGCCGAACACGAATGGCTGGACAACGTGCTGGAGCTGGATTGGAAGCTCTACCTCTGCTCCTCGCCGCCCTACCAGATCCAGACCAAACGCGATCAGCGGATGAACGAATATACGGAGCTCGCCTTTGCCGGCAAAGCGGACGCCGCGCGGCGCGTCTTCGACAGCCTCAATCCGGTGCGTGAGGCGATGGCGCGCACGCGCCCGCCGGGCAAGCCGACCGCCTTCGGCAAGTATTGGCAGGACCTTCTGGGCCAGACAGGGGGCCGCGTGCGCCCCCCCATGCTGGAGCTGAGCCAGGCGGAACGGGACATCGTGCGCAAAGCCTTTGACGAATGCGGTTTGAAGGTCTGATAGTAGCGGCGGGAACAGGGAACATCACATGGGACAGCTGAAAGCGTTCAACTTCCAGGGCTGGATCGACGATCACCGCCACCTTCTGAAACCCCCGGTGGGCAACAAGATGGTGTTCGAGGACTCGGACATGATGGTCACCGTCGTCGGCGGGCCGAACAAGCGGACCGACTACCACGACGACCCGGTGGAGGAGTTCTTCTACCAACTCGAAGGGGACATGCTGCTCAAACTCTACGACGGCACGGAATTCTACGACGTGCCGATCCGCCAGGGCGAGGTGTTCTTGCTACCCCCGCACGTGCGCCATTCGCCCCAGCGTCCGCAGGAAGGGTCCGTGGGTCTGGTGATCGAACCCAAGCGCCAGCCGGGCCAGCACGACGCCATCGAATGGTACTGCTTTAGCTGCGCGCACCGCGTCTACCGCGCGGAGTTCCAGCTGCAATCCATCGTCAAAGACCTGCCCCCCGTCTACGAGAAGTTCTACGCCTCAGAAGCGGACCGCACCTGCCCCAATTGCGGCGCGGTCCACCCCGGGAAAGAGCCGCCCGATGGCTGGGTGCAACTCTAAAAGCCAAACCAACAAAACCAACAGGGAAGCCAATGAAACATGCAGCCAAGCTGATCGCGTCCGCCGCGATCCTCGCCGCCTCGGCGCTCTCGCTCGCGGCGGAAGAATTCCGCCTCGGCCTCATCACCCCGCCGCCGCATATCTGGACCAAGGCCGCCGAAGACTTCGGCGCCGAACTGGCCGAAAAATCGGGCGGCAAGCATTCCGTCTCCGTCTTTCCCGCACGCCAGCTGGGCAACGAGGCAGAGATGTTGCAACAGCTACAGACCGGCGCGCTGGACATGGCCTTCATGACCGTCGCCGAAGTCTCGAACCGCGTGCCGGAACTCGGCGCGTTTTATGCCCCATACCTCGCCAATGACATCCGCCACGCCGCGCGCATCCTGCGCTCGGACACCGCCGCCGCGCTGCTGGAGCCGCTGCCGCAGCAGGTGGGCGTCGTCGGCCTGGGCTACGGCATGGCGGGCCTGCGCCAGATCGTCAGCCGCGGGGAGGTGACCTCCGCCGCCGATCTCGAAGGGCTGAAGCTGCGCATCACGCCTTTCACGCCGATCCTCGATTTCTACAACGCGCTGGGTGCCGCCCCGACGCCGATGCCGCTGCCGGCGGTCTATGACGCGCTGGCCAACGGTCAGGTCGACGCCATCGACATGGACGCCGAACTGATCTGGGTGCTGAAATACTACGAGCACGCGGACACCGTGGTGCAGTCCAACCACATGATGTTCCCGATGGTCGGCCTCGTCTCCGCCCGCGTTTGGGCGGGCCTGAGCGAGGAAGACCGCGCCATGATCGGCGAGTTGATGGCCAAGCATGTGGACAGCTGCATCGACAGCTACGTCGCGAAAGATGAGGCGTGGCTGGAGCAGATCAAAGGCACCGGCAAAACCTATGTCGAGGTGGATGCGTCTTTCTTCGGTGACGCCATCGAAGAGTGGAACGGCATCTGGTCGGAAAAGACGTCGTCCCTCGAAGCCCTGCGCGCCGTCGCGGCCGAAACGGCCGAGTAACACCTGACCAGAGGGATCGAGGGCGCGGGCTGACCCGCGCCCTTTGCCTTGGAGGGCGAAAGACATGCTCTATCGCATTTCAGCCGCCTGGGCGCGGGTGGAGATGTGGGGCGCGGCCGCCTTGGCGGTCTGCGTGACCGTTCTGATCCTGCTCAACGTGCTGACGCGCAATATCGGCCAAGCGCTCTTCTGGGTGGACGAGCTTGCGATCTACGCGATGGTCTGGATGACCTTCCTTGGCGCCTCCGCCGCACTGCACCACCGCACTTCCGTCGCGATCACGCTGATCCCCGACGCCGTTCCGCCTCGCGCCGCGTGGGCGATCCGCAAAGTCGTCGACCTCATCGTCTTCGCCTTCGCGCTCGCTGTGCTGTGGTTCTGCTGGCGCTGGTTCATGCCATGGGACCTGGCGCAGGCGGGGTTCGACACGATGGCGTTCCAGGGCGCGACCTTCAACTTCATCTACGCCGAACCGACGCTGACCCTCGGCGTGCAGAAATACTGGTTCTGGCTCATCATGTGGCTCTTCGCGCTGGGCGCGGTGCTGCATTCGGGTGTGCACCTCCTCTCGCGCGGGGCGCCGGAATGAGCCCCGCCATCTTCCTCGGCACGCTGCTGCTGTCGGTGCCGGTCGCCATCGTCCTCGGCGTCACCGCGATCTGGTATATCTGGGAAAGCGGCAACACGGTCCTCTACGACAGCTTCGCGCAGAAGATGTTCGGAGGGCTGGAAAATTACGGCCTGCTCGCCATCCCGCTGTTCATGCTGACGGGCGAGTTGATGAACGAAGGCGGGATGACCCGCCGCCTGATCGCGTTGGCGCGGGTCTTCGTAGGCGGCTTCCGCGGCGGCCTCGCCTACATCAACCTTCTGGCCAACATGTTCATGGCGGCCATCATCGGCTCGGCCACCGCGCAGATCGCTGTCATGTCCCGCGCCATGGTCCCAGCTATGCACGACGAAGGCTACGACCGCGGCTTCGCCGCGGCGACGACTGCGGCGGGCGGCCTGCTGGCGCCGGTGATCCCCCCGTCCATGATGTTCGTGATCTTCGGCGTCCTGGCCCAAGTCCCGATCGGAGAGATGTTCATCGCTGGCATCCTCCCCGGCCTCCTTCTGGTTCTGGCCTTCGCCGCCGTGATCACCCTGATCGGCTGGTCGCAGCACTTCCCCAAGGGCGATTGGATGTCCGCAGCCCAGATCCGCGGCGCCGTCCTCGCCGCACTGCCCGCCCTCCTGGTGCCGCTGGCCATCATCGGCGGCATCCTCTTCGGCATCGCGACCCCGACCGAAAGCGCTGCCGTCGCCTCCCTCATCGCCTTCCTCGTCGGCTGGCTGGTCTACCGCGACCTCGATCCGCGCAAGCTCGGGGAGATGTTCGTGCGCACCGCCGCCAACGCCTCCATGATCCTCTTTATGATCGCCGCGGCGTCGGTCTTCGGCTGGGTCATCATCTACGAGGAATTGCCCCAGCGCCTCGCCGCGCTTATCACCTCGATCACGTCGGACCCATTCGTCTTCCTGCTGATCGTCAACCTGGCGCTGCTGGTGGTCGGCATGGTCATCGACGGCATCGCGGCGATCATCCTGATCACGCCGATTCTGCTGCCCATCGCCACGGGGTCGTACGATATCAGCCCCTACCAATTCGGTGTGGTGGCCTGCCTGAACCTGGTGCTCGGTCTGCTCACGCCGCCCGTGGGCATCGGTCTCTATATCGCGGCGTCGATGGGCGGCACGACGCCCGGCGCGATCCTGCGCGCGCTCTGGCCATTCCTGATCGCCGTCGCGTTGGTGCTGGTGCTGCTCAGCTACGCGCCGGTGCTGTCGACGGCGCTTTTGTAGATCAGCCGCTCAGCCCACCGGCATCCGCAGGATATCGACACGCCGACCGCCCCGTCGAACCGCAGGTTCGCCTTCGGCGAAACGGGCGGCGTGTTCCACGCCACCCGCGGTCGGCTTACCGCTAAGCCCCTCACCACCGAAACACCTCGATCTCGGTTGCCGCCATGGCATAGCCGGCCTCCGCCAGATGGGTGTCCGTCAAATGCGCGCGCATCTCGCCCGTGACCCAGACGGCATCCCACAGCTGGTTCGACGGCCAAGGATCGTCGACCTCCACATAGACCAGCTGGTTCGGCGGGGGCGGCGGCGTGTGGATGCAGGCACCGACATAGGGCACCAGCAGGAACTCACTGACGCCCGTGCCATCGAACGCCATCGGGATGATGTAGCCCGGCATGCGGATGAAGGCGCCATCCAGCACAGGGTTGAACTGCGTCCCGTTGGCGTCGAAGACTGGCTTCCAGGTGTCCGCCAGCACGTCCATCTCGCCCTCGCCGATGATCTCCGCATAGGGCACGCCGGGCGGGATCAGATCGTCCCACTCCACCCGGAGCGGATCGCGCGGGGGCAGTGGCGCGGGCGCCGCGGCGCTCCGCCGGTCGATCAGCGCGCCGATCCCAACGCCAACCCCTAGCAAGGCAGGCGTCGCGAGGCCAGCGGCCAACAGGGTACGGCGGGACAGGTTCATGACCGCACCTGCATACCATCGGCCAGCGATATCCGGTAGGCCCGCACCGCCGGCAGCGCGCTCACGATCGCGCCAGCCAGCACCACACCGCCCAGCATCGCCCATTCGCGCGCGCCGGGCAGGCCCACCGGCAGCCACAGCCCGAAGGCCGCGTCCAGCGCCGGCCGCAGTGCAAACAGCCCCGCATAGAGCAGCGCCAGACCCAGCGCCGCGCCGGCCAGCGCCATCACCACCGCCTCCAGCATCAGCATCAGCAGGATCGTCCGCGGCCCGGCCCCCATCGCGCGGTAGATCGCCATCTCGCGCCGCCGCGCGGCGAGGGAGGCAAACAGCGTCGCCATCATCCCGATCAGCGCGGTGACCACGACCATGCCCGCCACCGCCAGCAGCGCCCGCTCCGCAAGACCCACGATCCCCCACAGCTCCGTCAGGGCGACGCCGGGCAGGATCGCCAACAAAGGCTCCTCGCGGTAAGTGTTGATGTCGCGCTGCGCCTGAAAGATCCGCAGCCGGCTTTCCATACCGACCAGAGCGGCGGTGATCTCCGCACTCGGCAGCGCCATCTTGCGCAGGCGGTCCGCGGGCGTGCTTTGCCCCGGGATCGGCGCGCCGTTCCGCCAGTCGACATGGATGGCTTCCCACCCGCGCAGGCTGATGATGATCGTCCGGTCCACCGGCGTGCCCGTTCGCGCCAGAACGCCCGACACGCGAAAGGGCAGATTGTCGTGTTCGGAGAACGAGCCGATGCCATGCGCGATGATCAAGGGCGTATCCACACCGTAATCCAGCGTCCGGGCCACGTCCGCGCCGATCACCGCGTCGAAGAGGTCTTCGTTCAGGGTGCCTTCCTCCAGCGTGATGCGCCCGTCCCGGCGAAAGCGATACCGCTCGAAAAACTCAGGCGTCGTGCCCATGACGCGGAACTGGCGGTGCGAGTCCCCCAGCGTGATCGGCACCGCCCAGGCGACATCGTCCCGCGCCGCGATGTCCTGAAAGCTCTCCCACGTGATGTTGTTCGTCGGATTGCCGATGCGGAACACCGAATAAAGCAGCAATTGCACCGCCCCCGTCCGCGCGCCCACGATCAGGTCGGTGCCCGCAATCGTGCCGGCAAAGCTTTCCTTCGCGCCGGTGCGCACCTTTTCGACCCCCAGGAACAGGGCGGTGCTGAGGGCGATAGCCAGTACGGTCATCGCCACCGTCACGGCGCGCGCGCCGAGCGAGGCCAGGGCAAGGCGAAAGATCATGCAGGCAGGGTAGCGGGGCGCGTGAGCTCTTCCAACCGCAGGGTGCGGTCGAAGCGGGCGCCAAGGCGCGCGTCGTGGCTGACCATCAGCAGCGCGGCGCGGGTGCGGGCCAGTTGCGCGAACATCAGGTCCAGAAAGGCGGTCTGCGATCCTTCGTCCAGCGCGCTCGTCGGCTCGTCCGCGACGACGAGGCCGGGCGCACCGATCAGGGCGCGGGCCACGGCCACGCGCTGCTGCTGGCCGACCGACAGATGCGCCGCCTGCATGTCCAGAACGCCGGCGGGCAGGTCCAGACCGCGGCAGAGCGCTTCCGCCTCATCCGGCGCCGACCGCGCGCGGCGCTGCGCTGAAAAGCGCAGGGGCAGGGTGATGTTGTCCCGCACCGTGCCGAAGGGCAGCAGGTTGAATTGCTGGAAGATCACGCCGATCCGGTCCGCCCGCAGCCGGTCCCGCGCGGCGGGCCGCAAGCCCGTCAGGTCCGTGCCGGCCACGCGAACCTCTCCCGCCGCCGGCGTCAGCGTCCCGCAGATCAGCGACAGCAGCGTCGACTTGCCTGAGCCGGAGCGGCCCAGCAGAAGCACGCTTTCCCCCGCCTCCAGCGACAGGTGCGGCACGTCCAGCGTGAACCCGCCGGGCCAGCTGTGCCGCACGCCGCTGACGCGCAGGGCACTCTCCATCAAAGGCCGGTCAGCGTCAGCACCGGCGCGGCGCGGGTCACGTCAAAGCCTTGCGCCCCGGCGGCCGTGACCACCTGCACCTCCAGCGCCTCGGCGCCGCTGAAGGCGTCGAAATAGGCGAAGGTCACGCTGCCGATGGCTGACGGGTCGGCGCAGGTCAGCGTGTATTCTGCGTGGAATTCGGTATGGCTGGCCTCCGCCTCCGCGCCGTGATCGTGGTCATGGTCGTGATCATGCGCGGCCTCCGCGGTCTTTTCCGCGCTGTGGTCATGGTCATGGTCGTGGTCGTGCGCCGCTTCCTCGGTCTTCTCCGCGCCGTGGTCGTGATCGTGTTCGGCGTGATCGTGCTCCTCCGCGGCGGCCTCTTCGGCATGGTCGTGGTCGTGATCGTCGTCATGATCGTGCTCGGCATGCTCCTCTTCGGTCTCCAGCGCGACGGAGGTGCGCGTCGCGGTGCAGCCCGCCGCTGCCGGCATCACGAACAGATCGAGCGGCGCGGCCAAGGTGCCCAAGGCCGCCTGGATCGCCGCGCGGTCCGCGTCGCTCTCCGCCGCGTGCTCGAAGCCGACGATGTCGAAGCCGGGCGCGTGCAGCTCTATTTCCACCGTGCCCCCCTCGATCGCCATGTTGAACTCCCCGATCCCGTGGACATGGGCGTCGAGCTGGCGTGTCTCGTCCGCGTAGGCGGGCGCGGCGAGGACAAGGGCGGGTGCGGCAAAGATAAGGGCGGGTGCGGTAAGGCGTGTCATGGGGCGGCTCCTGGCTAAGGTGTTACTTTATAACTCCCCCACGTCCGCGCTTGCGTCAAGCACCTCGCGGGCCGCGCTCAGCACAACCTCGCCGATCTCGCGGTAATGCGCAGCCAGGGGCGAGGCGCGGCGCCACACCAACCCGACCTGCCGCACCGGCGCCGTCCCCGCCAGACGAGAGACGACAACGGGCGCCGCGCGCCGCTCCACCGGGGCGGCGATTTCGGGGATCAGCGTCACGCCCAGGCCCGCGCCGACCATCTGCACCAGCGTCGACAGGGACGAGCCGTCCAGCGCCGCCGCCCGGCCCGTCCCGCAGACCGCAAGCGCGTGGTCGCGGAAGCAATGCCCTTCCTCAAGCAGAAGCAGCGTGTCCTGCGCCAACGCCGCCGCATCGACCGGCCCGGACGCCCCCGGCGGGCGCACCACCAGCAGCGCCTCATCAAAAAGCGGCATCGCGGTCAGGCCCGCATTTTCCACCGGCAGGGCCAGCAGTGCGACGTCGATCCGCCCCTCCTGCAGCGCGGCCAGCAAGGTCGGGGTCAGCGTCTCGCGCACCGCGATGTCCATCTCACCGAACCGGCCCCGCAAAGCCGGCAGCACCCGGGGCAGCAGATAGGGCGCAATCGTCGGGATCACGCCCAGCCGCAACGTGCCGCCACCCCCCGCCGCGCGCGCCACCTCGCCCAGATCGTCGACCGCGCGCAAAATGC
>JBCDFL010000068.1:0-15982 GCA_039178165.1 Pseudomonadota bacterium | reverse complement strand
TGCCCGTGTTTGTAGACCAGATCTTCGGCCTGCATCGCCTCCGCCAGCGTGCCGGGGTTGAACGGATAGCTAAGGCCGGAGGTGTGGGTCAGCAGTTGGTGCAGCGTCGGCGTGGCGCAAGGCTCCGTCTGGTCGATCCGCGTGGCGCCGGGGATAAGCGCGTGACAGTCGCTGAATTCCGGCAGAACGGCGGAGACGGGCGCGTCGAGGTGGATCAGGCCTTCCTCGACCAGCATCATCATCACGAGCGATGTGATCGGTTTTGTCATCGAGTAGATGCGCACGATCGTATCGCGGGTGAATGGCTCGCTCGCCTCCACATCCCGCTGCCCCGCCGCGCCGAAGAACACCTCCCGCCCGTCCTGGGCGATGAGGGTGCTGCACCCGGCGAAGCGGCGGGAGCTGACGTAGCGGTCCATCCAATCGTGCAGGCGTTGGGACTTGGCGGGATCGAAGGTCAGGCTCATCGGGTCAGCATCCTTTCCATCGCGGCGCGGGCATCGGCGTCGATCCAGGCCCGGCCGTCCTCTTCGGCAATGGCGGCGCGTATCGCCGCGATGCTCTGCGCCCGCAGTTGCGATTTCACCCGGGCGTACGCGGCGGCGGGAAGCGCGGCGAGGGCCTCGGCCTTGGCCGCAGCGGCCGCCTGCGCATCCTCCGCAATCTCGTCTACCACGCCGCGGACCAGGGCGGCCTCCGCGCCGATGGGCTCGCCCGGCAGCATGAGGCGCCGCGCCTCGACCGGGCCCAGCACGTCCTGCGCGATGCCCAGCGGCCCGGCAGGGAAATCGACGCCCACGCGCACCTCCGCCAACCCGAACTGCGCGGTGGGCCCGGCGATGCGCCAGTCGGAGGCCAGGACAAAGAACAGACCGCCCGCAATGGCCGCGCCTTGCGCCGCGCAGATCGTCGGCATGGGCGCCGCATAGAGCGCCAGAAACGCCCGGTTCAGACCGTCCACGATCCGCGCTTGTTCGGCCGAATCCGCAGCCGCGGCCGTGCGCAGATTCATCCCCGCGCTCAGCACCTTGCAGGCCGAGGTGATGACCAGCGCGCGTGCTTCGATCCGTTCGATAATGTCCGCGAAATGGTGCAAGCGCCCCGCGTCCAGCGCGTTGACCGGCGGGCCGTCCAGCACCAGCGTGACGATCCCGCCGCGCGACTCTTGCCGTATCCACTCCTCCGCCATAGCCGTCACAATGCCGTGTGCAGCAGGGCGCGCCAAGCGCGAAATGCGCTGGACGGATCGGTCTAGCGCTCCTAGCCTCGGGCGCAGGGAGGACAGCGATGAAACTCTATTTCGCGCCGCAGACGCGGGCCGTGCGCGTGGTGTGGCTGCTGGAAGAATTGGGCCTCAGCTACGAATTGGTGCGCTTCACTTTGGGCGATCCGGCGATGCGCGATCCGGCCTTCTTGGCAGTGTCCCCGCTTGGCCGCGTGCCCGTGCTGGAAGATGGCGATGTGCGCCTGTTCGAATCCGGGGCGATCATCCAATACTTGCTCGCCCGTCACGGGGGTGGCGCGCTGGTGCCGGACGTCGCGGACCCGGCCTTCCCCGTCTATCTGCAATGGCTGCATTACGCCGAAGGCATGCTGATGCCGCCTGTCAACACCTTGGTGGTGGAGACGGTGCTGCTGCCGCCGGAGCGGCGCAATGAGGTGAACGTTAAACGCGCCGCCAAGCTGCTGGGCCAGATGGTGGCGGCGGTCGACGCGCACTTAGCGGACGGGCGCCCCTATCTGGCCGGGGACTTCACCGCGGCGGATGTGATGCTGGGCCACGCGCTCGCCGCCGGGCACCGCTTCGGTGCGGATCTAAACGGCGCGCCACATGTGCAGGCTTACCTCGACCGCCTCGCCGCGCGGCCCGCCTGGGGACGGGCCCACGCGCTATGAGCGGAACGGTCCTGATCGTCGGGGCGGGCGATTACATCGGCGCCGCCATCGCAAAACGCTTCGCCGCGGGCGGCTTTAGGGTCTGCTTGGGCCGGCGCAACGGTGACAAGCTGGCGCTGCTGGTGGCGGAGATCGAGGCGTCGGGCGGCAGCGCCCACGGCTACGACTTCGACGCCCGCGACGAAGACACAGTGATCGCCCGCTTCGCCCAGATCGAGGCAGAGGTCGGCCCGCTGGACCTCGTGATCTTCAACGTCGGCGGCAATGTCCGCTTTCCCGTGCGGGAGACGACGGCGCGCGTCTACCGCAAGGTATGGGAAATGGCCTGCTTTGGCGGCTTCTTGGTGGGGCGGGAGGCCGCGCGGCACATGGCACCACGGGGCCGCGGCGCGATCTTCTTCACCGGCGCGTCGGCGTCGATGCGCGGCAATGCCGGCTTTGCCGCCTTCGCTAGTGCCAAGGCCGCCCTGCGCAGCACGGCCCAGAGCATGGCGCGCGAGCTTGGCCCCGAAGGCATCCACGTCGCGCATCTGGTCATCGACGCCGGGGTTGACACCGCCTGGGTGCGCGAGATTTTCGCCGCCCAAAGGCGCGACGTGCAGGACGGCGACCTGATGAACCCCGCGTCGGTGGCGGACGCCTATTGGAGCCTCTACCACCAACCGCGCGACGCCTGGACGTTCGAGATGGACATCCGCCCGCATAAGGAGACTTGGTAAATGCCGACGCCATCGAAAAGCGTGACCTACATCTACGATTTCGCGAGCCCCAATGGCTACTTCGTGCACCGCGTCCTGCCGGGCATCGCGGCCAAGCACGGGGCGACGCTGGCCTACAGCCCGGCGCTGCTGGGCGGGATTTTCAAGGCGACGAACAACCAGGCGCCGATGATGGCGTTTCAGAATGTGACCGGGAAACTGGCCTACCAGCGGACGGAAATCGCGCGCTTCATCGAGAGGCACGGGGTGGAGTTCACCTGGAACCCCGCATTTCCCATCAACACCCTGCCGCTGATGCGGGCGGCCGTCTACGCCGAAGGTCAGCCGTGGAAGATGGACTACGTGAACGCCGTGATGGACGCGATGTGGCGGGACGCCAAGAACATGGGTGACCCGGACGTGATCGGCGCGGTGCTGAGCGCCGCGGGCCTGCCGGTGGCAAAGATTATGGAGGCCATCCAAACGCCCGAGGTCAAAGCCAAGCTGGTGGAACTGACGGAAGCCGCCGTCGCACGCGGGGTCTTCGGCCTTCCCGCGATGTTCGTGGGGGACGAGATGTTCTTCGGCAAGGACAGCCTAGACGATCTGAACTGGCGGCTGGGGCAGTAGGGCAATCCTTTAAAGGATTGCCGTGGGTCAAGTCTTCAAGATTTGACGGCCCTCGTTTCTTGTAAAAAACGAGGGGCTGGGTGCTGCGCTCCGCGCGGGATTTTGCCAAACCCTCCCCCGGAGGGTTTGCCCGCCCCATGGGGGCGGGTTCGCAAAATCACACCTCAAGCCACTCCTTGCGGACGTCGTCACGGGCTTTCAACTCGGCTGGTGTGCCCTCGAAGACCACTTGGCCGTGCCCCATCACGTAGACGCGGTGGGCGATGTCGAGTGCGATCGACAGCTTCTGCTCGACCAGCAGCGTGGCGATACCCCGCTTGGCGATCTCTTGCAGTAGCTCGGCCACTCGCTTCACCATCTGCGGGGACAAGCCCTCCGTCGGCTCGTCGATCATCACCAGGTCCGGATCGCCCATCAGGGTCCGGCACATGGTGAGCATCTGCTGCTCACCGCCCGACAGGACGGAAGCTTCGACATCCGCGCGCCGCTCTAGGTTTTCGAACAGATCGAACATGTCCTGCATCGACCAACGGCCTGAGCCGTCCTTTTGGCCCGGTTTGAGGCCCAGGATCAGGTTCTGCCGCGTGGTCAGGCCGGGGAAGATATCGCGGTTCTCCGGCACGTAGCCGATCCCGAGGTTCGCGACCTCGAAGGCCTTCTTGCCCGCGATCTCTTGCCCCTTGAACGTGACGGAGCCGACGGGCGGCACGTCGCCCATGATCGCCTTGCAGGTGGTCGAGCGGCCCACGCCGTTGCGCCCCAGAAGGGCGACGATCTCGCCCTCGCCGATGGTCAGGTTCACGCCCTGCAGGATGTGCGACTTGCCGTAATAGGCGTGCAGATCGGATACGTCGAGCATTAGTGTTCCGCCTCCAATGCGGCGCCCAGATAGGCCTCTTGCACCTTGGGATCGGCGCGCACGAGTTCGGGTGTGTTGGTCGCGATGATCTCGCCGTAGACCAGCACGCTGATCCGGTCGGCAAGGCCAAAGACCACGCCCATATCGTGCTCCACCATGATGAGGGTCTTGTCCTCGGTCACCTTGCGGATCAGATCAACGATGTAGTCCGTCTCCGAATGGCTCATCCCCGCGGTCGGCTCGTCCAGCATGATGACGTCCGCGCCGCCCGCGATGGTGATGCCGATCTCCAGCGCGCGCTGTTCAGCGTAGGACAGAACGCCCGCCGGCAGGTCGCGCCGATTGCTCAGGTTGATCTGCTCCAGGATCTCTTCGGCCCCTTCGTTCAGCGCGCGGGAGCGGCCGACCATGGACCAGAAGTTGTACTTGTAGCCGAGCGACCACAGGAGCGAGCAGCGGACGTTTTCGAACACGCTCATCTTCGGGAAGATGTTCGTGATCTGGAAGCTGCGGCTCAGGCCTTTGCGGTTGATCTCGAACGGCGCAAGGCCCGCGAGGTCCTCGCCGTGCAGCCGCACGTGGCCCGCCGTTTGCGGGAAGCGGCCTGTGATCAGGTTGAAAAGGGTCGACTTGCCCGCCCCGTTCGGCCCGATGATCGCGTGACGCTCCCCCTTGCCGATGCTCAGGTCCACGCCGCGGATAATCTCCGCCTTGCCGAAGCTTTTCTTCAGCCCGTCGAGTTCGAGTGCCGCGGTCATCAGAGGCTCCCTTTCGGAGGTGTGTTGGCCTCGTTCCAGGCCGCTTGCAGGTCCGGCGCGGTGCGTTTCGCGATGCCGATACCCACGATGGCGAGCGCGGCAAAGACGATCCATGGCAGCACGGAGTGGCTGTCAAATGTGGTCCAGAACAGCGTCATTTCGTAGTCAGAGCCATGGCGCATATGGAACAGCATCTCCACGAGGCCGCAGATCCCGATGATGCCAATGGCGGCTGGGATCAGCGTCTTGATGTAGGGCATCGTCAGCAGGCCCGCCTTGCCCAGCCGGAAGGCCGGGACGTGCATCATCAAAAGGCCCGCAAGCCCGCCCGGGAAGTACATCACCGTCGCCACGAACAGCGCGCCCGCATAGAGGGCCCACAGATCCGTCTCGAGGCTCAGCACCGTCTGCACCAGGGTGAAGGCGATGGCGCCGATGATCGGCCCGAAGAAAAAGCCGACGCCGCCCAGGAACGTCACCAACAGGATGAGGCCCGAGGAGGTCGCGTTCAGGTTCTCTTCGGTCAGTATCTCGTAATTGATCGCGAACAGCGCGCCCGAAATGCCGGCAAAGAAGCCGGAGGCGACGAAGCTGTAAAACCGCACCCAGCGCGCGCTGTAGCCCAGGAACTCCGCCCGTTCGGGGTTGTCGCGCACCGCATTGGCCATCCGGCCCATCGGCGTGCGCGTCCACAGGTACATCAGGAAGGCCGAAATCAGCAGCCACGCGGCGATCAGGTAATAGACCTCGATCTGCTGCAGGAATTCAACGCCAAAGAACGGCTGGGCATAGGTCCGGTCGCCGCTGATCCCCTCTTCGCCGCCGAAGAAGGCGACGATGATGATGGAACAGGCCGCAATCAGCTCGCCCACACCCAGGGAGATCATCGCAAAGACAGTGCCGGCGTTTCGGGTCGAAAAGCTGCCGACGATCATCGCCAGGCCCATGCCGACCAGACCGCCAAAGACCGGCAGAAGCGGCAGCGGCATGTTCTCGAAGAAATCGGAGGCGTTCATGATGTGCATGCAGGCAAACCCGCCCACACCGGCATAAACCGCGTGGCCGAAAGACAGCATCCCCCCCTGCCCCAGCAGCATGTTGTAGGCCAGCGCGAAGATGATCGTGATCGCCATCTGGTTCATGATCGTGATGGCCGAGCGTTCCTGGAACACGAACGGCAGGATCAGCAGGACAAAGGCCGCAATTATCCAAGGGCCCGCGCCGGTGACCAGCGTGCCGGCGCGCATCCGCTGCGCCGGTTTGCTGGGATCGGTTTTGATGTCGGTCTGTGTCATTGTCCGCGGTTCCCAAAGAGGCCGTAGGGTCGGAAGACCAGAATGAGGACCATCAGCAGGAAGGGCAGGATGTCTGCTACCTGCGGGCTGGTCAGGGTCCAAAGATCACGCCAGGCGCTGTCCCACAGCGGCTGCGGCTTTTCAAAGCCGAGTGTGGTCAACAGGTCCTCCATCCGCAGGTTGTACGCCTTGGCGAATGTGGTGATCCAGCCGATCAGCAGCGACGCGACCAGCGCGCCCCAGAGGGAGCCGAGGCCCCCGATCACAATGGTCACAAACACGATCGAGCCCAGGACGAAGGCCATGCCTGGGAAGGTGGACAAGACCGGGCCTGCGATCACTCCTGCGACGCCTGCAAGTGCAGTGCCAACGCCAAAGACACCCATGAAGATCAGCGGCACGTTGTGCCCCAACGCCTCGACCGTTTTGGGATAGCTCAGCGCGGCCTGGATGATCATACCAACCCGCGTGCGTGTTAGGATGTAGAGCAGCCCGATGAAAATTGCGACCGATATGAAGATCATGAAAATTTTGTAGGCCGGGATCGAATTGCCCGCGATGGCAAAGGCCGTGAATTCCAGAGCCGCCGGCGCGTCATAGGGCACGTGGTTCTTGCCCCAAACAAACTGCACGACCTCTTCGATCAGCAGCGCGAGGCCGAAGGTAAAAATCAGCTCGGGCACGTGGCCGTATTGGTGCACCCGGCGCAGGCCGTATCGTTCCACCAGCGCGCCCAGTACGCCGACGATCAGCGGCGCGAGCAGCAATCCCATCCAGAAGCCCAGATAGATGCTGATGGAATAGGCGAAGTAGGCGCCCAGCATGTAGAAACTGGCATGGGCGAAGTTCAGCACGCCCATCATCGAAAAGATCAGGGTCAGGCCAGCGCTGAGCATGAACAGCAACAGCCCGGTCACCAGACCATCGATCAGGTTGACAAGAATAAGCTCCATCCGCCCCTCCCCAAGGCATTTCAGACGTATCGTTATCAACTGCCCCGAAGGTGCGGGCGCAGACGCACTGTCTTTGGGTCTTGTGTGGGGCGAGAGGCATCATTGCCCCTCGCCCGCGGCGCGCCCGGATGGGGCGCGCGTTAGGTTAGGCCCGAAGGCCCGGGTGCTTATGCTCCGTCGGGACGGCGCATGTTGCAGGTGGACGGCGTGTCCATACCCGCCATCGGGATCGTCTTAATCACGCTGATGCCATAGGGCGAGCCGTCATAGGGGAACGCCATGTCCACATCCGTGTGCTCGAAGATGTGCAGATCTTGGATCGCCTGATGATCGTTCGGGCGCATAAACACCGTGCCGCCGAAGATCGTCTCGTACTCCATACCCTCGAACGCGGTTGCAATCGCCACCACATCATCGGCCGTGCCTGCCGCTTCGATGGCCTGAGCCAGCATACCGATAACGTTGGAAATACGGGTCTGGTCCACGTTCCCGTCCGGGTACTTTTCGAGGAAGGCATTGTGGTAATCGGCCACGGCCTTGCTTGGGTTCGGGTTCACACGGCCCTCGCCAACAAGGCGCAGTGTGCCCTTGCCGGCCTCGCCAAAGGCTGCCGTGATGCCGGACGCTGCGGCGTAGTAGGTGTAGATCGGCCCGTCAAAGCCGCTTTCGATGATTGATCGGCCAAGGCCGACCATGTCCGCGCCCCAGTTGCCGGTGATGACGGCATCCGCGCCCGAGCCCACGATCTTACGGCTGTAGGGGGTGAAGTCGTTCACTTTGCCGATGGGGTGCAGCTCGTTGCCCACAATCTCGATGTTCGGGGCTTTCTCGCCCAGGTAACGCTCAGCCGCAGCCGCGACCGCCTTACCAAAGCTGTAGTCCTGGCCGATAACATAGACGCTTTCGGTGCCCGCGGCGACGATGGAGTCCGTGATCGCGTCCATCTTCAGGTCTGCGTTCGCGTCGAAGCGGAAGTGCCAGAAGTTGCACTTGTCGTTGGTCAGCGCCGGGTCCACGGCCGCGTAGTTCAGGAACAGAACGCGGTCATCGGGGTTGCGGCGGTTGTGCTTTTCGACCGCGTCGGTGATCGCGTTCGCAACGCCCGAGCTGTTCCCCTGCGCGATGAAGCGGATGCCCTGGTCGATGGCGACTTGCAACTGGATCAGCGACTCTTTGGGGCTGATCTTGTTGTCGAAGCCGACAATCTCGAACATCTGGCCGTCCAGAACGCCGCCATTGGCGTTCACCATGTAGTCCGCGGCGTGCTCGAACTGGTGCAGACCGTTCGTGCCGGTCGCAGCGAACGGGCCCGACAGCGGGTCGATGAACGCGATTTTGATATTTTCAGCAGAGACGGCGGCGGAGCTGACAGCCAAGGCCAGCGCGGCAACGCCGAGCTTCAGAGTGGTGCGCATATTAGTCCTCCCTAAGAACCAAGTCCGGCTGTTGGCGCTATGTTCGTTATGCCGGTGGTGCTGGGATGCTTACATATGGGGTGGATAAGTCAAGCGCATCCGTCCCGATTTTTGCTGTTTCCGCTACGGCACGAGCGGGCTGATGTAGGTTCAAGAGCATCCCGCAAATCACCGATTTTAATAGCAAACGCAGCTCAGCACGCGCGTTTTCAGCCATTCGCCACCGTACGCTCACAGTTCCGTTCTGCGAAATCGCGTTCCGCGCAGCGCGATTCTAGTCCGCCGGGCGCAGGTTCAGCCCATGGGCCGCGTCGACCAGCAATTTGGCGTAAACGCTTTCCAGTTCACGCTTCTTGACGTGGAACGATGGCCCGCCGACGTTCAGCCCCACCGCCTCGTCCCCGTCGAGGGTCAGGATCGGCGCCGCGATCCCGTTCACGTCCGCGCGCCACTTGCCGTAGGCGGAGATGTAGCCCACCGCCTCGTATTGCGCGCGCGCCTCCGTTAGCAGCGCCTTGCGGTCCTCGCGCCCGGCGGGGTCTTGCGCATCGGCGCGCACAATCAGCTCTTCGCGTTTGTCGGCGCGCATCCCCAGCAGGATCGCCCGCCCCATGGCGGAGGTGAACAGCGGCAGCCGCGCGCCCACATGCATCGTGAGGGAGACGTTCTCCTGACTGCGCTCCACGGCGATGTAGACGACGTCGAGGCCGTGCCGCTCCGCCAGCGCCACGGTGATGAACGGGTTCGGCCCGCGGCTAAGGCCCTTCATCGCTTCCCGCGCGCGCACCGGCATTTCCATTCCCGCCAGCGCACCAAAACCCAGGCGCAGAACCCCTGCGCCCAGCCGGTAGGTGCCGGTGCGCGGATCGTTCACCAGGTAGTCCAGCGCGCACAGGGTGTGGGTCAGCCGGCTGACCGTGGGTTTCGGCAGCCCCGTCCGCTGCGCGAAATCCTGGTTGGTCAGCCCATCGTCACTGGACCGAAACGCGCGCAGCAGGTCGAGTCCGCGCGCGAGCGCGGTGATAAAGTTGCGATCCTTCTCGGGCTCCAGCCCCTCGGGAAGATCGCCCTCCATCTCTTAGCCGCGCTCCAAGGCCTTGAGGCCCATCTCGGCGAAGACCGGCACGTAGGCTCCCATTTGGATGCCTTTTTGCGGGTTCGACGCATTGCCATCGAGCGCCCGTTTCAGAACGCCCTGGATGATCCCCGCCATGCGGAAGAAGGCGAACCCGACATAGAAGCCGAAACTGTCGATGGGCCCGATCCCGCGCCGCTCGCAATAACGTGCCACGAATTCCTCGTCCGTTGGCAGGCCCAGCGCCGACCGGTCGAGGCCGGCCAGCCCCCGGCCCGCCCCGCCCGGCGGCAATTGCCACTGCATGATGACCGCCGCGAGGTCCGCGTAAGGGTGGCCCAGGGTGCTCAGCTCCCAGTCCAGGACCGCCAGGCAGCGCGTGCCGCCTGTCTCGAACATCATGTTGTCGATGCGGTAATCCCCATGGACCAGAGTGCGCTGGCCATCGTCCGCGGGCTGTTGCGCCGCGACCTCGTCGATCAGGCGGTCCATGGCCGGCACCGCCTCCGTCTCCGCGGCGCGGTATTGCTTGGTCCAGCGGCTGATCTGCCGTTCGTAGTAATTCCCGTCGGGGCCATAATCGCTCAGCCCCACCGCGCCGACGTCCACATCGTGCAAAGCGGCCAGCACCCGCCCCATCTCGTCGATGATCCCGCCCCGCTGCGCGTTGTCCAGCCCGTCCAGCGTCGGCTCGTAATGGTTGGTCCCGTCCACGTGGTCCATAATGTAGAAATCCGAGCCGATCACGTCCGGATCCTCGCACAGCACGTGCATCCGGGCGACCGGCACATCGGTGCCCGCCAGCGCGCTTTGCACGCGAAACTCGCGATCCACCGCATGGGCGCTTTTCAACAGCTGCCCCGGCGGCTTGCGCCGCAGCACGTAATTGCGCGCGGGCGTCCGCAGCAGGAAGGTCGGGTTCGATTGCCCGCGGCTGAATTTCTCCGCCGAGATCGGCCCCTCGAAGCCCGAAAGGTGCTCCGCCAGATAGGCCGCCACCGCAGCGGTATCGAGGGTTTGGGTGTCGTCGCTCATATCGCCTCAGCTATAGCTCAAGAGGTCCGGCGCCGCATCGAGGTGCGGCGCGGCGTTGAAAGTCTGCAAGAAGAACCGGTCCCCCGAAAAGACATAATCGCTGATTGAGGCGTTTTTGACCTGCAGGTTCAGCTCCATCATCATTGCCGCCGGCGCCTCCAGCGCCCGCGCGGTCAGCTGCCCGATCACCCCGCCCGAGGAGACGACCAGCACCTGGCCCTTGCCCCGGCAGGCAAAGTCGCGGGCGTCTTCGACCCGCGTCGTGAAATCGGCCCAGGTCTCCGCCACGCAGTCCAACTCATCCCGCTGCCACATCAGCACCGTCTCGCGCAGCGTTCGGAAATGTGTCTTGCGGTCGCCCTTCACCAGCTCAGGCACATCGCCTTTGTAGCGCGCGTGCAGCAGGTCGGCGAAGTCGTACTCGTTGAAGCCGGCATGCGTCTCCGCCCCCTCCAGTCCCATGGAGGCCAGCGTTTCGGCGTGCCGCTGCATCGTACCGATTACCACCCGGTCCGGGTGCCAGCCGGTGTCGCGCAGCCAGCCACTCAGCGCCTGGGCCTGCGCGTGCCCCAGATCGGACAGGACGTCGTAATTGGCCGCCCCGAAGGAGGCCTGTCCGTGCCGGATCACGCGCAGCTGCGCCATCAGAACTCCGCGACGAGGCGCTGACCGGCAGCGGAGTATTCCGCCTCCATCCGCTCCACGATGGATGCCGCCGGCCCAACCGATTTGACCGCGCCGATGCCTTGGCCAGACCCCCAGATGGTCTTCCACGCCTTGGGCTTGGAGGAGCCTTGCGAGAAGTTCATCGAAGACGCATCCGCCGTCGGCAGGTTGTCGGGGTCCATACCCGCCGCCTCGACCGAGCCGCGCAGGTAATTCCCCCACACGCCGGTGAAGAGCGACGAATAGACGATGTCCTCCGCCCCGCTGCCGACGATCATGTCCTTATATTCCTGCTGCGCGTTCGCCTCGTCCGTCGCGATGAAGGCCGACCCGGTATAGCCGAAATCGGCACCCATCGCGCGCGCGGCCAACAGCGCCTCGCCCGTGGCGATGGCCCCGGACAAAGCCAGCGGCCCGTCGAACCACTCGCGGATTTCCCGGATAAGGGCAAAGGGCGATTGCGCGCCGGCATGCCCGCCGGCGCCGGCTGCGACGGCCACCAGCCCGTCGGCGCCCTTCTCGATAGCCTTGCGGGCAAAGGTGTTATTGATGATGTCGTGCAGCACCACACCACCGCAGCTATGCGCCGCTTCGTTCACCTCCACCCGCGCGCCGAGCGAGGTGATCCAGATCGGCACTTCGTGCTTCACGCAAATCTCAAGATCGCGCTCCAGCCGCCCGTTCGAACGGTGCACGATCTGATTGACCGCAAAGGGCGCCGCCGGGTTGTCCGGATTGGCCTGGTTGTGGCGGTCCAGTTCTTCGTTGATCTGCGTCAGCCACGCGTCGAGCAGCGGCGGCTCCCCTTCCCCCTCCCGCGCGTTCAGCGCTGGGAAAGAGCCGACGATGCCCGCCTTGCACTGCGCGATCACCAACTCCGGGCCGGAGATGATGAACAAAGGCGATCCGATCAAAGGGATCCGCAAACCTTGTAGGGCTTTGGGCAAATGGCTGTCATCACGCATCGCCTCATCCTTTTCACTTGGCTAAAAACAACTCCGGGGAGCGCGAGGGGCTGGCCCCTCGCACCCGTCCTGGCAATCAGAGAACCTCGAACAGGCCGGCCGCGCCCATGCCGCCGCCCACGCACATCGTACAGACGACGTATTTGGCGCCCCGGCGCTTGCCCTCGATCAGCGCGTGGCCGACCATCCGCGCGCCCGACATGCCGTAGGGGTGCCCGATGGAGATCGCGCCGCCGTTCACGTTCAAGATCTCGTCCGGGATGCCCAGATGATCGCGGCTGGCGAGGACCTGGGAGGCGAAGGCCTCATTCAGTTCCCACAGGCCGATATCGTCCATCTTGAGCCCGTGCGCTTCCAGCAGTTTCGGCACGGCGTAGATCGGACCGATGCCCATCTCATCGGGCTCGCAGCCCGCCGCGGTCACGCCGACATAGCGGCCCAGCGGTTGCAGGCCCTTCTTCTCCGCCACCGACGCTTCCATCACCACAGCCGCGGACGACCCGTCCGACAGCTGCGAGGCATTGCCGGCGGTGATGAACTTGCCCTCTTTGACGTGCATCCCGTTCTTGAAGACAGGCTGAAGGCCCGCGAGGCTTTCGGCGGAGGTGCCGGGGCGGTTGCCCTCATCCTTCTCCAACGTGACCTCGTGTTCGGAGATTTCCTTCGTCTCCTTGTTCTGCACCATCATCACGCTCGTCAGCGGCACGATCTCATCGTCGAACTTGCCCGCCTGCTGCGCTTGGTGCGTGCGCTCCTGGCTTTGCGCGGCGTAGGCGTCTTGCGCCTCGCGGCTGACATTGTAGCGCTCGGCGACGTTTTCCGCCGTCTCGAGCATGGTCATGTAAATTTCCATCTTCTCAGCCATCAGCTTGGGGTCCGCGGCCACGCGCATGTCCCCCGTCTGCACCATAGAGATGCTTTCGACCCCGCCGCCCACGACGATGTCCATGCCGTCGTGCACGACCTGCTTGGCCGCCGTGGCAATCGCCATCATGCCAGACGCGCATTGGCGGTCTACCGACATGCCCGCGACGCTGACCGGCAGGCCCGCGCGGATCGCCGCCTGACGCGCGATGTTACCCGACGAATGGCCCTGCTGCAGCGCCGCGCCAAAGATCACGTCCTCGACCTCGCCCCCTTCGATGCCCGCGCGCTGCACGGCGTTTGCGATGGCGTGGGCGCCAAGGGCCTGCGGCGTGGTGTTGTTGAAGGCGCCCCGGTAGGCCTTGCCGATCGGGGTGCGGGCGGTGGAGACGATGACGGCGTCACGCATAGGTTTGGTCCTTTTGGTTAGGTTCGGACCGGGGCGCTGCCCCGGACCCCGGAGTTGTCTTTGGCCAAGTGAAAGGGATCACCAGTCGAGGCTCAGGCCTTTCGCTTTTGCGGCGGATTTGGCGAATTTGCGGGTTTGTTCGAAGGCGTTTTGCAGTTCGGTCTGCGCTGCGTTGTCGGCGATCTTGTCCCAAGCGGCGGCCACCTCTTCGGGGGTCGCGTCGCCCAGCTGCACGCCCTCGGTCTCGTAAATCCGGGTCAGCGCGAAATGCCCCGCCCCCGCGCCCAGAATCGCGCGGCTTGGGCCGTCCTGGCTGACCAGGTAGAGCACGCCGGGCGTGATCGTGGCCGGGTCCAGCAGTTCGGCGGCCTCTGGCGGCAACAGCTCTTCGGTCATGCGGGTCGCAGCGGTCGGTGCAAGCGTGTTGACGCGGATGTCGTCCCGAGCGCCTTCGAGGTGCAGCACGTTCATCAGCCCCACCATCGCCGCCTTCGCCGCGCCGTAATTGGACTGGCCGAAATTACCGTACATGCCAGAGGCCGACGACGTCAGGACGATCCGCCCGTAGCCCGCCGCGCGCATATGCGGCCAGACGGCGTGGCAGCAATTGGCGGTGCCTGTGAGGTGCACATCGACGACCTTTTGGAAATTCGACATCTCCATCTTGGAGAATGTCTTGTCGCGCAGGATGCCGGCATTGTTGATCAGGATGTCGACGCGGCCCCAGCGCTCCATGGTCTTGGCGACCATGTCCTGCACCTGGTCTGCGTTCGACACGTCCGCGCCGTGGGCCATAGCTTCGCCGCCCGCCGCTTCGATCTCCGCCACGACCGATGCAGCGGCGGATGTGTCAGTGCCCTGCCCGTCCGTGCTTGCGCCCAGATCGTTCACGACGACTTTCGCGCCGCGCGCCGCGAGGCCCAGCGCGTGGCTACGGCCAAGGCCAACGCCGGCGCCCGTGACGATGGCGACGCGGTCCGTGAAGTCGATCATGCTCAGCCTCCCAGCGCCGCGCGGAAGAGGTTCGGCCCGCTCATCACCTGGATGCCGCCCGAGACCGGGAGGATCGCGCCGGTGATGAAGCTGCCGCCCTTGCCGCAGAGGAACTGCATGCAGGCTGCGATGTCCTCGTCCCGCCCCACGCGGCCCAGTGGCACGTCGTGGCCGACCTTCTCGCGCATGCCCTCATCGGCGGTGGCGAAGGCGGTCATGCGGCTGACGAAGGGGCCCGGTGCCAGGGCGTTGACGGTGACGTGGTGGCCGGCAAGCTCTTTGGCCATGATCCGCGTGATTTGGTGCACGGCGGCCTTGGACGCGGCATAGCTGTAGGCGCCGTCACCCAGCGGCGCATCGCCCATCACGGAGCCGACATTGACCACCCGGGCCGGATCATCCGCCGTGGACGACGCAATCAGCATCGGCAACAGCGCTTGGGTCAAATGAAAGAGGCCGGCATTATTGACGCCCTGTACCTTCGCCCACGCCTCGAACGGGAATTGGCCCATGGGCGCGCCCCAGGTCACACCGGCATTGTTCATCAGGATGTGCAGGCTGTCCGTATGCTCTTTGAGCGTGGCCGCCAGCGCGTTCACCCCTTCAGCACTGCCCACGTCGCCGCCGACGCCGACCACCTCGCCCGGCGCGTCCATCGCGTTCAGCTCTTTGGCGACCGCCGTGCAAGCGTCCGCCTTGCGTGACGCGATGAAGACTTTGGCGCCGGCCTGCATGAGGCCGGTGGCGGCCATCCGGCCGATGCCGGTGGCGCCGCCTGTGACGAGGGCGATCTTGCCCTCAAGCGAAAACAAAGTGTTGGGGTTCATTCTTAATCCGTCACGTTAAAAGCCGCGGGCGCGGGCGACCTGGGCCGCATGGTAGCTGTAATCGCCTAGCCATTCGGCGGCGACACGGGCGCGCTTCATGTAAAATCCCATATCGAAGGCGTCGGTCATGCCAATTC
Organism: Pseudomonadota bacterium; assembly: GCA_039178165.1. Lineage (GTDB taxonomy): Bacteria > Pseudomonadota > Alphaproteobacteria > Rhodobacterales > Rhodobacteraceae > JBCBCP01. The sequence continues at coordinate 507 of JBCDFL010000068.1, read as the reverse complement.
CGCCGTGCATCTGCACGCCCTCCATCACCGCCAACTTGGCGGTCTGGGTGGCCTTGGCTTTGGCCAGCGACACCGCGAGGCCCGCATTGGCCGGATCGTCGTCCAGCTGCCGGCCCGCATGGCGCACCGTCGATTGGCACAATTCCGTTTCAGACCAGAGATGTGCGGCGCGATGTTGAAGTGCCTGGAAGCGCCCGATCTCCACCCCGAATTGCTTGCGCTCTTTGAGGTAATGCACCGTCATGCCGAAGGCGCCTGCGCTCAGGCCCAGCATCTCGGCGGCGACGGCGGCCTGGCCGGCCTCCAGCGCGGGGCGCAGCACGGTCATGGCGTCATCGACATTGCCCAGGACATCCTCGCCCGTGGCCTGCACGTTCTCGAAATCGACCTGCGCCGCGTCGCGGCTGTCGATCATGTCCTGCGCCTGCCGGGTGATGCCGGTGGCGCTTGCGTCGACGTCGAACAGGGTCAGGCCGCCTTCGGTCTTAGCCAAGACCAGCAGCCGGT
>JBCDFL010000067.1:0-16018 GCA_039178165.1 Pseudomonadota bacterium | reverse complement strand
CGCCCCGGTGGCGAGCAACCTCGACCCGGACGGGCGCGAGGCCAATCGCCGGGTCGAGGCGGTCGTGCTGTCGCCTAGGTAAAGCGCCCAGCCGCGGTTTTTCCAGTTCAATCTAACGCACGAAAAAAGCCCCGGACCGGTTAGGTCCGGGGCTGACACACCGCGGGGAGAGAGTGGCGGTGCGCCTTAGAACGGGTGGATGCGGGGCCAGTTCTCGTCGCCGGCGACGATGTAAGCGGGGATATCCTCCAGCCAGAGTTCCTGCGCGCGTTGGTGCACTTGGACGTAGAGCGTGCCGTCCACGATCTCGTAGACGAAAGGATCACCAGGCGCCTTATAACCTTGCGAGGCCGCCCAGGAGCAATAGACGTCATAGGCCGGCGCAAAAGAGGCCGGGTTCGCGGCGAAGACGTCGCGATTTTCGGTCGAGGTGAAGTACCAGATCGCGCCGTTCCAGAAGTGGTTGATCCGCGCCTCGCCATGGGCCGGTCCGCCCTGGTGGTAGGATACGGCATCGACGCCGCCGATCGCGACGGCCAGTTGGTTGCCGGCAAAGGCGGTCGTCGCGGCGAGGGTTAGGACGGCGGCGGCTGCGAAGGATTTGAGCATCGTGCGGGCTCCTTTTGATCACTTGGGATGCCGGGAGCGTAGGCGCGCCCCATGCCCCTTGGCCAATGACATGCTCGGCAGCATTTGTGAGGAAATCGGGACGAGGCCTCACGAAAAAGCCCCGGGCCAAGCGGTCCGGGGCAGGCGGCGCCGCACGCGGGGCGCTTCGGGGAGAAATCGTGTCACCAGGTCTCAGGACCTTTGTCGGCGAAGGCATGCACCAGGAAGTCGATGAACGCGCGCACCTTGGGCTGGGTGAAGCGGCCCGGCGGGTAGACGGCGTAAATGCCTTGCGTCTCCGCCGGCAGGTCCGGCATCGCGTCCACGACCTGCCCCGCCGCCATCGCATCGGCGTAGAGGTAGCTGGGCAAGTAAGCGATTCCGAGGCCCGAGATCGCGGCGTTCAGCAGCGACTGGCCGTCGTTCACGCTAAGCCAGCCGGCGGTGCGCACCTGGCGCTTTTCGCCGGTGGGGGAGGTCAGCTTCCACACATTGCCCGATGATTGGGTCGAATAATGCAGCAGCTTGTGCATGTTCAGATCGTCGATCTTGGCCGGCCGCCCGAATTGCTGGACGTATTTGGGCGAGGCGACCATGCGCTTCGTCGTCTCCGTCAGCTTGCGGGCGCGCAGGGTGCTGTCCTCCAGCTCACCGATGCGCAGGGCCATGTCGAACCCTTCGGAGATCAGCTCAACGTAGCGGTTGTTCAGCACCATGTTCACGGTGATGTCCGGAAAATCGTCCAGGAAGTCCGACAGCATGGGCGAAAGGTGATTGACCCCAAAATCCGTCGCCACGGAAATGCGCAAAAGGCCGGACGGCGCGCTTTGCATCGAGGTGACGAGCGCGTCCGCCTCGCCGGCGTCGTTCAGCACCCGCCGGGCGCGGTCATAATAGGCGAGGCCGATTTCCGTGGGCGAGACGCGGCGCGTCGTGCGGTTGAGCAGCCGCGCGCCCAGCCGCGCCTCCAGGCTGGAGACGTGTTTGGAGACCGCCGATTTGGAAATGCCCATCTTCTTGGCGGCGTCGGTGAAGCCGCCCTGGTCCACGACCGTCGCGAAGGCTTCCATTTCTGTGAGGCGGTCCATGTGCCGTCCTTTCGATACGTTTGATTGGGGACGTTGTGTCCCGCAATCGCGGCACAATCGGGGCAGGGGTGGGATGATACCGGGGTAATCGCGCGGATTGTTCGGGGCACCGAAACGGCGGAACGCTCTGTTTCCGGGTGCTGGGCTGCGGGCCGCCTTTCGGCGGACGCGACCTGTTTGCGCCTATCGGCGCGGTGAGGGGCGCGGCCCCTCACACTCCCGGAGTTTAAGTGGAACAGAGAAGGTAGAAGGGCGGGCCTAGGCGCCCCGCGACCAATCCTCGAAGGCGGCGGTGCCCGGGGCCAGCGCCTCTGGGTCCTCGCCGCCGATCAGCAGGTAGGCGAAGCCGCCTGCATTCCAGCTTGTCGCCGCCAGCCCTTCGAGGGTTTCGGCCTGCATTTCTTTGGGCGCGGGTCCCGCGGCGGCGATGATGCACAGGGCGACAGGCGCGCCGGCGTCGCTTTGATAGGCGATCTGCACAAGCGTCTTGCCCCGGAAGTCGAGCACTTGGGCCCGGCGGAAATCCAGCCCCTGCGCCTGTGGAAGGTCCGTGATGTCGAGGCCGAGCGCCGCGCTCGCTTGGGCCAATTGCGCCGTGCGCTCTGCCTCCGCCGGGGCGGAGGTCAGCGTGTTCGGCCCGTAGAGCGATTGGTAGGAGGCGACGACCGCCTTCCAGCCGGGCGCAGGCGGCGGCGGCGCAGTGCCAAGGCCGGTGAAGACCGCGACGGCGAGGCCCGCGGCAATGCCCGTGGCAAAGGCGCCGCCGGCCCAGAGCCTGCGGCGGGGGCGCGGGGCGGTGGCTACCGGGCTCAGGTCGGGTGCGGGCGGGGCGCTGTCCAAAAGGGCGTCCCAGCCACCCCGGACGGCGTCCATCGGCAGGGACAGGCCCGCCAACCGCTCCGCCAAAGACGGGTCGTCCGCCAGTGCGGCGTCGATCTCTTTGTGCAGCTCCTCGGGGGCCTGCCCGTCCAAGTAGGCGACCAGATCGGCATCCGTGAAGTCCTGGGCGGGGCGGGTCATGGTTTGGTGCCTTCGAGTTTGGCGTTCAAGGTGCGGCGTGCCGTGGCGAGGCGGCTCATGACGGTGCCGATGGGAATGTCAAGCTGCGCGGCGGCGTCGGCGTAGCTGAACCCTTCCACATAGACCAGAAAGACCGTCAGTCGTTGCGCTTCGGGCAGTCGTGTTATGTGGTTCAACACCTGCCGCGCCAGAATATTCGTTTCGGTGTCGGGCTGACCCGACGGCAGGTCCACGTCCTCCACCGCGACCAGGCCGCCGCCGAAGCGCACCTTGCGGCGGCGCAATTCGTTCAGCCATGTGGTCTGTGCAATCCGAAACAACCAGCGGTCCACATGGGTTCCCGACTGGTACTGGGCCGCCTTTTCCAGCGCGCGCAGGCAGGCCGCCTGGACCAGATCGTCGGCCCAATCGCGCCGCCCGGTCAGGGCCACGCAATAGCGCCACAGGCGCGCGTGGTGCGCGGCGATGCCCTGCCGCACCTCATTTTCCGGTGAGCCGTGAATAATTTTGTCTCCGGCGCGTTATGTATTACGTCACGTTGATCACGGGAGGACCAAATATGAAAGCCTTTATCACTGCCGCCGCGCTGAGCCTTGTGGCTGTTTCCGCCGCCGCACAGAACCGCACACCGGGCAATCCGGATGCCGAAGTCTACTTCGTCACGCTGGAAGACGGCGCGACGGTGCAGTCGCCCGTGCGCGTGGTGTTCGGCCTGTCGGGGATGGGTGTCGCGCCCGCCGGCACCGAGAAAGAGATGACGGGTCACCACCATTTGCTGCTGAACCGCGCGGCTTACGGCGAGCTGGAGACCGATGGGGAGATGATGGAGTTCGGCATTCCGGGCGACGAGAACCACATCCACTATGGCGGCGGTCAGACCGAAACCGCGCTAGAGCTGGAGCCTGGCACCTATACGCTGCAGCTTCTGCTGGGCGATCTGGATCATATTCCGCACGATCCGGTGATCGTGTCGGATCAGATCACGATCACGGTGGAGTAGCGCCGCACCTTCGATAGCCGGACGCAGCGGGGCGAACGCCGCCCTTGCTGCGTTGGACACTCGAGAGGCACGCCGCTTCTGTTTCGGAGCGCGGCTTGGCTTTGCCGATGAGCGGGCCGCGCGCTTCCTCCGACCGCGCTTTCAATGTGGGCGTTTTTTTACCCCACATTCATATCACCATTTACAAAGTCGCGGCGAGGCGGGTGCCTTGGTCGATGGCGCGTTTGGCGTCGAGCTCCGCGGCCACATCGGCGCCGCCGATGACGTGGCAGGTGATGCCCTTGGCCTCCAGCGCGTCGGCCAGGGACCGGTCGCTGACCTGCCCGGCGCAGAGCACAACCGTCTCCGCCGGGATGGCGGTCGGGTTTTCGCGGCCCTCCCCGAAGGAGACCTGAAGGCCAGCCTCGTCGATGGCCTCGTAGTTCACGCCGCCGACGAAGTTCACGTCCTTCATCTTCAGCGCCGCGCGGTGGATCCAGCCGGTGGTCTTGCCCAGGCGCTTGCCGTGCTTTTCGGCCTTGCGCTGCAGCAGCGTGACCTCGCGCTGGGGCGCATCCGGCTGCGGGCCTTCGGGGGCGAGGCCGGCGCGGTGCTCGCCCGGATCGGCAACGCCCCATTCCTTCATCCATTCGGGAAGGTCGGTGGTGACAGAGTGCCCTTCGGAGACGAGGAATTCGCTGACGTCGAAACCGATGCCGCCCGCGCCGATCACCGCGACGGATTTGCCCGCTTTATGGCTGCCGTTCAGGATGTCGATGTAGCTGACGACGCCGTCCCGGTCCTGGCCGGGGATGTCTGGGTCGCGCGGGGTGACGCCGGTGGCGACGATCACCTCGTCGTAATCTGCCAGCAGCTCTGGCGTGGCTTCGGTCTCAAGGTGCACCGTGATCTCGTGGTACTCCATCATCGTGCGGTACCAATCGACGAAGCCCCAGAACTCCTCCTTACCGGGGATTTGCTTGGCAAGGTTCAGCTGGCCGCCGATCTCCTTGCTGCGGTCGTAGATGGTGACGCGGTGACCCCGCTCGCGCAGGGCGATCGCGGTCGACAGGCCCGCGGGTCCCGCGCCGACGATGGCGAAGTTCTTCGGCGTCTCTGCCGGCTCCAGCTTCAGCTCGGTCTCGTGGCAGGCGCGCGGGTTGACGAGGCACGAGGTCAGCTTGCCCCCGAACGTATGGTCGAGGCAGGCCTGGTTGCAAGCGATGCAAGGCGCGATCTGAGCGGCCTGGTTACCCTTAGCTTTGCGCACGAAATGCGGATCTGCCAGCATCGGGCGGGCCATGGAGACCATGTCGGCGCAGCCTGTGCTCAGCACCTCTTCGGCCACTTCGGGGGTGTTGATGCGGTTGGAGGTGATCAGCGGGATGCCGACCTCGCCCATCAGCTTCTTCGTGACCCAGGCGAAGGCCGCGCGGGGCACGGAGGTGGCGATGGTGGGAATGCGCGCCTCGTGCCAGCCGATGCCGGTGTTGATGATGGTCGCGCCGGCCGCCTCGATCTCTTTGGCGAGGGTGCGGACTTCCTCGTAAGTCGATCCATTGGGCACCAGGTCGATCATCGATAGGCGGTAGATGATGATGAAATCGGTGCCTACAGCTTCGCGCGTGCGGCGCACGATCTCGATCGGTAGGCGCATGCGGTTCTCGTAGCTGCCGCCCCAGCGGTCCTCGCGCTTGTTGGTGTGGGCGACGAGGAATTGGTTGATGAAGTACCCTTCGGAGCCCATCACCTCGACCCCGTCATAGCCGGCCTTTCGGGCCAGAACGGCGGCTTTCACGATGTCGGCGATCTGCTTTTCGATCCCCTCCTCGTCCAGCTCGGTCGGTTGGAACATCGAGATGGGCGATTTGATCGGCGACGGGGCGACACATTTGGGGCCGAACGCATAGCGGCCCGCGTGCAGGATCTGCATCGCGATCTTGCCGCCCGCCTCGTGCACACGGGTCGTGACGACGCGGTGGTTTTCGACGTCCTTATCCGTCGTCATCATCGCCGCGCCGGGAGCGACGGCCCCTTCCATGTTCGGGCCGATCCCGCCGGTGACCATAAGGGCGACGTCGCCGCGCGCGCGTTCCGCATAGAACTCGGCGACCCGGTTCCAATCGCCCGTCTCCTCGAGCCCGGTGTGCATGGAGCCCATCAGGACGCGGTTCTTGAGGGTCGTGAACCCCAGATCGAGCGGGGCGAGCATATGCGGATAAGCGGTCATGGTCTGTCCTCCCAATTTCGCTCGCAACGTAGGGAGCGGGCGGCGCAAGTCACGTGCAACGCGGCGTCAGCGGCGGCGCGGCTGACGAAAGGTCAGGCGTTTGGATTTGCGCGGCGCGGCATCCGTGTTATCCGCCGCGCGCATTGCCACCGAGTGAGACACCGCCATGACCCCTGAAGAGATCGCCAAGCTGCCCTATCGCCGCAATGTCGGTGTGATGCTGGTCAATCGCGATGGCCATGTCTGGGTCGGTCAGCGGCTGGACCGGCCGGCGGGCACCGAGGCCTGGCAGATGCCGCAGGGCGGGATCGACCGAGGCGAGGATCCGCGCGCCGCGGCGTTGCGCGAGCTGGAGGAAGAGACCGGCGTGCCGCCCGCTTTGGTCGACGTGGTGGCGGTATCGGGCGGGTGGCTGACCTATGAGCTGCCGCACGATCTGATCCCGAAGCTGTGGAAGGGGCGGTTCCGCGGGCAGGAGCAGAAGTGGTTCCTGCTGCGCTTCACCGGGTCTGACGACGTGATCAATATCGACACGGACGAGCCGGAATTCAGCGCCTGGCGTTGGCTGCCCCCTGCAGAGCTGGAAGGTGCGATCGTGCCCTTCAAGCGCGATGTGTACCGGGCCGTTCTGGCAGAGTTCGCCGCGCATCTGTAGCGCGGCTGGGGTGATGGTCAGGCGTCGATCATGGGCAGGTCCGGCATGACGTCCCAGGGCAGTACGCCGGTCAGGCGCGGATCATCCACCACCTCCACCGCGCGGTGCGTGCCGGTGAAGCCCGAGCGTTGGTAGAAGCCGAGCGCTTGCGGGCTGTCCAAGGTGCAGGTTTGTACGGTCAGAAGGTCCCGCGCTGCGAACGCCATCTCTTGCGCCCGGTCCATCAGGAAAGCGCCGGCGCCGGTGCCGATCAGCGGCGCCGTCACGCCGAAATAGGCGAGGATGCAGCGATCCGGCTGGCGGAAATCAAGCTCCAGCAAGGCTTCGGGCGTGCCGCCTTGGGTCAAACTCCACAGGCCGATATCGCGGTTCAGAAGAATTTCCAGCAGGACCGCATCGTCCATGCGCAGCCGGTCGCCCCACATCCAATCCTGGCCGACGCGGCGGTAGACGTCCTTGTAGACATCCGCGCGCCTCGGCAGCGGCTCAAAGGTCAGGCCTTCGGGGCAGGGGGCGCCGCGCATCTGCGGGGTGCGCGTTTCCAGATAGGTGACGACCATGGCGATCTTGCCCGCGGGCACGTCGTGCAGGCCGTCCGCCAGCATCAGATCAGGCCATGCGTGCGGAAGACGTCTTTCATCGCGGTCTCAGGCCGCGGGCCGATATGGCTGATGACTTCGGCGGCGCAGAGGTTGCCCATGCGGCCGCACGTCTCCAGGCTGGCGCCGGTGGCGAGGCCGTAGAGGAAGCCGGCGGCGAACTGATCGCCCGCGCCGGTCGCGTCGACGGGTGTGACCGTCTCCACCGGGACATCCACACGCTCGCCCGCCCGGATCGCGGTGACGCCGTCGCCAGACCTGGTGCACACGACCAGCGGACACAGATCGGAGGTTTTTAGGAGGGCAAGCTCCAGATCGTCTGTCTCGAAGAGCGACCTGATCTCCGCCTCGTTGCCGATGACGTAGTCGAGCTCATGCTCGATCATGCGCAGGAAGTCGCCGCGGTGCCGGTCCACGCAGAACGGGTCGGAGATGGCGATGCCGGCCATGCCGCCCGCGCCGCGGACCATGCGGCTCGCCTCCAGAAAGGCGAGCTTCCCGGCGTCCTTGTCGAAGAGGTACCCTTCGAGGAAGACGATCTTGGCCCTGGCGCAGGTCCCCTCCGGCACGTCACTGGGGCTGAGGTCCGTCGAGATGCCCAGGTAGGTGTTCATCGACCGCTCACCGTCCGGGCTGACGAAGATCATGGAGCGGGAGGTGGGCAGATCGCCCCCCGCCACGGGCGGGTTCACGAAATCGGTGCCGGCTTCGGCCATGGACGCGGCGTAGAAACGCCCGAGCGCATCGTCGTTGACCCGCCCGATGAAGGCTGTCGGTAGGCCCAGGGCACCCACGCCGGCAATCGTATTGGCCACCGACCCGCCCGGGGTCTGCAGCCGGTCCGACATCGCGCCATAGAGAATCTCCGCCCGGTCGCGCTCGATCAGCTGCATGATCCCCTTCTCGATCCCCATATGATCGAGGAAGTCGTCGGTCCCGTGCGAGATGACATCGACAACCGCGTTGCCGATACCGATCAGGTCGTAGATCTTTGTCATGTCGTGGTCTTTTCCTCGAAAGGGCACAGGTCCTGGATCAGGCAGGCCGGGCATTTTGGTTTCCGCGCGACGCAAGTGTAGCGCCCGTGCAGGATCATCCAATGGTGGGCGTGAAGCTGGAATTCGGCCGGAATGTGGTCTTCGATCGCGCGCTCGACCGCATCGACGGTTTTGCCGGGCGCGATGCCGGTGCGATTGCCGAGGCGGAAGATATGCGTGTCCACCGCCTGCGCCGGGTGCGACCACCACATGTTCAGCACCACGTTCGCGGTCTTGCGCCCGACGCCCGGCAGGGCCTGCAAGGCCGAGCGGCTGGAGGGTACGATGCCGCCATGCTCTTCGACCAGGATCTGGCTCAGCTTCATCACGTTCTTGGCCTTCTGGCGGTAGAGGCCGATGGTCTTGATGTGCTCGGTCAGCGCCTCAAGCCCCAGATCGAGCATCTTTTGCGGGGTATCCGCGACCTTGAACAGCGCCGCCGTCGCCTTGTTGACGCCCTTATCCGTGGCCTGCGCGCTGAGCGCGACGGCCACGACGAGCGTGTAGGCGTTCACGTGGTCGAGCTCGCCCTTGGGTTCGGGGTCGGCCGCGCGGAAGCGGTCGAACATCTGGTGAATGGTGTGATAGTCCAGTTGCTTGGCCATGGCCGCAGCTATGGCCAATCGCGCGGCCCCTCGCAAGCCGCCCGGACCATTTGCCTAAAATGCGCCGCTTTGCGCGCCGTGCAGTTAACCCTTTGGGCACCGGCGCGACCTTAGCCTGCCGCCGAGGTGGGTGACGCGGGTGAGGAGAGCCGATGCGGCAGGATGTGACCGGAATTGCGCCGAATGCGCTGGTGGATGTGGCGGATGGGCGGATGCCCATTGCCTGGCTCGAAGTGGGCACGCCAGTTCGGTGCCGCGAGATGGGGATGCAGCCCGTGGCGGGCCTTGTGCCCCTGCGGCTGAGCGGTGCGGAGTTGATGGTGCGGCCCGGCGCCTCGCCCGTGCGGATCAGGGCGGCGTCGCTCGGTCATGGCCTGCCGCTGAACGATGTGACGCTGGCTGCGGGCCAGGATGTCATCCGCCCCGCCGCGGCCGCGCCGTGGGTCGAGCCCGCGCCGGTGCCGGCTGCGCGGGCCGGACTGCCAGCGCCGGACGGGAAGGCTGATTATGTGCTGATCGTCCTGCCGATGCCGGACTTCATCCTGGTCGAAGGGCTTTGGATGCCGAGCGCGGGGCCGGGCGCGCTTGAGCATACGCAGGATCGCGCCGCCTAAAGCGCAGCTTTCGGGTCGTGAAGTGCCTTGCTCGCCGCTAGATTGCGGGTCATGGAACAGATCATGCAGAACACAGCGCCCGCGGGCGAGGATGGCTATCACTTTCACGTCGTGCGGCGCGCGATCGACGTGCTGGACGCGCACGGGGCGGACCTGCCGCTCGACGCCCTGGCGCGGGAAGTAGGGCTGAGCCCCGCGCATTTTCAGCGCGTCTTTTCCCGCTGGGTCGGCGTGTCGCCTAAGCGCTACCAGCAATACCTGACCTTGGGCCACGCGAAGTCGCTGCTTGCGGACCGTTTCACAACGCTCGACGCCGCGCATGAGGCGGGGCTGAGCGGGTCTGGCCGGCTGCACGATCTGTTTCTGCGGTGGGAGGCGATGAGCCCCGGCGCCTATGCAAGGGGCGGCGCGGGCCTGACGATCTATTGGGGCTGGTTCGACAGCCCGTTCGGCCCGGCGCTGGTCATGGGCACGGATCGGGGCCTGTGCGGTTTGGCGTTCTCTGCCGAAACAGGCGCGGAGGCGGCGATGGCCGACCTGCAAGGGCGCTGGCCCGAGGCGGTGTATGTCGAGGCGCCGGGCTGCCTGCACGGCTGGGTCCAGACGGCCTTCGGGGCGGAGGAGACCGAGGCCCAGGCGCCGCTCTACCTCATCGGCGCGCCGTTCCAGATCAAAGTGTGGGAGGCGCTGCTGCACATCCCCACCGGGCACGTCACGACCTATTCGGAAATCGCGCAGAGCATCGGCAACCCGCGGGCCGTGCGTGCCGTGGGCACCGCGGTGGGCCGCAACCCGATCAGCTGGCTGATCCCCTGCCACCGCGCGCTGCGCAAGTCCGGTGCGCTGGGCGGCTACCATTGGGGCCTGCCGGTTAAGCGCGCGCTTCTGGCCTATGAAAGTGCGCGCACGGGCGCCTGACGCGGGGCAGGCGGGTTTCCGCCGCGCCAAATTTCCCCTTGGGGCCGCCGCGCGCGCGTCCCTATATTGCCTCCAGCAAAAACACGCGCCCCAAAGGCGCTTAAGATGAGGCGGAACGATATGAGCTTTACCAAAACCACCCTTGGGGCGGCGCTGATCGGTGCGATGATGCTGGGCGCATGCTCGGACTACGCGCAGACCGGCAGCGGCGTGCCCGCGGGCGACAACACGCGGCGCGGTGCGGGCATCGGGGCGGCCTCCGGCGCGCTGCTGGGTGCGCTCATCAACGACGACAACCGGGCCAAGGGCGCGATCACCGGCGCCATCGTTGGCGGCGCGGTCGGGGCCGGCATCGGCTACAACCTCGACCAGCAAGAGGCCGACCTGCGCAACGATCTGCAAAGCGACGGCGTCACCATCACCAATACCGGCGACCGCCTGATCGTGACCCTGCCGCAGGACATCACCTTCGCCTCCGGCAGCTTTGCCGTCCGCTCGGACCTGCGCCGCGATCTGCAAGCGCTGGCGGGCAACCTGCAGGCCTATCCCGACAGCCGCGTGCAGATCGTCGGGCACACCGACAGCGACGGCGAGGCGGCGTTCAACCAGCAGCTGAGCGAGCGGCGCGCCAACGCGGTCGCGGACGTCCTGCTGGACGCGGGCGTCCCCTTTGCCCGCATCCAGACCTTCGGGCGCGGCGAAAGCCAGCCGGTGGCCAGTAACCTCGATCCGGCCGGCAAGGCGCAGAACCGGCGGGTGGAGATCGTGATTTTGCCAAACGCGGCATAGCGCGTTAGGTCTGTGGTCAGAGCCGCGATATGGCGGCTCTTTTCCATCGGTAACGGAGAAGATCATGGCCACCCCCACGCTTTTGGGTATTTCCGGTTCGCTGCGCGCGGACTCCGTCAACACCAAGCTGCTGCGCGAGGCGGCGCGCCTGTTCGGGGACGCCGACTTGGTGATGGGGGACCTGAACCTGCCGCTCTATGACGGCGATGCGGAGGCCGCAGACGGCGTGCCCGCTGAGGTGCAGACGCTGTCGGATCAGATCGGCGCGGCCGATGCGGTCCTGATCTCCACCCCCGAATACAACAAGGGGCCGTCCGGCGTTCTGAAGAATGCGCTGGATTGGGTCAGCCGCACCTCCGCCAAGCCCTGGTCGGACAAGCCGGTGGCGGTGATGTCCGCCGCGGCGGGCCGCGCGGGCGGGGAGCGGGCGCAGATGATCCTGCGCGGCTTCATGGTGCCCTTCCGCCCCCGCATCCTGCAGGGGCCGGAGGTGCACCTGGCCGATGCGGGCAACCAGTTCGACGAGAACGGGCACCTCACCGGCGAGTGGTATGTCAAGGACCTGACCGCGCTGATGGACGGGCTGAAGCGCGAGATGGCGCGCTGATCCCGTGGCGGCGCATGTCGTCCGGGACAGCCTAGACCCGGCGCGCGCCGCCGCGCTTTTGACCGCGCTGGGCCGTGCACCCGAGGGCGACGTGCTGCCGCCCTTCTTCCACCACCTCTATTTCTGGGAGCCGGTTGCGCCGGACGGGCTGGGCCGGGACGGGCACCCGAAAGTGGGCGGCCTGATCCCGGATATGGGCCTGCCGCGCCGGATGTGGGCGGGCGGGCGCCTGACCTTTCACGCCCCCCTGCGCGCGGGCCAGCCGGCGGAGCGCGCGACGCAGGTGATCACGGCCGAGCGGAAGGAGGGGCGCAGCGGACCGCTCGCCTTCGTCACCCTGCAGCATCAGATCACGCAGAACGGCGCTTTGTGCGTGACCGAAGAGCAAGACCTGGTCTACCGCGCCGATCCGGACCCCAGCGCGCCACGCCCTGTGCCGCCCGAGGCGCCGGAGGGCGGCGCCGTGCGCAAGGTGCGGTTCGATAGCACGCTGCTCTTCCGCTACTCGGCGCTGACGTTCAACGGGCACCGCATCCACTACGACGAGGCCTATGCCCGCGAGGTCGAAGGCTATGACGGGCTGGTCGTGCACGGCCCGCTTCTGGCGCAGCTTTTGATGTTGGAGGCCGGGCCGCTGGAGCGGTTTTCCTTCCGCGCCACAGCCCCGCTGATGCACCATGAGGCCGCAATTCTGTGCCGGGACGGCGCGCAGATGTGGGTGCGCGGGCCGGACGGGCGGCTGTGTATGCGGGCGGAGCTAAGCTGACGCTGCGACCTCGAAGCCCGGCGGGATCTCGTCCCGTCCCTCCAGAACCAAAGCGGCCATGACCGCGCCGACCTTGGGCGCCATGCCGAAGCCGATCTTGAACCCACCATTGGCGATGAAATGGCCCGGCCGGTCCGGCCAGGGCCCGAGCATCGGCGCCCGGCTGCGGGCGCGGGGGCGCAGGCCGGCCCAACGCTCGATCACCGCGGCGCCCTCCAGCGTGGGCACGGCGACCCGGGCGCGGGCGATGACGTCGTCGAGCCTGTCGTCTGTCTGCGTGTGCTCGAACGTGTTTTCCGTCGTGGCCCCCACCGCCACCGTGCCGTCGAGATGCGGGATGATGTGCAGAGCGTCCGCGAAGAGTTGTGGCGCTCCAGCCTTGTCGAGGCTCAGAAGTGCGGCCTGACCCTTCACGCCCTGCCCCATGAGCCTCGGCGCGCCGGTGTTTAGCGCCTCCAGCCCTGTCACTCCGGTGGCCCAGATGACGGCGCCTTCCTCCGCGCCTTGGGCTACGATGTCGACGCCTTGGGATCGCAGGGCGTCCGCGAGGGCATGGCACGCTTTGCGCGGGTGCAGATGCGCGCTCAGATCGTCCCAGACCCACGCGCCGGTGGGGGAAGGCGGTGCCCAGTCCGGCGCCTCGCGCACGACCTTCCAGGTCGCGGCCTCCCCCCACAGCTGCGCGGCGGTGCCTTCGCGGCGGCGGGCGAGGGCGATGGCGTCCGCATCGGGCAGCGGTTGCAGACGGCCTGTGCGGGCATAACCGGACGCGCCGCCGACCTCCGCCCAGAACCGCTCCGCCATCAGCAGGGAGTCGAGTTGGAAGGCCTTCTTGGGGTTCCAATTCTCGGGCACGTGCGGCGCCAGCGCGCCGACGATTCCGCCCGAGGCGCCTGCGGCGACGCCCGCGGGGTCGATCACCCGCACCGCCGCCCCGGCCTGCGCGCAGGCCCAGGCGACCGACAGGCCAAAGATGCCCGCGCCGCGGATGGTGACGTCCATTGCCATGCCCCGGCATTTCCCCGAATGTCGCGCCCATGTCCAGCCCGGCGCAGATCACGTGGAACGACGGCGGCGTGCCCGTCAGCACCCGCTTCGATGACCCCTATTACAGCCTCGCCGACGGGCTGGCGGAAACGCAACACGTCTTCCTCGCCGGCAACGATCTGCCCGCGCGGTTCCGCCCCGGCTTTCACATTGCGGAGCTTGGCTTTGGCACCGGCCTCAATTTCTGCGCCGCGCTGCGCGCCTGGCGCGCGGCGGGGATGGACGGCCCCTTGCACTTCACCACGTTTGAGGCCTTTCCGATGGCGCCCGAGGACCAAGCCAAGGCCCTCGCCGCCTTCCCCATCATTGCGGCGGAGGCGGAGGGGCTGCGCACCGGCAACCCGCCCGATGCCGTGCTGACCATCGTCGAAGGGGACGTGCGGGACACCCTGCCAGCCTGGAGCGGCCAAGCCGATGCCTGGTTCCTCGACGGCTTTTCCCCCGCCAAAAACCCCGAGATGTGGAGCGATACGCTTCTGGCTGAGGTCGGCACGCACACCGCACCGCAGGGCACCGCCGCGACCTACACCGCCGCCGGCCACGTCCGCCGGGGGCTGGAGGCGGCGGGCTTTGCCGTCACCCGCACGGCAGGCTTTGGACGCAAGCGCCACATGACCCGCGCCGCGCGATGAGCGCGGGCAATAACACGCACCTCGGCATCGCGCTGATGATCTGCGTGTCGGTCGTGTTCGCCGCGCAGGACGGCATCTCCCGCCACCTGGCGGGGGAGTACAATACACTGATGGTGGTGATGATCCGCTACTGGTTCTTCGCGGCCTTCGTCATCGCCCTCGCTGCGCGGCAGGGTGGCATCCGGGCGGCGGCGCGAACGCCCCAGCCGGTGCTGCAAGCGGGCCGCGCTGTCATACTGGCCGCCGAAATCTGCGTCATGGTCACCGGCTTCACCTATCTGGGCCTGGCCGAAAGCCACGCGATCTTCGCGGCCTACCCGCTGCTGATCGCCGCGCTGAGCGGCCCGATCCTGGGCGAGGTTGTCGGCTGGCGGCGCTGGGCAGCGATCGGCGTGGGCTTCATCGGTATGCTCATGATCCTGCGGCCGGGCCTCGGCGTTTTCGAACCCGCGGCGCTCTTCCCTGTCACGTCCGCGCTGATGTTCGCCTGCTATGGGCTGCTCACCCGCTATGCGGCCCGTCAGGACAGCACGGAGACGTCGTTTTTTTGGACCGGCACGGTCGGCGCCGTCTTCATGACCGCCATCGGCTGCTGGTTTTGGGAGCCGATGACCGCCCCCGATTGGCTCTGGATGGGCGGGCTGTGTCTGACCGGGGCGCTGGGCCACTGGCTGCTGATCAAGACCTATGAGGTGGCGGAGGCGAGCGCGGTGCAGCCCTTTGCTTATTTCCAGATGGTGTTCGCCACCCTGGTCGGCGTCACGATCTTCGGCGAGGTGCTGGAGCTGCCGGTCCTCTTCGGTGCGGCGCTGATCGTGGCGGCGGGCCTATTCACTCTGTGGCGCGAACGGCAGCAATGAGCCGCCCGTCAGTTCCTCGCTGAAGGGCACCGGCAGCGGATCGCGTCCCAGCCGCGCGCGGTAGATCGGCAAGCTTTCGGTCACGCGCATGACGTAGTTCCGCGTCTCGCGGAACGGGATATGCTCGATCCAGTCGATAACATCCACGTCCGCATCCCGCAGATCGCCATAAAGCGGGATCCATCGATCGGGCCGGGCGGGCCCCGCATTGTAGGCCACCGACATTAGCACCGGATTGCCATCGAAGCGGCCCGCCATCTGGCTGAGATACGTGGTCCCGAGGCGCGCGTTGTAGACCGGATCGGCGGTCAGCCGGTCCGTGCTGTGCGCGGCGCTGAGGCCCAAGTCGCGCGCCACGTCGCGGCCCGTCGCCGGCATGATCTGCATCAAGCCGCGCGCCCCCGCGCCGCTTTGCACGCCCGGATCGAACTCGGATTCGCGCCGGGCGATGGCCAGGCTCATCGCCGGGTCCATGGGCAGATCCGCCTCCGCCAGCGGGTGCAGGGGGTAGTAGGGCGCGGGCACGGTCAGGCCGCGCCGGGCCGCGCGTTTGCCGATCATCACCGCCAGGTGCGGCTGGCCCGCGTCGATGGCCGCCTGGCCTAGGAGGGCCAGATCAGCGGGGTCCAGGTCTTCGGCAAGGCGGGTCCAAAACCGCTCGGCCAGCGTGATGTAGCCCGAGGCTTGCAGCAGTAGGCCCGCTTGGAAGAGCGGCATCTCCGCCACCGCACTGGCCGTCCAATCGGGAGCCTCTGCCGGTCCGGCGAGCTCCGCGTCGAACGGCAAGCCGGCCCGCTCCGCCGCCAGAAGACCGTAGAAGGACGTTTGGAACTGCGCGCCGTCCGCATAGGAGGCCTGCGCCGCGTCCGCGTTGCCGAGGTCTTCGTGGGCGCGGCCGATCCAGTAGCCTGCGCGCCCGCGACTGATGGGGGAGGCGATGACCGATCTGTGGTTCTGGAAATG
>JBCDFL010000066.1:0-16278 GCA_039178165.1 Pseudomonadota bacterium | reverse complement strand
CCTTCGAACTCCGTCCTGCCGCGGGTGCGGACCGATGGGCTGGAATACGCCCGCGGCTCGGACGTGTGGATCCAGCGGCTCTACGGCTCCTACCAATGGAAGCCGTCGGCGACGACCTATGCCCGTGTGACCGCCGGCTATCTGGAGCGGATGTTCGGCGGTGTGTCGGGCGAGCTGCTGTGGAAGCCCGCGGGCAGCCGCCTCGCCCTTGGGGTGGAGGCAAACTACGTCAAACAGCGTGACTTCGGCGGCGGGTTCGATTTTCAGGACTACGACGTCGCCACCGGCCATGTCTCCGCCTATTACGAATTCGGACGCGGCTATCTGGCCCAGATCGACGCCGGGCGGTACCTCGCCGGCGATATCGGCGCGACGTTCACCCTGGGCCGCGAGTTCAACAATGGTTGGCGGGTCGAAGGGTTCTTCACCCTCACCGACGTCTCGGCAGAGGATTTTGGCGAAGGCTCCTTCGACAAGGGCATCCGGCTGACCATCCCGATCAATTGGTTCCTGGGTAAACCCTCCCAGCAGCGCATCACCGAAACGATCCGGCCGATCCAGCGGGACGGCGGCGCGCGTCTGAGCGTGCCGGGGCGTCTTTACGAGCAAGTGCGCGGCAGCCACACCAACAGCATCACCAACGATTGGGGCCGGGTATGGGAATGATCCGCAACCTCGCCCTGCTGGGGGCTTTGACGCTGGCGGCGTGTTCGGGTGGGAACACGGCGAGCACGAGCAACATCCTGAATGCCGGGGCCGAGTTGCGCGATACCGTGCGCGCCAACCGGGCCAGTCGGCAACAACCTGCCGTCCAGCCGGCAATCACCCGCGCGGGGATCGAAGCGGCGACCATTCCCGCGCTCGAGGTGACCCTGGAGGCGCGCGATCAAACCGCGATCCTGCTCCCCTCCGCCTTCCGCACCGATGATGGGCCGGGCGATGTCGCCGTGTGGCAGACGGTCGACGATATCCATATCGTCCTGCGCGAAGGGGTCCTGATCGCAACGCGTGGGCTGGGCCGCGACGTGACCTCCGCCGACGTGTTAGCCGCTGTTTCGACCCTTAAATCAAGGAGTTCCGGCGGCGGCGCGCGCGAAATGCGCATCCGAAACGACGATTTTGGCGCCGACACGCTCCGCTTTTCCTGCGTGATCGAGGTGGTCGGCGACACAGCCGTCGAGATTGTTGAACGCCGCTTTCCCGCTCGCCATCTGCGGGAGAAGTGCAGCAACAGCGCCGGCACCTTCGTGAACGATTACTGGGTCGATCCGGCCCGCGACGTGATCCAATCGCGCCAATGGGCCGGCCCGCATCTGGGATTTATCCGCACGCGCGTGCTGAAAAAATGATGCAAGCGCAGCAAAATCATCACATACGCCGCCGTTTGCTGGATTCTTCACGTGAAGTCGGGCACAAACTGCCTTAAGTAACCGTTAGTCGTTACAACGATTCACATCCCGAAGGGACACAACATGAAAAACGTTATTGCCACTGTTTTTGCCGCGGCTCTGATCGCTGGCCCCGCATTCGCGCAGTCGCTGCCCACCAACAACACCGTGTCGGGTGGTCAAGGTGACGCGCAGCTGGACGGCCAAATCGCCGTCGGCGCAACGCTCGCCGGTCTGGGCACCGTGACCGCGGTTGCCGTCGTGGCCGGTGTTCTTCTGATCACCGTCGTCAACGACGATGGCGAAGAGTCGACGGTCACCACGACCACCAGCCCATAAAATCAGCTGATATCAATTCCGAGAGGCCGGGCCCGCAAGGCGCCCGGCCTTTTGCGTTGCCCCTTTGATTTCGGCGCAAGCGGCCCACATAAGGGACAAGCAAGAAGGGGAGCCGATATGACGACCTACACCAAAGACCCGGACGCGCTGGCGCGTCTAACCGCCGAAGAATTCTATGTCACCCAGGAATCGGGCACCGAACGCCCCGGCACCGGCGCACTGCTACACAACAAAGAGCCGGGCATTTACGTCGACATCGTCTCGGGTGAGCCGCTGTTCGCGTCGTCCGATAAATACGAATCCGGCTGCGGCTGGCCCAGTTTCACCAAGCCCATCGACAACGTCACCGAGCATCACGACACGTCGCACGGGATGATCCGCACCGAAGTCCGCTCCAAACACGGCGACAGCCATTTGGGCCACGTCTTCCCGGACGGTCCGCGCGACCGCGGCGGGCTGCGGTACTGCATCAATTCGGCCAGCCTGCGCTTCGTGCACCGGGACGAGATGGAGGCCGAGGGCTATGGCATATACCTTGACCAAGTGGAGGATGTGGCATGACCGTACGCGCCGTTCTCGCCGGGGGCTGCTTCTGGGGAATGCAGGACCTAATCCGGAAACTGCCGGGGGTGGAAGCGACGCGCGTCGGCTACACCGGCGGCGACGTGCCCAACGCGACCTATCGCAACCATGGTACCCACGCCGAGGGGATCGAGATCCTGTTCGACCCCGCGCGCATCACCTTCCGCCAGCTGCTGGAATTCTTCTTTCAAATCCACGATCCCACGACGCTGAACCGCCAGGGCAACGATGTCGGTCTCAGCTACCGCTCCGCCATCTACTATGTCGATGACGCGCAGAAACAGGTGGCCCACGATACGATCGCCGATGTGGAAGCCTCCGGCATCTGGCCCGGCAAGGTCGTGACGGAGGTCGAGCCCGTGGGCGATTTCTGGCAAGCGGAGCCTGAGCATCAGGACTACCTGGAGCGGTTCCCGAACGGCTATACCTGTCACTTCCCAAGGCCTGGCTGGGTCCTTCCGAAACGCGCGGCGGAGTAGCACTGCGGAACCAAGCGCCCCTTTGTTTGGTTAAGGCTACACAGACACCTGAGCCAAACAAAGGAGATTTATCATGTTTGGTTGGGCCCTTACGTTCCTTATCGTGGCGCTGATCGCCGCACTTCTCGGCTTTGGCGGCATCGCGTCCGCGTCGGCCGGCATTGCGCAAACCATCTTTGTGATCGCGCTGGTCCTCTTCGTCGTCGCAATGATCGCCCGCGCGGTGCGTGGCCGCAGCCCGCTCTGACCTACGCGGGTTCGGATTGAGCGAGGGCGGGACGCCCCGACGCCTCAACTGTCACGACCGCTTCGACAAAGACCGTGTTGCCCTCGACCTCTGCTTCGCGCACGTCGCGGGCGACATGGATGCTCACATCCGCCGCACCCGCCTGGGTCGCGGCTTTTTTTGCGTCTTGGGTCAACGCCTCTTCCAGGGCGTGTAAGCCGTCGGCCCGGGTCGCAAAATCCTGCGGGCCGCTTGGCAAATGGGCGCGCACTTTCCCTGCCCCTCGCGCGGATACGGTACCCTGCCGGCGCACGGCGATCTGGCCCACCACGGCGCCCACCGCATTGGCGACGCCCGCATGGGATGGCAGCACCATTTCGCAGCCCACCAGGTCACCAACCGCCGGATAATAGGTCGGCGCCGACGCGCCCAGACCCACCACAGGCACCGCCAGCCCCGTATCCAGGCGCAGCACGTTCCGATGCTGCCGCAAGCCGGCTTGCATCAGCGCATGACGCGCCAAATCTTCGGACGGCGCGGCCCAATCCCCTTCTTCGGCAAATGCGGCCTCCAGCAGGGCAAGACCGGTCTGGTGAGTCAGTTGATCGACGATCATGCGCGCCAGCGCTTCCGGCCCGTCAGCCAGCGGCAAGCCCGCGCCAGTCCGGCGCCGCGCCATCAGCCCGAGCGCGAGGGCAGCGGCATGCCGGTCCCAGACATCCAGCATACTCAGCACGTGGGCCGCATCCGAAGGCGTCGCTCCGGCAACCTGAACCAGCCCCCGTTCGATCAACCGCTTCAGCGCGGCGTGATCCATGCGGCTGCGCAAAATGTCCCCCAGCGGGTGCACCGCATGGCCGATCCTGTCCAGTAGCGCGGCCTCCCGCGGGGCCAGACCTTCCGCCGTCTGCCCCTGCACCGCACGTACGAAACGGCCATCCTGATCCGTCGGAACCGCAGTGCGCATCTGAGCCTCAAGCACTGGAACAACGACCTCTGGCGCCTCCGCTGCGATCAGTGAGATCGGCAGAACCCGGCGCGGACCCAAGGTCACGCCGCCCGCGAGCCCATCGGCGCGGTGTACCTCACTATCGCCGCCCAGGCCGGTGGTACGCATGGCGACAGCCTCCACCATCGTGCGAAACGCGCCCACCCGTGCCCCCGCCGGATCGATGGCCGGCCGCCCGGCGCGCAGCATCGCCACATCGGTGGTTGTTCCGCCGATGTCGCTGACCAGGCCATCGGTGACCCCCGTCAGCCAACGCGCCCCGACCAATGACGCCGCCGGGCCGCTCAGGATCGTTTCGATCGGCCGGGCGGTGGCCTGGGCCGACGACATCAGCGCGCCATCTCCCCGTACGACCATCATCGGTGCGGTGACGCCAATGTCGCGCAGCACATCTTCGGCCCGGCCGATCAGCCGCGCGATCATCGCCACCAGACGCGCGTTCAGCAGCGCGGTAAGCGCGCGCTTCGGCCCGCCGAGCTTGGCTGACAATTGGTGCGAGGCGCTGACGGGGCGGCCCGTCACCTCCGCCACCAGTGCCGCCGCGCGCTGCTCGTGCGCCGGGTTGCGGACTGCGAATTGCGCAGCGACCGCAAAGGCGCCGACACCCGCGCCCGTCTCCGCCAGGAAGGCGCGCAGGGCTGCCTCGTCCAGCGGTGCGGCCTCATCCCCGCTGTGCAGGTGGCCGCCCGCCACATGCAGCACCGGATCACCGCGCAGCGCCTCTGTCAGGCCGTGCCGGTCCAGATCCGCACCCGCCATTCCGATCAGGATCAGACCCACGCGCCCGCCCTGCCCCTCCACCAGCGCATTGGTGGCGAGCGTCGTCGACAGCGAAGCCATCTGCACCGCAGCCGCCGGCACGTCGGCGTCACGCAGAACAGCCCGCACCGCTTCGCCAACTCCAATAGCCAGATCGTGCCGCGTGGTGAGGGCCTTGGCCGAGGCGACGACCCGGTCTTCTGCAATCAGCACGGCGTCGGTATAGGTCCCGCCCGTATCCACACCCAGCAGCATCTGCGCCTCCTTCGTCCTGCGCCCTGATGCCGGTCTAGGCGCCGCGGGTCTTGTCCAATCGCGTCACCGCCCAGCGCGCAGCGTCAGCGACCGACGGATCGGCGTCTTCGGCCCGCGCCTGAGCGGCCTCCCGAAGGTGGGGCAAACCAGAGTTCCCAATTGCATACAGGACATTCCGCACGAACCGATCTCGCCCGATCCGCTTGATCGGAGAGCCTGAAAACCGCGCGCGGAATGCAGTATCGTCCAGCGCGGCCAACTCCTCCAGCGGCGGCGCACCGACCTTGCCCAGATACCGCAGATCGCTCGCCGTCTGCGCGAACTTGTTCCAGGGGCACACCGCCAGGCAGTCGTCGCAGCCATAGATCCGGTTGCCCAAAGCCGGACGCAGCGCGTCGTCCACCGGGCCCTTATGCTCGATCGTGAGGTAGGAAATGCACCGCCGGGCATCGAGTTGGTAAGGCGCGGGAAACGCATCCGTGGGGCAGACGTCCAGACAGGCCCGGCACGACCCGCAATGGTCGACCTCCTGCGGATCCGGGTCCAACTCAACCGTGGTGAACAGCGCTCCTAGAAACGCCCAATTGCCCCACTCCCGGCTCACAAGGTTGGTGTGTTTGCCCTGCCAGCCAAGACCTGCGGCCTCCCCTAACGCCTTTTCCGGCACTGGGGCGGTGTCGACGAAGACCTTGATCTCGCCCCCCGCCTGATCGAGCCACCAGCGCCCCAGACGCTTCAGCCGCTTCTTGACGATATCGTGGTAATCGCGCCCCTGCGCGTAGACGCTGACAGCGGCGAGCTCCGGCCGCTCCAGCACGGCCAGCGGGTCCTGCTCCGGCGCGTAGCTTTCGGCCAGCATCACGACCGAGCGCGCCGCGGGCCACAAAGCGCTCGGATCACCGCGCCACGCCATACGCTCGGCCATCCAGCCCATCTGCCCGTGCCGCCCCGCCGCAACAAAGGCCGCAAGGCGTTCCGCCACCTGCGGCACTGCATCGGGGCGGCACACGCGCGCGGCGACAAAGCCCTCATCCAGGGCCCGCGCAACCAACTGATCCTTGAGCGCTTGCATCCCTTTCACTTGGCGAAAACAACTCCGGGGAGCCCGAGGGGCTGGCCCCTCGGTCCCGGCTCATCCATCAGAAATCCAGGTCGTTGTAATGCCGCGGCGGGCGGAACCCGGGCACCACATCGGCGAGGATCCCGCGAAAGGCCGGGCGGCTTTTGATCTTGGCGTACCAATCCTTGACCACCTCACTGCGGTTCCAGTCCACGTCCGAGATATAGTCCAGCGCGCTCAGATGTGCAGCCGCCGCGAAATCGGCAAGCGTCATACCGTCCCCGGCCAGCCAGCGGCGGTGATCCAGTAGCCATGTCATATAGTCGAGGTGATATTTGATCGCTTTCGCACCGGCCTTCACGTTGCCGGAATCGGGATAGCCCTGACCGGTCAGCTTGCGGTTCACCCGCTCGTAAAGCAGCTTCGACGTCACCTCGTTGTGGAACTTGTCGTCGAACCAGCTGACGAGGCGCCGAACCTCCTGCCGGGCCGCGGCGCCTTGGGGCAGCAAGGCGGGCTCGGGCCGCGTTTCTTCGAGGTATTCGCAGATCGCCGCGCTTTCCGTTAGTGTCAGATCGTCGATGCGCAGAACGGGCACCTTGCCCGCCGGATTGCGGCGCATGAAGTCCGGCTGCTGCTCCCAATACCGCTCCTCGACCAGTTCGACCTCGACCTTCTTCTCGGCAAGGCTTAGACGGACCTTGCGACAAAAGGGGGATAGGGGAACGTGGTATAGGCGCGCCATGGGACCAATCGTGCGGGATATCGTCCCGTCATGCACCAAAGCGGCTGTCGCCTCAATCCTGGAAACAGGCCGCCCGCCCGTCCGCGTCAATCGTCGCGGCGCCGTCGGCAATGGACCGCGCGCGGGCGGAGCCGCTGGTGGCCGACCGCCCTTTCGGGTTCGGCAACACCGCAGCAAGCCGCGCCGCTTCGGACGCCGTGAGGTCGGCGGGCGCCTTGCCGAAGAACGCCTCACTCGCCGCGCCGACACCGAACACGCCTTCCCCGAACTCCGCGACGTTCAGGTAGACCTCTACGATCCGCCGTTTGGTCCAAATCGCCTCCATCAGCGGGGTTAAACCGGCCTCCAGCCCTTTGCGCAGCCAGGACCGCCCGTGCCAGAGGTAGACATTCTTGACCACTTGCTGGCTGATGGTAGAGGCGCCGCGCCCAGCGCCCTCTTCGATCGCCGCGCGGATCTGGGCGACGTCGAAGCCCCAATGCAGACAGAAATTCGCATCCTCCGCCGCGACGGCCGCCCGGGCCATGACGGGGGCGATATCCTCCATCCGGGTCCAATCCTGCGACACGCCGCCCAAGCGGCGGCTTTCGCTGAACATGTAGGGGGTCGTGGGCGGGTTCAGAACGGCGCCCGCCGCGATCAAAAGCAGTGCAAGGACAGCGACGGCGATAACGGCGCGAAACACCCAGCGCCGCAGCCAGCGCAGCGGGGTAAAGGATCGTTTGGTCTTGGCTTTTTTCCGGGCCATGCCCGCGTCATAGCCCGCCGATCCGCTGCGCAACAAGCGCCGCGATCCGTGCGCTGCCCCTGGGCGAGGGATGCAGCGCGTCGGCGGCGAAATTTGCGCGCTGGCGGGGGTCGATCGCCACCTCACTGTCCAGGAACGTGAGGCCGTCCGTGCGGCCGGCCAGACGGGCCAGCCGGGCTTCCATCTCGTCGAAAAAGGGCGTGCAGCCCAAGAAGGCCCGGCTGAACGCCGTCTTGTAATAGCCGACCCAGATCACCTCCGCCCCGGTCGCCGTCAATTGGCTTAGCAAGGCCGGCACCTCACCGGTCGGATGGGGCGCGATCAGCGCGTCGAGGACGGGCGTGCAGGACCGGCAATCGCAATCGGTGCCCATGTCGTTGGCGCCGCCGTTGATCAGGATGACGTCGAACCGACCGCCTGGATATTGCGCGCGGATGTCGAAGCCGGCAGCGCGGCCAAGACCGCTGTCATTGGTGAACTGGGCGCCAGCGCGGGCCACGCGGGTCAGGTCCGCATCCAAAGCGCGGGCCGCCGCGTGCCCGATGGACCGCCCGGAAAAGCTGTTCCAGGCCATGATCGAATCCCCCATGGCCAGAAGGCGCGGCCGGTCCTGCGCCGCCGCGGCGCCGGCAAGTAGACAGGCGGCGATAAAGGTGAAAGCAAATCTGATCATGGGGCGTTGTCCAACACATGCGGTGCCATCAAACGATCCGGGCGCGCGAAAGGTTTCGCGCGCCCGGCTGATTTCGTCTGTCCCGCGGCTTTACTCCGCCGGAATTGCCCCTTGGTCGTGGGACAGCGGCGCGGGCAGGTGGGCCAGCATCTCCTTCGGGCAGATCTGCAGGAACTTGCCCTGCTCCGTGTCCCAATGCTGTAGCAGATCCGCGACCTTGGCACTGCCGGTCTCGCGCAGATGCGCCTCCAGCAGCTCTTCGAGTTGGGTCTGCCAATGGGGCACTGTCACCGAGCAGGTCACGAGCGTTTCCAGGTTCATCATGTCAAGCGCAGTGCCGTCGGGATCGTAGACATAGGCCATGCCGCCGGTCATCCCGGCACCGAAGTTCGCGCCGATCTCGCCCACGATGACGGCAACGCCGCCGGTCATGTACTCACACCCGTTGGACCCGCAGCCCTCGATCACGACCTTCGCGCCGGAGTTGCGGACGGCAAAGCGCTCACCCGCTTGCCCGGCTGCGAACAGGTAGCCTTCGGTGGCACCGTACAGCACCGTATTGCCGATGATCGTGTTTTCCGCTGCCACGATGGGCGAGGCCATGGGCGGGCGCACCACGATCGTACCACCGCTCAGCCCTTTGCCGACGTAGTCGTTGGCGTCCCCGCTGACCTCTAGCTTCAGCCCCGGCGCCGCGAAGGCGCCAAGTGACTGGCCCGCGGAGCCGGTGAGCTTCACCGTCAGGTGGTCGGGTTGCAGCGTGTTGCGCATCCCGAACTTCTGCACGATGTGGCTGGACGTGCGCGTGCCGACCGTCCGGTGCGTGTTCTGCACCGCATAGGACAGCTGCATCTTCTCACCGTCCTGCAAGAAGCGCGCGGCATCCCGCACGATCTGCGCGTCGAGCGTGTCCGGCACCTCGTTCCGCATCCGGTCGCGGTCGTAGACGATGTCCGCCGCCCCATCCACAGTAATCAGCAGCGGGTTCAGGTCCAGATCGTCGAGGTGAGCAGAGCCACGGCTGACCTGCGCCAGAAGGTCCGCGCGTCCGATCACGTCGTCCATCGAGCGCGCACCGATGCTGGCCAGCAGCTCCCGCACTTCCTGCGCGTAGAAGGTGATCAGGTTCACGACCTTGTCCGCATTGCCGGTGAACTTGGCGCGCAAGTCTTCGTCCTGCGTGCAAACGCCCACGGGGCAGGTGTTGGACTGGCACTGGCGCACCATGATGCAGCCCATCGCGATCAGGGCGGCGGTGCCGATGCCGTACTCCTCGGCCCCCATCATCGCCGCCATGACGATGTCCCGCCCGGTGCGCAAGCCGCCATCGGTGCGCAGCGTCACGCGGGAGCGCAGGTTGTTCATGGCGAGGACCTGATGCGCCTCGGTCAGACCCATTTCCCAAGGCAGACCAGCGTATTTGATGGACGTCGCCGGGGACGCGCCCGTCCCGCCGTTGTGGCCGGAGATCAGGATAACGTCTGCCTTCGCTTTCGCCACGCCGGCGGCAATCGTGCCAACGCCCGAGGAGGCGACCAGCTTGACCGTCACTTTGCAGCGCGGGTTGATCTGCTTGAGGTCGTAGATCAGCTGCGCCAGATCCTCGATCGAGTAGATATCGTGGTGCGGCGGGGGCGAGATTAGCGTCACGCCCTTGGTCGAGTGCCGCAGGCGGGCGATCAGGTCGGTGACCTTCATGCCCGGAAGCTGGCCGCCCTCACCAGGCTTGGCACCCTGGGCGACCTTGATCTCCAGCTCCTCGCACTGGTTCAGGTACTCGGCGGTGACGCCGAAGCGGCCAGAGGCGACCTGCTTGATCTTGGCCGACGGGTTGTCGCCATTCGGCTCCGGATGGAAATGCGCTGGATCTTCCCCGCCTTCGCCCGAGTCCGACTTCGCCCCGATGCGGTTCATCGCGACGTTCAGCGTCTTGTGCGCCTCGGGCGACAGCGCGCCCAGCGACATGCCGGGGGTGACAAAACGCTTCCGTATGGAGGTGATGCTTTCCACCTCCTCAATCGGGATCGCCGCGCCCAGCGGTTTAATGTCCAAAAGGTCGCGCAGATGGATCGGCGGGCCGGAGCGCATCTTGGCGCTGTATTGCTGCCACATCGCGTAGGACGCGCGGGTGCAGGCCGTCTGCATCATGTGCATGGACGTCGCTTCCCAGGCGTGCGTCTCACCCGAATTACGCGCCTTGTAAAAGCCGCCGATGGGCAGCACGTTGCCGCCCGCCCAACCCTGAGAGTGGACCTCTTCGGCCTTGGACTGGATGCCCGTCACGCCGATGCCGGAAATGCGGCTAGTCATGCCGGGGAAGTATTCGGCCACCATCGCGCGGCTGAGGCCGACAGCCTCAAAGTTCAAACCGCCACGATAGGAGGAGATCACCGAAATCCCCATCTTCGCCATGATCTTCAACAGACCCGCGTCGATGGCCGCCCGGTAGCGCGCGACAGCTTCGGTCAGCGTGCCGTCCAGCAGGCCACGGCCAATCCGGTCTGCGAGCGAATCCTCGGCCAGATAGGCGTTCACGACCGTGGCGCCGCAACCGATCAGAACGGCGAAGTAATGCGGGTCGATGCACTCGGCGCTGCGCACGTTCAGTGAACAGAACGTCCGCAGACCCTTGCGCGTCAGGTGGCTGTGCACCGCGCTGGTCGCCAGGATCATCGGCATCGCGATCTTGTCCGCGCTGGAGTGCTGATCGGTCAGCACGATGTGTCCCGCACCGGAGCGAACGGCATCCTCCGCCTCTTCACGAATGCGCTGCAGACCGGCGTTCAGCGCGCCCGGCCCCGCCTCGAACGTACAGTCGATTTCGACCAGGGAGGCGTTGAAATACTCGCAGATCTTCTGCCACGCCGCGTTGCCGACGAAGGGGCTGTCGAGGGTGATGATCTCCGTTTGCGCGCTGCTCTCGTCCAGCACATTCTTGAGGTTGCCGAACCGCGTCTTGAGGCTCATCACGCGGTATTCGCGCAGGCTATCGATGGGCGGGTTCGTGACCTGGCTGAAGTTCTGGCGGAAGAAGTGGCTCAGCGGGCGATACTTCTTGGACAGGACCGCCGAAGGCGTATCGTCGCCCATCGACGCGATACTCTCCTTGGCGTCTTCGGCCATGGGGGCGAGGATTTGCTCAAGCTCTTCGATGGAGTAGCCGGCGGCGATCTGGCGCCGCTTCAACTCGTCCCCGTCGAACACCGCGTGCTCCGTCACACCCGCAATCGCCGGTTCCAGGTCGTTGATCTTGCCAACCCAGTCACCGAAGGGCTGGGAGGCGGCCAGCTTGTCCTTGATCTCCGTATCGTGGAAAAGCGTGCCTTCCTGCATGTCGACGGACAGGATTTGGCCAGGGCCCAGGGCGCCTTTTTCAACGATGTTGGCTTCCTCCAGCGGGACCATCCCCGTCTCGGAGCCCGCAATGACCATGCCGTCTCGCGTCAGGACGTAGCGCATGGGGCGCAGGCCGTTCCGGTCGAGGCCGGCGCAGACCCAGCGGCCATCGGTCATGGCGAGCGCGGCGGGACCGTCCCACGGCTCCATCACCGAGTTGCAGTAGGAATACATGTCGCGCCACGCCTGTGGCAGCTCAATCGCCTGCTTGGACCACGACTCCGGCACCAGCAGCGTTTTGGCCATCGGCGCATTGCGGCCCGAGCGCACGAGCACTTCGAACACAGCGTCCAAAGCGGCGGAGTCGGACGAGCCGCCCGGCACGATGGGCTTGATGTCGTCGGCCATGTCTCCGAACGCGCCGGAGGCCATGCGGATTTCGTGGCTGCGCATCCAGTTCAGGTTGCCCTTCAGGGTGTTGATCTCACCGTTATGGGCGAGCATGCGGAACGGCTGCGCCAGCCACCATTGCGGGAACGTGTTGGTGCTGTAGCGCTGGTGGTAGATGGCAAAGGCGCTCTCAAACCGCTCGTCCATTAGGTCGGGGTAGAACTCCGCCACCTGCTCGGCCAGCATCATGCCCTTGTAGATGATCGACCGGCAGGATAGCGACGCAATGTAGAGGCCGTTGACCCCCGCCGCAGCCGCCGCCTTCTCGATCCGGCGGCGGATGACGTAAAGCTCCCGCTCGAAGGTCTCTTCGTCGACACCCTTGGTGTTGGAGATCAGGATCTGCTCGATCTCAGGCCGGGTCGCGTTGGCCTTTTCACCCAGGCAGGTGATGTCGACCGGCACGTGGCGCCAGCCATAGATATAGTAGCCCTCGCGCAGCACTTCGGATTCGACAATCGTGCGGCAGGTTTCCTGGGCCCCGAAATCGGTGCGCGGCAGGAAGACCTGACCGACGGCGATCAGCTGGTCCTTGTTCGGCTTATGGCCCGTCCGCTCGATCTGATCGTAGAAAAACGGCACAGGGATCTGCACGTGAATGCCCGCGCCATCGCCGGTCTTGCCGTCCGCGTCGACCGCCCCGCGGTGCCAAATCGCCTTCAGCGCCTTGATCCCATTCTCGACCACCGCGCGGGTGCGCGCGCCATCGACGTTGACGACCAGGCCGACGCCGCACGACGAATGCTCTTCGGCTTCGGAATAAAGACCGTTTTCCGCCATCCAGGCGCGTTTTGTTTCTTCGGCTTGTGCCCAGGCGGTGTCGTATTTAGTCATTCTCTCTCTCCTGTCACATCGAAGCGCGCGACTTGCGCCGCGCAGCCATAAAGCGGGGTTTGGGTGAAAAAGCCCGGCTCGCCTGGATAGACGAATTCGACGGGCGATTGGTCTTCGTCGCGGCGGGTGTCACCGATGATGCGGGTAATGGTGCCACCGATGAAACGGCGGTGCCGGACGGACACGTATTCCCGCCCCTCGACCCGAAGGTAGGTGCCGGAAAAGCCCTCGTACCGGGCGGAAAACTCGGTGCCGAGCAGCGGCTCTCCGTCGATGACGGCATCGTCCCCGGTCAGCCGGTCGAAGCCCACGATGCGGACGATGTCGCCGCCCATGGACTGAACGAAGTCGTAGCTGTCGGTCCCGGTCTCCAGCAGCTCGGTCAGCCTGGCCGGATCATCTGCGGGCTGGCGCAGCACGTTGCGGCGCCCGGGATCGAAATCGTAGCTTTCGAGCCACTGGGTTTCCGCGTCGATCTTGCTGAGGAACAGCGCGCCTTCGCGGTCGAACACCATCCGCCAATTGTGCCCGGCCACGTCCGCGTCGCAGACATAGATGTTGGAGACCTGGCAATTGGCCGACTGCACAGTCAGCGTGCCGGTGCAGCCTTCGGGCGGCACAAACACCTCCGCCTCCTGCGCGGCGGCAGCGACGGGAAGCAGGGCGAGGAAAGCGAGCCTAATCAACGTGAAGCTCCCCGCTGGCGATGGCTTCGCGCGCGGCGCGCTCCATCGCGCCCGCCTTGGTCGCGATATCCCGCAGACCGACCTGACCAGGGCGCCGCAGCACGGCGCCCAGCTTGGGGCCAAGGGCGGCCAGCAGCCCGTCCACGTCGCCCGCGAACGCCGTATGCACCGCCGCACCCAGCAGGTTCTTGGCCTTGAGCGTGAAGGCTGTGCCGTGACCGTGCCCCGGCAACATCACCACGTGGGTGTTCGGCGCATCGGGGAAGCGGCGGAATTGCGGCGCCTCACGCGGGCGGTCGCCGTAGATCGCGATATAAGTGCAGGTCTCACTCAGGTGCTTGTGCAACCCCTCGAAGCGGTGATCTTCGATATCGATGCGGTAGCGCGGCCAGCGCAGGTCGTCGCCCGCCACATCGGGGTGCACCGTCGCCTGCGGAGAAAAGCCCAGCGCGACGTCCACCTTGGTAAAGCCCGCGATCAGGGCGGCATTATAGCCGCCCATCGAGTTGCCGAGGGTCACGACCCGGTCGGCACCCGTGGCCTGCACCTGCGCTTCGATCTGCGCGACCACACGCTCCAGCAGACCCGGCGCGTTGAGCCAGGACCGCGTCTTGTCGACGATGAACAGCGCGTGGCCCTGCCCGTCGGCGGTCGCCAGGCGCGGAAACTCCACCGGCGGCACGACATCAGGGTTTGGCCCAACGGAGGAGAAGGACACGACAAGCTGGCCGGAGGGGGCCGCACCCTCGTGCACCCAAACCTCCAGGTCGTCCGTTTCGATGCGACGCACGATACCGAATTTCCGAACCAGCTTGTTCACCTGTCCGCCCGCTTGGCTATTCCGCAGCGACCGCGTGCGCGGCCAGGTTGCTCAGGATCGCCTCGGCGCAGTCGCGCCCGTCGCGGATCGCCCACACGACCAGGGACGCACCGCGCACGATGTCCCCCACGGCGTAGACACCGTCCAGCGCCGTGCGCCCACTTTCGAACTCCGCCTTCACGGTGCCCCAGCGGGTCACTTCCAGGCCGTCGGTGTCCCAAAGCTTGGGCAGCGCTTCGGGCTCGAACCCCAGCGCTTTGATGACGAGGTCGGCGTCTTCGACGACATCCGCACCTTCGATCACTTCGGGGGTCTGGCGGCCGGTGGCATCGGGGGCGCCCAGGCGCATTTTCTGCACCATAACGCCGGAGACCTGATCGCCGTCCGTCGTGAAGCCCTTGGGCGCGCTCAGCCATTCGAAGACGACGCCCTCTTCCTCCGCGTTTTGCACTTCGCGCTGGCTGCCAGGCATGTTCGCCCGGTCGCGGCGGTACAGGCACTTCACGCTGGTCGCGCCCTGGCGGATCGAGGTGCGCACACAGTCCATCGCGGTGTCGCCGCCGCCGATGACGACAACGCGCTTGCCCGCGGCGTTCAGCCGGCCAGAATCGAATTCTTCGACGGCGTCGCCAAAGCTTTTGCGGTTGGACGCCGTCAGGAAGTCGATGGCCCGCTCGATGCCCTTCGCCTCACCGTTGAGCAGCTCCAGATCGCGGCTTTTGTAGACGCCTGTCGCGATGATGACGGCGTCATGCGCGCTGCGGATCTCGTCGAAGGTGATGTCCTCGCCCACATTACAGTTCAGCCGGAAGGTCACGCCGCCCGCTTCCAACTGCGCATTGCGGCGCATCACCACGTCTTTCTCAAGCTTGAAGCCCGGAATGCCGTAGGTCAGCAGGCCGCCCGCGCGGTCGTAGCGATCATAAACGGTCACCTGCACCCCAGCTCGGCGCAGCACGTCCGCGGCAGCCAAGCCGCCGGGGCCCGCGCCGATGATGCCGACGGATTCGGGGCGTTCCTGCACCGGCTGGATGGGCTGCACCCAGCCTTCTTCCCACGCAGTGTCGGTGATGTACTTTTCGATGCTGCCGATCGTGACGGTGCCGTGGCCCGATTGTTCGATCACGCAATTGCCTTCGCACAGGCGGTCCTGCGGGCAGATGCGGCCGCAGATCTCCGGGAAGGTGTTGGTCGCTTGGCTGACATTATAGGCCTCCTGCAAACGCCCCTCGGCGGTCAGGCGCAGCCAGTCGGGGATGTTATTGTGCAGCGGGCAGTGCGACTGGCAATAGGGCACACCGCATTGGCTGCAGCGGCTCGCCTGCTCTTTCGCCTTTGCGTCAGCATATTCAGCGTAGATTTCGTTGAAGTCGTCACGGCGCGCATCGGCGCCGCGCTTCTCGGGCATGTCCCGAGGGGTTTGGACGAATTTCAACATCGGTTGCTTAGCCATGGCGATCACACCCTCTTTGCTGCCGTGCCCGGCGTCCTTACAGAAGTCTTTCGCGCGTGAAAAGGCATAATTGCTGACCTAAATAATGCTGCGTGGCAGCAACCGAGGCGGGAATTGCGAAAATAGATGAAATTTTAGGACCGATCCGGTCTTACCTTGTCCCTTCCCCCACCGCGCGTGGCGGGTATACAGGGGCAAAAAGGCCTGCGCTTGTCTCTCTTCTATCTCATGTTGGTCGCCATCATTCAGGGGCTGACCGAATTTCTGCCCATCTCATCGTCTGGACACCTGGTGCTGCTGCCGCAGGTCACGGGCGTCGCGGACCAAGGGTTGGTGATTGATGTGGCTGTCCACGTCGGCACGCTGGGGGCCGTGATTCTCTTCTTCCGGCAGGACGTGGCGCTGATCCTTGCGGGCACCGGGCGCCTGCTGCGGG
>JBCDFL010000065.1:0-16420 GCA_039178165.1 Pseudomonadota bacterium | reverse complement strand
GGCCTGCATTCACCTTATCACTGCACATGCCGCGAGATAGGCTGACAAAGCCCCGTTGACGACGCCGACCGCGCGGCCTAGACCGAACCTCCAGCGCGGGTATGGTGAAAAGGTATCACGCGAGCTTCCCAAGCTTAAGTTACGGGTTCGATTCCCGTTACCCGCTCCAATCTTCGGCACTTTCTTTCAAAACCGCCTGGGGCGCTGCCCCAGACCCCGGGATATATGCTACCCAAAGAAGGGCTGTTGCCGTCCGCGAGGCGCCGCGGCACAGTTCACCGCATGAACATCCTCTTCGTCATGTATGACCAGCTGCGCTTCGACTATCTGTCCTGCGCAGGGCATCCGCACCTGCACACGCCGAACTTCGACCGGGTGGCCGCCAAAGGGGTGCGGTTCACCAACGCCTACGTGCAAAGCCCGATCTGTGGGGGAAGCCGGATGTGTTTCTATACCGGGCGCTATGCCTCCTCCCACGGGGCGCACTGGAACGGCTTTCCGCTGCGGGTGGGCGAGCAGACGCTGGGGGATCATCTGCGCAAGCTGGGCATGGACTGCTGGCTGATCGGCAAGACGCACATGACCGTCGATGCGGAAGGCATGGCGCGGCTGGGGCTGGAGCCGGACAGCGTCATTGGCGCGCGGCAGGCGGAATGCGGGTTCGATGCTTGGGTGCGCGATGATGGGCTGTGGGCCGAGGGGCCGGACGGCTTTTACGACGCGCGCAGAAGCCCTTACAACGAATACCTTAAGTCCCAGGGCTATCCCGGAACCAACCC
Source organism: Pseudomonadota bacterium (assembly GCA_039178165.1). GTDB lineage: Bacteria > Pseudomonadota > Alphaproteobacteria > Rhodobacterales > Rhodobacteraceae > JBCBCP01. Next base: position 15,641 of record JBCDFL010000065.1, on the reverse strand, counting down.
CTGGGCGAACCACGCCAATGCAGGCGTCGCGGAGGGACAGATCGCCAGCGGTTGGATGTTCGAAAACGCGGATAAGCCTGCCAACATTCGCGAGGAGGACAGCGAGACGCCCTGGCTGACGTCTGAGGCGATCCGCTTTCTGGACCAGGCGGAGGGGCCGTTCTGCGCCCATCTGAGCTATATCAAGCCCCACTGGCCCTACATCGTTCCGGCCCCCTACCATGCCATGTACGGGCTCGAGCACATCCTGCCGCCCGTGCGCGACCCGGGCGAGCGCGACGATGCCCACCCAGTCTTCGGCGCCTTCATGGACGGGCCTGTGGGCCAGGCCTTTGCCCGGGACGAGGTGCGCGAAAAGGTGATCCCGGCCTATATGGGCCTTATCAAGCAATGCGACGATCAGTTGGGCCGGCTGCTGGAACATCTGGAGGCGACGGGGCGGGATAAGGACACGATGATCGTCGTGACCTCGGATCACGGGGACTATCTGGGCGACCATTGGCTGGGGGAGAAGAACCTGTTTCACGATCCCTCCGCCAAGATCCCGATGATCGTCTACGACCCGCGGGCCGAGGCAGATGCGACCCGCGGCACGACTTGCGACGCGCTGGTCGAAAGCGTGGACATTGCCGCGACGTTTATCGAGGCGGCGGGCGGCACCGTGCCGGACCACATTGTCGAGGGGCGGTCCCTCCTGCCCTGGCTGCGGGGCGAGGTGCCCGACTGGCGCAGCCATGCCTTCAGCGAATACGACTTCTCCGCCCAGCCGGTCTGTGAGAAGCTGGGCCTCTCGCCGCGGGACGCGCGCCTCTTTATGGTGTTCGACGGGCGCTACAAGCTGATGCACTGCGCCGCACCGGGGCTGCGGCCCATGCTGTTTGATCTGGCGGAGGACCCGGGCGAGTTGAACGATCTGGTCCGCACCCGGCCCGATCACCCGGCCCTGCCCGGCCTTTACGAGGCCCTGCACGATTGGGGCCTGCGAATGTCCCAGCGCGTGACCCGGTCGGAGGACGACATTCGCAATATGCGCGGCAAAAGCGGGCGCAAAGGGGTGCTGATCCACATGTGGGACGGCAGCGAGGTCCCGGAGGAGCTGACAGATAAATATCGCGGACCAGCGGGGGCGGATTACACTGAGAGCAGTTAACGTGTCTTTTTAGCTTCGGCGGATAACCCGCTGTTATCGAGCAAAAATACTGCGCCCCGGAGCTGCATCTAGCAGCGCGCGGGTATAGCTGTGCTGCGGGTTGGCATAGACCGCCGCCGTCGGCCCCGCCTCCACCACGCGGCCCTTCTGCATCACCATGATCCGGTCACAGACCTGGGCGGCCACGCGCAGATCGTGGGTGATGAACAGCATCGCCAGATCGAACTCCGCCCGCGTCTTGTCCAGCAGCTCCAGCACCTGCGCCTGGACGGAGACGTCGAGGGCCGAGACCGCCTCGTCCGCGATCAGCACCTTGGGCTGCATCGCCAGTGCGCGGGCGATGCAGATGCGCTGGCGCTGCCCGCCGGAAAACTGGTGCGGGAAGCGGTCCAGCGCATCCGGCGACAGGCCGACGAAGCGCATCAGGTCCTGCGCCCGGGCCATCGCCGCCTCGGCGCCCAGCCCGTAATTCATCGGCCCCTCGACAATCGCTTGCCCCACAGTACGGCGCGGGTTGAGCGAACGGTACGGGTCCTGAAACACCATCTGGATCTGCTGGCGGTGCGGGCGCAGCTTGTCCTCGCTGAGCTCGGCGATGTTCATATCCCCAACCAAGATCGCGCCGGAGGACGGATCGATCAGCCGCATCGCGCAGCGCGCGACGGTCGACTTACCGGACCCGGATTCGCCCACGATGCCCAGCGTTTCCCCCCGCCGCACTTTGAACTCGGCGGCGTCCACGGCCTTCACCTCGCGCGTGCGCGACAGGAAGCCGCCGCCGCCATAGGTCTTGTGCACCGCCCGCACCTCCAGCGCGACGGGGCCGTCCGCGGGCGCGCGTTCGGGCGGGGTCATGGAGGGCACCGCCTCCATCAGGCCCTTGGTGTAGGGGTGTTCGGGCTGGGTCAGAACCTGCCGCACCGGGCCGCTTTCGATCATCTGGCCCTGCTTCATCACCAGCACGCGGTCGGCGATGTCGGCCACCACGCCGAAATCGTGGGTGATGAACAAAACGCCCATCCCGCGCGTCTCTTGCAGCTCGCGGATCAGCTTGAGGATCTGCGCCTGCGTCGTGACATCAAGCGCCGTCGTCGGCTCGTCCGCGATCAGCAGAACCGGCTCCAGCACGAGGGCCATCGCGATCATGATCCGCTGGCGCTGCCCGCCCGACAGCTGATGCGGGTAGCTGTGATACATCTTCTCCGGCTCGGGCAGGTGCACGTCCGCCATGGCCGCCAGCACCTTGTCCTTGCGGGCGGCGGCGGAGAGGTTTGTGTGAATCTCCAGCATCTCCGCAATCTGGTCCCCGACCCGGCCCACGGGGTTCAGCGCTGTCATCGGCTCCTGGAAGATCATCGCCATCCGCTCGCCCCGCAGGCGGCGCATCTGGGCGGGCGTTTTCTTCAGCACGTCTTCCCCGTCCAGCAGAATCTCCCCCGCCACCGGGGTCAGCGCGCGGCTGTCCTGCAGACCCATGACCGTGAAGGCCGTGACCGATTTGCCGGAACCAGACTCGCCCACAACGCAGACGATCTCGCCATTGTTGACGGTCAGAGAGATGTCTTCGACCGCATTGGCCCGGTCCCCGCCCTTGGGCAGAGAGACTGTGAGGCCTTTGACCTCGAGAATAGCGCTCATCGCATGGCCCTCGCGATCCGGGGATCGAGCGTGTCGCGCAGCCCGTCGCCCACCACGTTCACCGCCAACACGGTCACCGCCAGCGCCGCGCCGGGGAAGAAGATGATCCATGGGGTCAGTTGGAAGAACGTGCGCCCTTCGGACATGATGTTGCCCCAGGATGGGATCTCCGGCGGAATGCCAGCGCCGAGGAAGCCGAGGATCGACTCGGTCAGCATCGCGGAGGCGCAGATATAGGTCGCCTGCACGATCAGCGGGGCGATGGTGTTGGGCAGCACGTGCCGGGTCATGATGGCCCCGGTGCGCGTGCCGGCAGAAATCGCCGCCTCCACATAGGCCTCCTCGCGCACGGATAGAACGACGGAGCGGACCAGGCGGACGACGACGGGCACTTCGGGGATCACGATGGCTGCGATCACCGTGGTCAGCGTCGCGCCGGACAGCGAAATCATCGCGATGGCCAGCAGGATCGCGGGAATGGCCATCAGCCCGTCCATCGCCCGCATGATGAGGCCATCCGCCCAGCGCACGTATCCTGCCACAAGCCCCAGCACGAGGCCGATGGCCACGGCAATCACCGCCACCGCGAGGCCTACGGTCAGGGAGATGCGCGCCCCGTTGATGACCCGGGCAAAGACGTCGCGGCCCAGCTGGTCCGTGCCGAAAAGTCCAAACTCCCCGGGCGGTTTCAGGCGGGACATCGCGTTCAGCTCGAACGGGTTGCCGGCCAGAAACGGGCCGAAGATGGCCAAAATGGCGATCACAGCCAGGATCAAGCCGCCCCAGAAGACGCTGCGGTTCTTGGCAGCGATGCGCCACAGGCTGATGCGATCCGGCTGCGGGCTGGCGGGAAGCGTTGCGTCAGACATCAGTAGCGAATCCTCGGGTCAAAGACGCAGTAGGTCAGGTCCACCGCGAGGTTCAGAAGGATGTAGAGGAAGGCGAAGAACAGGATCAGCCCCTGGATGATCGGATAATCCCGCGCCAGCACCGCATCGACGACCAGCCGCCCCAGGCCGGGGATGTTGTAGACGCTTTCGGTCACCACCACCCCGCTGATCAGCAGCGCGATACCGATGCCGATCACGGTGATGATGGGCACGGCGGCATTGCGCAGGGCGTGGCGCATCAGCACCTTGAACTCGCTTTGCCCCTTAGCGCGGGCGGTGCGCACGTAATCTTCCTCCAGCGTCTCTACGACGGAGGCGCGGGTCATCCGGGCGATGAGGGCAATGTAAATGACGCTCAGCGTCAGGGTCGGCATGGCGATATGGTGCAGGAACGGGCCCAGCCCATGCTCGAACGGGGAGCGGTAGCCCTGCACCGGGAACCAACCCAGTTGCAGCGACAGCGCGTAGATCAGGATATAGCCCAGCACGAAAACGGGCACCGAAAAGCCCCCCACAGAGAAGAACATGACCGCCCGGTCGACCCAGGTGCCCGCGCGGTAGGCCGCAAGCGTGCCGAGCGGCAACGCGACGAGGATGGAGAAGGTGATGGTCGTCAGCGCGAGCAACAGCGTCGGCTCCAGCCGTTGGCCGATCAGCTCCGCCACCGGCTTGCGCGAGAAGATGGAGGTGCCAAGGTCCCCCTGGATGAGCGATCCGATCCAGCGCGCGAATTGCACCACGATCGGGTCATCCAGACCAAGCTGCGCCCGGATGCGCGCGACATCTTCGGCCGTGGCATAATCCCCCGCGATCACCGCCGCCGGATCGCCCGGCGACAGGCGCAGCAGCAAAAAGACGAATAGCGCGACCAGAAGCATGACCGGGACGGTCATCAACAGGCGCTTGAGGATATAGAAGGTCATGGCCCCTCCGGCACTCGAACGGCGGGCGCGGAGGGACCGCGCCCGCGCACCGCATCACTCCAGGGTGATGTTCCAGTAAAGCGGGATCGGCGATTCAATGATCCCCGCCACGTTCGAGCGGTAGGCCACGGGCGTGAAGAACTGGCCCAGATGGCCCGACGCGCCGATGGCGAACAGACGCTCTTGCACTTGCGCGCCCAGAGCCTGCTTTTCCTCCAGCGTCGCGGCTTTGGCAAAGGCGGTGCGCGCCTCTTCCAGCTCCGCATCTTCGGCCCAGCCGAACCAGCCGGCATCCGGGTTGCCGGAGAAGGCGATCGCCATCGGGTCCGCGACGTCCGGCCCGATCCACCAGGTGTGGAACATGTTCCAGCCGCCATCGGCCACCGGGTCACGCAGTGCCCGGCGCGAGGTGAGCGTGGCCCAATCCATTGCCTCCAGCTTCACGTTGAAGCCCGCCGCGCGCAGCTTGTCCGCGGTGACCAGCGAGAAGGCGTTGAGGATCGCGATGTCCGTCGGCTGCATGATCAGCACCTCGGTGCCGTCATAACCCGCCTCTTCCAGCGCGGCCTTCGCCGCATCGACATCGCCCGTCGCCATCACGTCGGAGCCTGTGTCGTTCTCCAGCAGCGTGCCGCACGGATAGACCGAATAGCAGGTCTTCCAGAATTGCGGATCGCCCACGGCGCTGGCCAGGTAGTCCTCCTGCTTCATGGCCTTGATCGCCGCGCGGCGCACGTCCGCATTGTCGAAGGGCGGCAGCAGGTGGTTGAACCGAGCAAAGCCGATGGAGCCGAGCGGGTCCGTGACCTTCACCGTGATGTCCGGGTTCCCCTCCAGGATCGGGGCGAGGTCCGGCGCGGGGTTGGTGTGATAGTCGATCTCACCGGCCATGATCGCGTTCATGCCGGTCGTGGCATCGGGGAAGTATTGCTGGATGACCTTGTCGACCGACACGACCTTGCCGCCCGCCGCGTTGGAGGCCGGCTCGTCCCGCGGCAAGTAATCCGCGAACTTGGAGTAAACGACCTGGCTGCCTGGCACCCACTCGTCTTCCTCGAAGACGAACGGGCCGGAGCCGACATGTTCGGTGATCTGCTCGAACGGGTCTGTCGCCGCGATGCGCGCGGGCATGATGAACGGCACGTTCGACGAAAGCTTGCCGATGGATTCCAGCACCAGGCCATAGGGCTCGGACAGGGTCATAACGACCGTCTTGTCGTCGGACGCCTCCAGGCTCTCGATCACGCCGTAAAGCTGCTGGCCCATCCCGTCCCGCTGGCCCCAGCGATTCAGCGAGGCGACGACATCTTCGCCCGTCACCGGCGCGCCATCGTGGAACGTCAGACCGTCCCGCAGAACGAAGGTCCAGACCAGACCGTCTTCGGAGGTCGACCAAGTATCGACCATCTGCGGCTGCGGTTTGAAATCGGCGTCCATCGCGAACAGCACATCGTAGATCATGTAGCCGTGGTTGCGGGTGACGTAGGCCGTCGTCCAAATCGGGTCGAGGTTCTTGAGGTCCTGATCCGTCCCGACCCGCAGCACCGTCTCCGCCGCGGCGGGCGCGGCGCTGAGGCCTGCGACCAAGGGCAACGCGGCCAGCGCGCCGACCATCGCCCGTCTTGTGAGCATACCGAAAATCGTTTGCATAAATTACTCCCTGTTCCTTTGAGGTTCACCCTTGTCATTGCCGCCCGCGTGGGGCCGACCTTAAGATGATCTGCAATCGGGAGCCGACTTGTCGAGGATTTTGGCGTATCCCCCCGAATTTTAGCTGACTTTACGTAAAGAGGCCCCCATGACGACCGTTTTCAAGGCAGCCCGCGTGCTCACCATGGACCACAATATTCCCGAAGCGACTCACGTCGCGGTGCGGGATGGGGTCGTTCTGGCGGTCGGCGGGCCCGACTGCGCCGCCGGCTGGGGCCCCTATACCGTCGACGACCGTTTTGCGGATCACGTGTTGATGCCCGGCCTGATCGAGGCGCATGCCCACGTCTCCGCCGGCGGGGTCTGGCGCAACACCTATTGCGGCCACTACGCCCGCACGGATCCTGACGGCAAGGTGTGGGAGGGCGCACCGACGGCGGAGGCGTTGATCGAACGGCTGCGCGCTGTGGCTGCCACCACGCCCGAGGGGGAGCCGGTGATCGGTTGGGGCTTTGATCCTAACTTCCTGCCCGGGCGGCGGCTGGACAAAGAGCACCTCGACCAGGTGTCGACCAAGCACAAGGTGCTGGTGATCCACTCCAACTTCCACCTCGCCACCGCGAACAGCCGCACGCTGGAGGCCGCGGGGATCTCCCGGGACACCAACACGATCGGCGTCACGCGCGGGCCGGACGGCGCCCCGAACGGAGAGCTGCAGGAATTCGCCGCCATGGCCCCCGCGATGCAGGCCACCGGCGCGGCCTTCGGGGACCTCTCGGACGAGGCGGCGGTGCGCAACTATGGCAAGATCGCCCGCAATTGCGGGGTCACGACCGTCGCGGACCTGCTGTCGGACCTTTACGACGACGAAGTGGCGATGCTGTCGCGAGTGACGGGTGAGGCCAGCTTTCCCGCCCGCTACGTCCCCATCATGAACGCCATGCAGGGCGCGCCGGAGGAGGAAGCCGCCCGCGCCGTAGCCCTGCGCGCACACAGCACGGACAAACTGTTCCTGGGGCGCGCGAAGCTCTTTACCGATGGCGCGATCCAGGGCGGCACGGCCCTGCTGAAGGCGCCGGGCTACTATCAGATGGAAGATAACGGCATGTGGAACATGGAGCCGGAGCATTTCCGCGCGGCGGTCCTGGCCTTGCACCGCGCGGGCGTCAAAACCCATGTCCACACCAACGGCGATGCCGCGTCCGAGGCGGCCATCGACGCCTACCGCGCCGCGATGTTGGCCAGCCCCAACCCCGATCTGCGCCACACGCTGGAGCACGTCCAACTCGCCGATCTCAGCCAGTTCACCCGGATGCGCGCGCTGGGCCTGACGGTCAATGTCTTCGCCAACCACATCCACTATTTCGGGGACATCCACTACACCAAGTCCCTCGGCCCCGAACGGGCGGAGCGGATCGACGCCTGCGCCGATGCCTGGGCCGTCTTCGGCGCCGATTTCGCGATCCATTCCGACGCGCCGGTCACGCCCATGGCGCCGCTCGTCACCGCCTGGGCGGCCGTCACGCGCCAGACCGAAAGCGGGCGCATCCTGGGCCGCAATCAGCGGATCACGGTGGGCCAGGCCCTGCGTAACATCACCATGGGCGCGGCTTATGTGCTGGGGCTGGAGGATCAGGTCGGCTCCATCACCGTGGGCAAGCGGGCCGATTTCTGCGTGCTGGACCGCGATCCGCTGTCGGTGGAGCCTGCCGCCCTCCGCGATGTCGTCCCCCTCGCCACCGTGCTGGGCGGTGAGGTCACGCAATGACCCGGATCGCCATCGCGGGCTTTCAGCACGAGACGAACACCTTCGCCCCCTTCCCCACCGAGCTCGAGCGGTTCGAGGCAGCAGGCGCCTGGCCCGGCATGACCCGCGGCGCGGACATCACAGCGCGGATGCAGGGCCTGAACCTGCCGCTGTCGGGCTTCATGGGCGCCTGCAAGCACGAGGTCGCACCGATCCTGTGGTGCTACGCGGAGCCGGGCGGCTACGTCGAAGCGGATGCCTTCGACGCCATCACCGCCGAGATCGTCCAAGGCATCCGCGAGGCGGCCCCCGACGCCGTCTACCTTGACCTGCACGGCGCCATGACGACCCGCGCGTATCCCGATGCGGAGGCGGAGATCCTCGCCCGCGTGCGCGCCGCCGTGGGCCCGGACATGCCCATCGCCGTCAGCCTGGACTTGCACGGCAACCTCAGCCGCGCCTTCTTCGACGCGGCCACGGTGGTGACTGTCTACCGCACCTATCCGCACACCGACCTGGCGGAGACCGGCGCCCGCGCCGCGCGTCTCTTGGACCGTGCGCTGGCCGGCCCGGTCGCCAAGGCCTTCCGCCAGGGCGACTACATCGTGCCGATCACCGCCCAGACCACCGAACGCGCCCCCGCCGCGGAGCTTTATGCCGCTGTGGCCGCCTCACCGGCGCTGTCGGCTGACCTGGCCCTCGGCTTTCCCCCCGCGGACGTGCCCGATTGCGGACCGTCGCTCTTCGTTTACGCGGATACGCAGGCCGAGGCTGACGCAGAGGCAGACCGCCTCGCCGCCCTGCTCGCCCGCGCCGAAGACGCGTTCGAGCCGAACCTGCTCAGTGCCGCGGAGACCGTCGCCAAGGCCCTGACCCTGCCCGGCCCCGTCGTCATCGCCGACCCCCAAGACAATCCCGGCGCGGGCGGCACCGGCGACACGACCGGCATCTTGCGCGCGCTGCTGGACGCGCAAGTTCCCGACGCAATTCTGGGCCTGCTCTACGACCCCGCCGCCGCCGAAGCCGCTCATGCCGCAGGCGTCGGCGCGACCATCACCCTGCCCCTCGGCGGCGGTTTTGACGAATTCAGCGCGCCGCTGGACGCCTCTGTCAAAGTCGAAGCGCTGTCAGAAGGCTCCTTCACTTGCACCGGCCCGATGTACTCCGGCGCCCAGGCGCAGCTTGGCCCCATGGCCCGCCTGCGCCTCACCGGCACCGGCGTGCAGGTCTGCGTCACCTCCACCCGCGTGCAGAACGCGGACCAAGAGCAGTTCCGCACCCTCGGCCTCGATCCCAAGGACCACCACATCATCTGCGTCAAAAGCGCGGTCCACTTCATGGCCGATTACAAACGCATCGCGAACCACATCCTTTTCGCGACAGCCCCCGGCGCCAATCCCTGCGATCTGAGCCAAATCCCCTTCACCCAGCTGCGCCCTAGCCTGCGTCTGCGTTAGGCGGGGCTGCCGCCTGCAGGGTCCGAATGCCGCAGGTCAGCGCCCCGCCCGGATGCCATTGTGTCACACAGGTGTTAGGCCCGCCCCTTACGCCGGTCTTCGGGGCGCGGTGGCGCGCCCGGATCCAGGGAGACGACAATGACCAAGATCGACCGAACCACCCTCAGCGCCGACGATTGGGACGAGCTGAACTTCCCCCGCCCGGCGGAGAACGATTTCGACCGCGTGGTCGAGGCCGCCATTTCCCGCCGCGGCTTTTTAGGCGGCACACTCGCCTTCGGCTCGGGCGCCGCGGTGATGGGCACCGCGATGGTGGCCGATGCCGCGCAAAGCAGCCGCTTTGCCTTTGACCAGCTGCCCGTCCAGACCGATTTCACCGTCCACGTGCCCGAGGGCTACGAATGGGACGTGCTGGTGCGCTGGGGCGATGCGCTCTTCTCCGACGCGCCGGCCTTTGACCCGGCTACGGGCCACGGGGTCGAGGGTGCGACCCGCGTCTTCGGCGAGAATACCGACGGGATGGAGCTCTTCCACATCGGCGGGCGCGACGTTATGGTCGTCAACTCCGAATATGCCAACCGCAAGACCAACCTGCCCGCCGCCCAAGAGGGCGTGCCCGCCTCTGCAGACGATGTCCTGCTGTTGCAAAGCATCCAGGGCGTGTCGGTCATGGAACTGGCGCAAGACGGCGGCGCCTGGTCCGTCGTCGTGGACAGCCCGCTGAACCGCCGGATCACGCACAACTCGCCCATGGTCCTCGACGGACCCGCCGCAGGGCACGATCTGCTGAAGACCGAGGCCGACCCCACCGGGATGCAATCACTGGGCACGATGAACAATTGCGGCTCGGGCCGAACACCCTGGGCCACGTACCTGACCTGCGAAGAGAACTTTAACGGCTATTTCGGCGCCACCGCCGGTCTGCCGACCGAAGGCGCCGTCGCCGGGGGCTACACCCGCTACGGCATTGGCGAGGACGGCTGGGGCTACGATTATCACAAGTGGGACGCGCGGTTCGACGTGTCGAAAAACCCGAACGAGCCGCACCGCGCCGGCTACATCGTCGAGATCGACCCTGCGGACCCCAGCAGCACGCCCGTCAAGCACACCGCCCTGGGCCGCTTCAAGCACGAGAACGCCGCCTGCGCGATCGCGCCCGATGGCCGCGTGGTCGTCTATATGGGCGACGATGAGCGGGGCGAGTTCATGTACAAATGGCTCAGCCGGGACATCTACGTGCCGGGCGGCGACACCTCCACCCTCCTGCGCGAGGGCCAGCTTTACGTGGCGCGCTTCGATGACGACATGTCCGGCGCCTGGGTCGCCCTGACGCCCGAAGCGACCGGGATGGACGCGGCGGAGATCGCCATCTTCACCCGCACAGCCGCCTCCGCCGTTGGGGCCACGACCATGGACCGGCCCGAATGGATCGCCGTGAACCCGGTCGCGGTGGAGGGCTATTGCTGCCTGACCAACAACAAGAACCGCGGCGTGAAGCCCAATGCAGGCGGCGACGCGACCCCCGCCAACGGCCCCAACCCGCGCAAGGTCAACAATTACGGCCAGATCGTGCGCTGGCGCCCGGCGGGCGACGACCACGCGGCGGACACGTTCGAATGGGACCTCTACGTCATGGCCGGCAACCCGGCGGTGCACGGCGACATGCCCTATGGCGGGTCGGCCAACATCAACGAAGGCAATATGTTCAACGCGCCCGACGGGATGCAGTTCGACACGACTGGCCTGATGTGGATCCAGACCGACGGCAAAGACAACAACGAAGGCGACTTTGCCGGGATGGGCAACAACCAGATGCTCGCGGGTGATCCCGTGACGGGCGAGATCCGCCGCTTCCTGACCGGCCCTCAGGGCTCTGAGGTGACGGGCCTCACCTGGTCGACCGACCGCCGGACGATGTTCGTGGGTATCCAACACCCCGACGCGCCGTTCCCGGATGGGGAAGGCTCCCTGCCCCGCTCGGCCATCGTGGCGGTGCGCCGGACGGATGGCGGCCTTGTGGGCTAGCGATGGATGGGCAGATTGCCCATCCGACGGAGATGCGAGAGGGCGCCGGGATATCGGCGCCCATTTTTGTCGGAGCGTGACGATTTCCCAAAACCAGAGGCGCTCAGCCCACAGACATCCGCAGGATGTCTACACGCCGTCCGCCCCCATGGGCGGCGTGTTCCACGCCACCCGCGGCCGGCTTTGGGCTGAGCGGCGATATTAGGGGCGTTGCGCAATAAATATGCGCACCCTACGGAACCCGTGTTTGCTGAGGTCGATTGGCCTAGCTCACAGGCCTCTGCGAGGAGGCCGACACGCAGGCCGCCCCCCTGCGGTCTGCGTGTTCCACGCCGCCCGCGCGGCCCGCTTGGACTGGGCGAAAACATCGTCCGGGAAAAGGCCGCCTCGCAGGCTCAAAAAACCAGGCTTTAACTACCCGATCAACACCTCACCGAATTCATCCCGCAGGTTGCGCTTCAGCACCTTGCCCGTCGCGTTGCGCGGCAGCACGTCGGTGAAGACGACCTTGTCCGGCACCTGCCACTTGGCGATCTTCCCGTCGAAGACGCTCAGCACGTCCTCTTCACTCGGGCTCTGACCCTCGGCCGCGACGGCGACCAGAACGGGCCGCTCGTCCCATTTCTCGTGACGGGCGCCGATCACGGCAGCGTCGGCGAGCGCGGGATGGGCGATGGCGATGTTCTCCAAATCGACGGAGCTAATCCACTCCCCGCCCGACTTGATGATGTCCTTTGAGCGGTCCTTGATACTCACATAGCCATCGGCGTCGATCGTCGCCACGTCGCCCGTGTCGAACCAACCATCGGTCAGCGTCTCCTCGACCGATTTGCCCAGATAGCTGTCGAGGATCCAGTGCCCGCGGCACATCAGATCGCCCTGCGCCTCACCGTCGTGCGGCAGCGCCTCGCCATTCTCTCCAACGATCTTGAGGTCGACTCCAAAGGGCGGACGGCCCTGGTTCTCGCGCAGCTTGTGCTGCTCTGCCTCGAGCAGCGCGGCGTGCTTGGCCAGCGGCTTGTTGACCGAGCCGAGCGGAGACATCTCCGTCATGCCCCAGGCATGGATCGTCTCCACGCTGTATTGCTCGCGGAACGCCTCGATCATCGAGGGCGGACAGGCCGAGCCGCCAATCACCGTCTGCTCCAGGCTCTCCAGCTTCGAGCCGGATTTGGCCGCCGCGCTGAGCAGCCCCTGCCAGATCGTCGGCACGCCCAAGGCAACGCTGACGCTGTAATCGTCGATCAGCTTGACCAGGCTATCCCCGTCCAGCCCCGGCCCCGGCATCACCATGCTGGTCCCGGTCAACGCGCAGGCATAGGGCGTGCCCCAGGCGTTGACGTGGAACATCGGCACCACCGGCATCACCACGTGGCGGGCGTGGATGTTCAGGCAATCGGGCAGCGCGGCCACCAGGGAATGCAGCACCGTGGAGCGGTGGGAATAGAGCACGCCCTTCGGATTGCCCGTCGTCCCGGAGGTGTAGCAAAGCGAGGAGGCCGTGTTCTCATCCAGGTCTGGCCAGTCGAAGTCCGCATCCCCTTCGGCGATCATCTCGTCGTAGAATTTGAGGCCCGCGATCTTTTCCGCCGCCGCGTCATCCCGCGGCCCCATCAGCACCACATGCTCCAGCCCCGGGCACTTATCGCGGATGGCGGCGATCAGCGGCACGAAGGTCGCGTCGATGAAGATCGCCTTATCCTCGGCGTGGTTGATGATGTAGACGAGCTGTTCGGGGAACAGGCGCGGATTGATCGTGTGGCAGACGAAGCCGGCGGACGCGACGCCGAAGTAGATCTCCAGGTGCCGGCGGTTGTTCCAGGCGATGGTCGCCACGCGGGCTTGCGGCGCGAGGCCCAGCTTCGTCAGCACATCCCCCAAGCGGTGCGCGTTGTCCGCGACCTCGCCCCAGGACGAATGTCCGACCCCGCCGGCCGTCTCGACCGAGTGGATGGGCGTCGCGGCGTGATAGCGCGCGGCGTGGTCCAGAAGCGACGAGATCGTCAGCGGAAATTGCATCATTTGGCCAAGCATGGGCACCTCCCTTTTGTCTTGGAGACATGGCTTGCCCGCCGCGCAAATCCAGGCGCGGCCCATCCTCCCTTGCCGCGCACGATGCCAAGGGGGCGGCGCGCTTGCAAGGCGGCGGAGCGGCGGTTACGCAAGGTCCGATGGTGCTCTTTCACACGCTTCTCAGCCCCGACCAGCAGCGCGCCGCCGGCCTGCCGCACCCGGCCCCGCTGGCCGTGGCGGATGTGGTGCATCACGACGATCTCGACAGCCTCGATCATGTGAACAACACCCGCTACTTTGTCTGGTTCGAGCGGCTGCGCATCCGGCACATGACCCATTACGGGATCGGCCTGCTGAACGATACGGCCAGCCCTCGGATTGTGATCCGGTCGGGCGAGATCCGCTTTCACGCCGAGCTGCGCGGGGGCGAGACCTATGTCGTGACCTGCGCCTGTACGGCGCTCCGGACCTCGTCCATGACGCTCAGCCAGGAGATTTGGGCCGGCGGCACGCTGCGGGCGGCGTTTTCGTGCGTGATGGTGCTGCTGCGCCAGGACGGATCGGCGCGGTTGCCAATTCCCGAGGACATCCGGGCGCGGCTGGTCGCGGATGGGGCTGTGCAAGACTAGCGCTGCCCTGCCCGCCTGTGCACCTGGCGCGGCCGGGACCCTCCGGGGGGGTTGTTTTTCGCCAAGTGAACTTGGATCGTCTTCACTCGGGCCAAGACATCGCCGGGCCATGGGAAGCGAGCCGCCACCGGTCGCTGATTACTGGCGGTGCTTTCTCAAAAACGCCACAAGCCCCGCCGTCGATCCGTCTTTGCCGTCGGCACTCTCGTCCCCCTCAACTACCGGCTTGAGCGCCGTCGCAAGCTCCTTGCCCAGCTCGACGCCCCATTGGTCGTAGGAATTGATGCCCAGGATCACCCCCTCCACGAACACCCTGTGTTCATAGAGCGCTATGATCTGGCCCAACGTGAACGGATCGAGCTTCGGATAGGCCAGCGTCACGGACGGTCGATTGCCTGCAAAGACGCGGTGCGCGGCCTGACGCTCCAGCTCCGCCCCTTCGAACTGGCCCGCCACCTTGGCGCGCGCCTCCTCCAGCGAGCGGCCACGCAGCAGGGCTTCGGACTGCGCGAGGCAATTGGCGATCAGCAGGTCGTGGTGGTGAGCGAGGTCCGGCTCGTGGCCTTCGGCGGCGATCATGAACTCGCAGGGGATCACGTCGGTGCCCTGGTGGATCAGCTGGTAGAACGCGTGCTGCCCGTTCGTGCCCGGCGCGCCCCAAACGACCGGCCCCGAAGGAACATCCAGTGCCGTTCCATCCATCGCGACCGACTTGCCGTTGCTCTCCATCTCCAACTGCTGGAGGTAAGCAGGCAACTGCCCCAATCGCTGGTCGTAGGGCAGCACAGCGCGGGTCGCAAAGCCCAGCACCTGCCGGTGCCAGATCCCCACAAGCGCGTGCATCAGCGGCATATTTTCCGCGCCTTCCGCACTGCGGAAGTGCACATCCATCGCCTGCCCGCCCCGCAGGAAGGCGCGGAACGCCTCCGGGCCAATTGCAATCATCAGGGACAGACCAATGGGCCCCCACATCGAGTAGCGCCCGCCGACCCAATCCTCGAACCCGAAAACGCGCTCCGCAGGGATGCCGAAGGCCTCCGTCTTCTCCAAATTGGTGGACAAAGCGGCGAAATAGGGCTCCGCGCCGCGGTCCAGCATCCAGGCCCGCGCGGTGCGGGCATTGGTCATCGTCTCGATCGTGGTGAAGGTCTTGGAGGCGACGATCACCAGCGTTGATGTCGCATCGAGACCCGCCAAAGTGTCCGCGATATGCGCGCCGTCCACGTTCGACACGAAATGCACGCGCGGCCCGTCGTGGTAGAGACTAAGCGCCTGCGCCGCCATCGCGGGGCCAAGATCCGAGCCGCCGATACCGATATTGACCACATCGGTGATGGCGGAGGCGCGCACCTCGGTGGCAAAGGCCTCCATCCGAGCAAGCGTGTCCAAAACGCCCGGCATGACGTCGGCGCCGTCCACTAGAACCGGCCCGCCATCGAGATTGCGCAAAGCCGTGTGCAGGACCGCGCGGCCTTCGGTCTCGTTAATCGCGACGCCAGCGAACATTGCGTCGCGTCGG
>JBCDFL010000064.1:0-16421 GCA_039178165.1 Pseudomonadota bacterium | reverse complement strand
GTCGCCGATGGGCAATCCGGCCTCTTCCAGCACGGCCTGAGCCGGGTGATCCGGGGCGAGGTCGAACCAAGCGGTCACCTCCCCCTGCGCGGCGCCCTGGCGGACCAGATCGGCCCGCCCCCGCCAGCCCAGCACGAAGCCCAGCGCGTCGAGCAGGATCGACTTGCCCGCGCCCGTCTCTCCGGTCAGCACGTTCAGTCCGGGCTGGAATTCCAGCTCCAGCCTGTCGATGATGAGCAGGTTGGAAATATCGAGGCCGCGCAGCATGGGCTTTACCTAGAGCCAGCGACCCCGGATCATCTGGCGATAGACTTGCGCCAGCCAGTTGTCGCCGATCACCCGCGGCTCCAGCCCCACGCCGGTCAGCAGGGCATAGCTGTCCTCGTACCAATCGGTGGATTGGTAGTTGAAGCCCAGGATCGCGCCGGCGGTCTGCGCCTCGTTGTTGAGGCCGAGGGACAGATACGCCTCCACCAGCCGGTGCAGCGCTTCGGCGGTGTGGGAGGTCGTCTGGAAATCCTCCACCACGACGCGGAAGCGGTTGATCGAGGCCGCATAGTTCTGCCGCTTGAGATAGTAGCGCCCTATCTCCATCTCCTTGCCGGCCAGGTGGTCGAAGGCCAGGTCGAATTTCAGGACGGAGGATTTGGCGTATTCGCTGTCCGGGTAGCGTTCGATCACGTCGCGCAGGCTTTGCAGCGCCTGGAAGGTCAGGCCCTGATCGCGCCCCACCTCGTCAATCTGGTCGTAGTAGCTGAGCGCCAGCAGGTACTGGGCGTAGGCCGCGTCGTCGTCCTCGGGGTAGAAGTCGATGAAGCGCTGCGCGGCGGAGCGGGAATTGGGATAGTCCCGGTCGCGGTGGTAGGCGAAGGCCTGCATGATCAGCGCGCGTTTTGCCCAGTCGGAATAGGGATAGAGCCGCTCGATCTCTGCGAAGTAGAAGGCGGCCTGGTCGGGGTTGCGCCGTTCCAGCTCGTACTCGCCGCGGCCGAAGATCTGCTCGGCCGTGAAGGTTTCGAGCGGGATGTCGGAGCGGTTGAAGATGGAGCCCTGCTGCGGGCGGTCGTTGGAGCTGCACGCGGCTAGCGCAGCGGCCAGAAGTGCTGCCGTGACGACCCGAACCCCCGTCTTGCGCAACGCTGACCCGCTCATGTCTAACCCCCTTAGATAACGCGCCGTGGCCACGCGCTGCGCCGGGTGTAGCATCTCGCGCGGCGAGGTGAAATGGGGATTTGCGGTGCGCTCACGCGACTTGCGGGATTTCGTCCCACACCAGGCCATAGCCCGGGAGCCGCGCCGCTTGCGATTCGGTGCACACGACCATCCGCAGTGCCCCGGGGGTGGCAAAGGCCTTGCGCAGCAGCGTGTTGGTCAGCGCGTGACCGGCACGCACGCCGGTGTAAAGGCCGATGATCGGCGCGCCGGCCAGGGTCAGGTCCCCCAGCGCGTCCAGCATCTTGTGCCGCACAGGCTCGTCCGTGCGGCGCAGCCCACCGGGGCTGAGCACGCGGCCCGCGCCGAAGACGACGGCATTCTTGCCGGGCGCGCCGCCCAGGGCCAGGCCGCTGGCCTGCATCGCCTCCACATCCTTGTCCATGCAGAAGGTGCGGCTGTCGCTCAGCTCGCGCGCGAAGGAGCCGTTGGCCATGTTCAGCGACAGGCGCTGGCGGCCGATGGCAACGTCGGCGAAGTCAATCTCGAACGTGATGCGGCTTTCCTGCGCGGGGCTGAGGGTCGCGGTGGCGCCGCCTTCGGTCACGCTCACCGTCTCGCATACCTTATAGGCGCGCACGGGCGCATCAAGGCGGCGCAGGCCGCGCTGCATAATGCCGCGCACGAACGGCACGGCAGAGCCGTCGAGGATCGGCACTTCGGGTCCGTCGACCTCGACCATGGCGTTGTGTACGCCGCAGCCCGCCAGGGCCGCCATGACATGCTCGACGGTGGAGATCTCAACGCCGGCGGCGTTCTGCAGCCGAGTGCAGAGGGGGGAGCGCAAGACCGCGTCCCACCGGGCGGGGATCAGCGTGTCGACGCCGTCGATGTCGGTGCGGCGAAACCATATGCCATGCTCGGCCGAGGCCGGACGCAGGGTCAGCGTCGCCGGCGCCCCGGAATGCAGTCCGGTGCCGCGAAAGATGACTTTGGATTTCAGCGTCGTTTGCACGGTATTGCCCCGCTCGTTTCCCCGATCCCACAGCTATTGGGCGGGGGCTGTCGTTACAATTCAATCATTGTAACCAACTGAAACATCGCTGAAATGGTTCGGCAACAATGTGCCATCGGGGGTGTAAGGTATTGATCTAAAACGAAAACGGGCCGCTCATGGCGACCCGTTCTTTGGCTTTTGTGTCCGGCTTAATTCGCCTGCCGGCGCAGGAAGGCGGGGATTTCGATCCGCTCCGCTTCGGGGTCCTGGGCGGGCTTCGGCGCGGGGGCCGCGGCCCCTGCCCCAGCCACGGGCGGCTGCGCGCGGGGCGCTTGCGGCGCGGCGGGCGCGTCCTGCTGGCCCGTCATCCGGCCGATGAGGGAGTTGATGCCGAAGCGGGATTTCCCCTCTGCCGGAGCCTCCGCCGCGGAGGGCGCCGGGCTGGGGGCCGCACGATCGGCGGCGGCGCGCAGCCGAGCCAGCGCTT
Source organism: Pseudomonadota bacterium (assembly GCA_039178165.1). GTDB lineage: Bacteria > Pseudomonadota > Alphaproteobacteria > Rhodobacterales > Rhodobacteraceae > JBCBCP01. Next base: position 13,785 of record JBCDFL010000064.1, on the reverse strand, counting down.
CGGGCGACGGGGTGCCCGGTGCGGGCGCACGCGGCGCGACGAAGGCGTCGGCGGCGGGAAGCTCCGGCTCCGGCGTAGGCTCGAACGCGGCGACTTGCGGCTGGTAGGCCGGCGGGGGCAGGTCGTCCGCGGGCGCGTCAAAGATGTCTTCGGCCATGTCCTGTGCGGCGGCTTGCTCCACATCCATTTCTTGGAACAACGACGGCTCGGGCGCCTGAGCCGCAACGGGCTCCGGCATCGGCTCGGGCGCGGGGGCCGGGGCCGGGGCCGGCGCTTCGGCCTGCGGTGCGGGGGCCGGGGCAGCCTGCGGCGTCAGCGGCGCGGACATGGAGCGGCGCGGGACCGGGATGTCGGTGTTCACCTCGGAGGCGTCGATGCCGGTGGCGACAACGCTGACGCGCATCAGGCCTTCCATATCGGTGTCGAGGGTGGAGCCGACGATGATATTCGCCTCGGGGTCCACTTCTTCGCGAATGCGGTTGGCGGCCTCGTCCAGCTCGAACAGGGTCAGGTCGTGGCTGCCGGTGATGTTGATCAGCACGCCTTTGGCCCCGCGGAGGGAGATTTCGTCCAGCAGCGGGTTGGCAATGGCGGCCTCGGCCGCGCGGATCGCGCGATCTTCGCCGTCGGCCTCACCCGTGCCCATCATGGCCTTGCCCATCTCGTCCATCACGGCGCGCACGTCCGCGAAGTCGAGGTTGATGAGGCCCGGACGCACCATCAGGTCGGTCACGCCTTTGACGCCCTGGTAGAGGACGTCGTCGGCCATGGAGAACGCCTCGGTGAAGGTCGTCTTCTCGTTGGCGAGGCGGAAGAGGTTCTGGTTCGGGATGATGATCAGCGTGTCGACGACCTTCTGCAGGGCTTCCACGCCCGCTTCGGCCTGGCGCATCCGCTTGGCGCCTTCGAACTGGAAGGGTTTGGTCACGACGCCGACGGTCAAAACGCCCAGCTCTCGCGCGGCTTGCGCGATGATCGGCGCGGCGCCGGTGCCGGTGCCGCCGCCCATGCCGGCGGTGATGAAGCACATGTGCGCGCCCGCGAGGTGATCGACGATCGTCTCGATGCTTTCTTCGGCGGCGGCGGCGCCGACGGTCGCCCGGGCCCCTGCCCCCAGGCCTTCGGTCACTTTGATGCCCAGCTGCACCCGGTTGCTAGCGGTCGATTGCTGAAGCGCCTGCGCGTCGGTGTTGGCCACCACAAAATCCACGCCGTCGAGCGCTTTGTCGATCATATTGTCGACCGCATTGCCGCCCGCGCCGCCCACACCGAAAACGGTGATCCGGGGTTTCAGGTCGTCTTGCCCGCCGCCGGGCATCGAAAGGTTCAGTGTCATCGCGTGTCCGCCTGTGCCTAAGACCCGCTTGCGGGCTCATTATATCTATGCCGGGCAATCTTACGGCCTACGGGCCCGTCCGTCACCCTCAAAACCGCAAATTACCGCAAAATGTGGGCGGATTTCGGCTGGCGCCCGCGCGATCTCGGCCTTGACGCCAGATATAGCGGTGCGTGCGACACGCGCACCAAGGCCCCGCGCGAAGGCACCCTGCGCGGGGGCGTTGGATAGGGTGTTTGGGGACTGCTCGGTCCGCCACTCTGCCTTGGGCCTCTGCTGGGCCGTTTGGGGAAAGGTGCCGGACCCGCCGGCGCGGCGCAAGCGAATTTCCGCGTGTGGCGGGCTGCGTGCAAAAATTCGCCCGCGCCCGATACAACCTGTGGTACGCTAGTGCTTATTCCGACGACCCACATATTTTTCGATCAGAGATTCAGATGCCAAAGGACACGATTCACACCGTCAGACGTGGCGACACGCTGGGCAAGATCGCCAAGAAATATGGCCACGCGAGCTGGAAGACGATCTACGACGCCCCGGAGAACGCCAAATTCCGCAAAAACCGGCCCGACCCGAACGCGATCCAACCGGGGGACAAGATCACCATACCGCCCTCCGCCGGATCGGTCGTGGGGCGGTATTTCAAGAACATGCCGCGCATGTCGATCAGCATCGACGCCCCGAAGGCGCTGATCTTCGTGCAGCAGAAGTGGCAGTACGTCTTCGTGGAAAAGGATGCGACCGTCAGCAAGTGGACGAGCAAAGAGAAGACGAAGTTCCACAATGACGCCGACAAGATCATCTGGAAGCGCTGGAGCGGGAAGTTCAAGATCACTTGCGCCGGCACCTCGGACTTCGCGCGGGTCTACAAGGACACGGTCTTCAACACCAATTTCGACATCAAGCGCGTGACTTCCAGCGGGCATTGGACGGTGACCGTCACCAAGGTGCCCGCGGGCAGCAAATCGCCGCAATCCTCGATCAACTGGGGCACGCAGGTGGTCAACCTCGACAGCGAGGATATGGCCAAGCGCGACCTGCGCGGGACCGGCAAGGACAAGGACAAGTTCGACCCCGTCGCGCACGAATTCGGCCACACGGCGGGCAATTCCAAGTTCGGACCGGCGGCGCGGGGGGACGAATACCCCGCGGGCCACGCGAACTTTCTGGACAAGGCCAGCATCATGAACATCGGCAACCAGGTGCGCAAACGGCACGCCGATCACCTGATCTTGATGCTGAACAAGATGATCAAGGACACGACATGGTCCGTCAAAAGCGTTGGATAGCGGTGGCGCTTGTAGCGCTGGGAATGGCGGGACCGGGAAGGGAGGCTGCGATGGCCGAAGAGAGTGTGGCGGAGATGACCTGGGAGGCGGCGCAGGAGGCCTTTGGCGCGCCGGACGCACAGGAGGTGTTTGCCCTGCGCGCGGAGATGGTGGATTTCCGCATCCATTTGCCGGAGGCCGCGGGGCCGGAGGCGGTCGCGGCGGGCGCGGAGGTGCTGGAGGCGACGTGGAGCCTGAGCGCCGCACAGAACCGCACGATCTGGTTCATCCAGCGCGGCGGCACGTGGCAGCACCTGCTCCACCAGGACTGGGACAAAGGCACCGAATATTAGCGGCTTAGCTGGTCGGGGCGTCGTTGCATTGCAGGGCGGAGGGATCGACCTCGGTCGCGCGCTGGATTTCCGATCCAATGCGATCTGCGTGCAGCACGAACAGCGCGCCATCGCGGCTGAACGGGTACCAGCAGACCGGCGCGGTGTTCAGCTCGCGGTAGAGGAAGCAGACCTGCCCGTTCGGGGTCGTGATCTCCCCGTAGACGCAGATGCCTTCCCGGCCGCGCCAGACGCTGAGTTCGGGCGACAGGAACCGCTCGATCCCTACGGTGCTGCGTGTGTTCAGATCCTCGAAGCGGATCGTTTTGCCGTCCACGGCGCTTAGGAACGCTTCGGGCGTCATCCGCTCCTGCGCGTAGCTCGGCAGGGCAAAGAGGAGCGACAGGAGGCCGCCGATCAGGCCGACCCAGAGGGCCAGCTCGCGCAGCCAGGCGCCCATCACCAATTGTCCCGGAACCAGCGCACCGCACGTTTGAGGCTGCGCGCGGGGTAGCGGTCCATCGGCACGTCGAAATCCCACCATTCGTCCTGCGGGTGCGCCGCAAAGAGGGCGAGGCCCACGGCGGAGGAGAAGGACGGCCCCGTCGCCGCCTGCGGCAGGCCGTTCACGCGCAAGGGGCGGCCCAGGCGGACCTGGTGGCCGAGGATACGGCTGGCGAGGCCATCGAGGCCGGGGATCTGGCTGCCCCCACCCGTCAGCACGATCTGCTGGCTGGGAAGTTGATCGAAGCCCGCGGCGTCCAGACGCGCGCGCACCTCTTCGAGGATCTCTTCGACGCGGGGGCGCATGATGCCGATCAGCTCCGCCCGGCTGGCGGTGCGGCGGTCGTGTTCGTAGTCCCCAGTATCGCGGTCGATCTCGATCAGCTCGCGGTCGTCCATGCCGGTGGCGTGCACGCCGCCGTAGAACGTCTTGATCCGCTCGGCATTGGCCATCGGCACTTGCAAACCCATCGAGATGTCGGAGGTCACGTGATCGCCGCCCATCCGCACCGCGTCCGCATAGATCATGTGCTTCTTGATGAAGATCGAAATGCCCGTGCTGCCACCGCCCAGGTCGATGCAGGCCGCGCCAAGCTCTTGTTCATCCTCCACCAGGGCGGAGATGCCGGCGGCGTAGGCGGAAGACGCGATGCCCGCGAGTTCCAGATCGCACCGCTTCACGCAATGGGCGAGGTTTTGCACCGCCGGCGCGTCGACGGTCAGCATGTGCATGTCGACGCTCAGCTGGTTGCCGAGCTGGCCGCGGGGATCGCTCAGGCCGGAGCGGTGGTCGAGCGCGAAGTTCACCGGCTGGGCGTGCAGCACCTCCCGCTCCGCGCCGACATCGGGCACATCGCAGCCCGCGAGCACGCGGGCGACATCGTTTTCGGTGACGACCTGCCCTTCGAGGTCGAGCTGCGCGTCGAGGCCATAGCTGCGCGGCTCCGCCCCCGCAAAGCAAGCGATAACGTGGTCGACGCGGATCTGCGCCATCTTTTGCGCGGCTTGCAGGGCGGTGCGAATGGCGCGCTCCGTCTCTCCCATCGCGGCGACCTCGCCGAAGCGCACGCCGCGGCTGCGGGTGGTGGCGGCGCCGATGACGCGGAAGCCCGACTGGCCGGCGAGGCTGCCGATCTCGCCCCCGTCGCCCAGCCGGCCGGTGCCGTCGAAGCGCAGGACCAGGCAGGCGATCTTGGAGGTGCCGACATCCAGGATCGCCACCACGCCGCGCTGCATCGCGATCTTGCGCATGTGCCGCATGGCGCGCTGGCTGTCGTACAAGTCCGTCATTGGCTGCCTCGTTCTAACATCTTGATGCGGCGCCATTCATCGGTAGCGCCGCCATTCATACGCAGCGTCGGACGCGCGGCCAGGCGCATGTCGACGCGGGACACATCGCGGGTCAGCACGCTGTCCGTCTGCTCCAGCGCGATAACGCGGCGCAGCGCCTCCAGCGCGCCTTTTTCCGGCAGCAGGATGCGCTGGTCACGGTCCAGCACGACGTCCCAGCGGCGGCCCCCCATCCGCACCAGGCCGCGTAGCCGGATGCCCAGGGGCGCGGCGGCGGCGTGAAGGCGCAGGCCCTCGATCACGGCGGTATCGCCCCCCTCCCCCGCCAGGATGGGCAGATCGGGGCGCAGCTGGCGGCGCGGGATGGCGGCGATGAAGGCGCCGGTCTCATCAATCAGGGACAGGCCGTCGGCTGTGCGCCAGATGGCGACGGGCACGCGCGGGCGGATGTCGACCTGCAGTACCCCGCCGGGACGCACGCGCAGGGTCGCATCGCGGACGGGCGGCATCTCGAGGATCGTGGCGCGCAGGGCGGGGAGGTCCATGTCGAACGAGCTGACGGGGAAGTCGAGGGGCAGCGTTTCGCGAATCTCGCGCGCGACGGCGGTGGGCGCGCCGTCGATGGCCATCATCTGGACCATGAATTCCGGGCGCTCTTCGATGCTGGCGCGCGCCTCCGCCACGCTGGCCTGGATGCGCGCCTGGCGGGCCGGGTCCGACAGCCACAGCGTCCCGCCGACCAGGCAGATTGCAAAGGGCACGCCCGCGCGCAGGGCCAGAAGGAAAGCGGGGGTCAGCATCAGCCGCTCCAGCCGCCAGGCCCAGCGAGACGGCGCCGGATCGCGGCGCACGGCACCCGGGTCTGGACGTAGACCCTCGCTGGGCGGGATGGACCCGAGATCAAGTTGCAGGCCAGGACGGGCGCGGCGGAAGGGGTTCAGCGATCGCAAGAGGCATCCTCCACCATCCAGCGGCAGAGCGCGGGGAAGTCGATCCCCACCGCTTGCGCGTGTTCGGGCGTCAGCGAGGTCGGCGTCATGCCGGGCTGGGTGTTCGTCTCCAGCAGGATCAGACCGGCGAGGCCCTTTGCCTCGTCCCAGCGGAAATCCGTGCGCGTCACGCCCCGGCAGCCTAGCGCCCGGTGCGCGCGCAGCGCGTAGTCGAGGCAGGCCTCCGTGATCTCCGCCGGCAGGTCCGCCGGGCAGACATGGCGCGAGCCGCCGGGTTTGTACTTGGCGTCGTAATCGTACCAGCCATCGGTCAGGATATCGGTGACCGCCAGCGCCCGGTCGCCCATGACCGATACGGTCAGCTCGCGGCCCGGCACGAACGCCTCGACCATGACATGCTCCGGCATCTCTGCGCTCAGCTGCGGCGGGCCGTTCGCCGCCTCGTTCACCAGATACACCCCGACGGAGGAGCCTTCGTTGTTCGGCTTTACCACGTAAGGCGGCGCCATCACGTGTCCGGCCATCACATCGGCCTTGGCGGCGATCAGGCTGTCCGCGACCGGCAGCCCAGCGGCGCGGTAGACGCCTTTGCACCGCTCCTTGTCCATCGCGAGAGCGGAGGCGAGGACGCCGGAATGGGAATAGGGGATGCCTAGCCATTCGAGCAGGCCCTGGACGCAGCCATCTTCACCCCACCGCCCGTGCAAACAATTCAGGACAGCAGCGGGCTGAAGGCGTGCCAAAACGGTCGCCAGGTCCGGGCCGGCATCGACCTCGGCCACCTTGGCCCCACCCTCGCGCAACGCTGCGGCGCAGGCCTTGCCTGTCACCAACGACACCTCACGTTCGGCGGAGGCACCGCCCATAAGCACTGCAACCAGGGGCTTTGCCTGCTCAGACACACCCACGTGTTCGCCTCATATCCCGGGCGCTTTGGCGCGCCTCTGATGATGTTCTGCCTGTTTGCGCGTGTCTGAGCCTAAAGCGGCTCGCCCACCCGCATAATTTCCCATTCTAGCGTCAGACCGCTGGAATCGTAAACCTTTTTTCGCACCTCTTCGCCCAGGGATTCGAGGTCGGCGGCGGTGGCATCGCCGGTGTTGATGAGGAAGTTGGAGTGCTTCTCGCTCATCTGGGCACCGCCGCGCCGGGCGCCGCGCATACCCGCCGCGTCGATGAGGCGCCAGGCCTTCAGATCGTGCGTGTCGTCCGCGCGGCCCGTGCTGGAAAAGCCCGCCGGGTTGCGGAAGGTGGAGCCGGCAGAGCGGTCCTTGGTCGGTTGTGAGGCATCGCGCTTAGCCAGTTGATCGGCCATGCGCGCCTCCAGCGCGGCGGGCTCCCCCGTGGCGCCTTGCAACGTGACGGAAGTGAGGACCGCCCCTTCGGGCAGGTCGGTCTGGCGATAGCGGAAGTTCAGGTCTTCGGGGCCGAGGGTCACCTGCGTGCCGTCCCGCAAGACCGCCTCCGCCCGGACGAAGACATCGGCGACGTAGCTGCCGTAGCAGCCCGCGTTCATCCGCACCGCGCCGCCCAGGCTGCCGGGAATGGTGCGCAGGAAGGTCAGATCGACGCCCGCCGCCGCCGCCCGGCGGGCGACATGGGCGTCCAGCGCCGCGGGGCCGGCGGTCACGGTTTGGCCCGCGATCTCGATCCCGTTGAAGCCGCGGCCAAGCCGGATCACCACGCCGCGCAAGCCCCCATCGCGCACGATCAGGTTGCTGCCGACCCCCATGGGGAAGACCGGCACATCCGGGTCCAAGGCGGCGAGAAACGCGCTCAGATCGGCGGTATCGGCGGGCCCGAAGAACCACTCCGCCGGCCCGCCGACGCGCAGCCAGGTCAGGGCAGACAGGTCCTTGTCGCAGGTCAGGGTGCCTCGCACGGGCGGCATTTGGGTCATAGCGGGGCAATGCCCCCCTGCCCCGCCGGCGTCAAGCGCCTCACAGCCCGCCGCGCCGCAGGAGCCACGCCATGATCGCGCCGCAGACGAGCCCGGCGGCAAAGGGCGGCGCGCCCAGGATCAGGGTCAAAGCGGCATTCAGCGCCGGCCCGGCCTCGAGCGGCGGAAAGAGGCCCATCGCGGACAGCGCGACGATACTCACAGCAGCGACAAGCAGTGCCCAAAAGGTCAGCCGCCGGCGGTAGCGCAGCGTCACCAGCCCCAGGATCGTGCCCAGGGCGTAGGCGGCAGTGGCGACCCCGATCACCGCCCCACCCGCGCGATCAGCGCGCCGATGCCGGCGCCGAGGACGAAGATGCCGATGGCCACATAGGCGAATAGCAGGCCCATCCGCTGGTTGAAGCCCGCGCCCGGCCCGATCATCACCCCAGCGATCAGACCGGCGCCCAGGATCCCCAGCACCGCAAGCCCGAGCGTACCCCACAGCCCCGCGCGCCCGAGCCCGAGGCCCAGCGAGGTCCCGACAATGAGGACGATGGCGGAGAGGCCGAAGATCACTGCCGCGCCCGCCCGCGCACCCAGCGCACGACGTAAATGACGGGCCAGCGCAGGACCGACATGCCGGCGACCAGCACGATCAACCCCACCCACGGCCCGTGCGCCCAGGTCACGGCGCCCAGGATCGGCACGCCCACGGCGATAAGCCCGTAGGCAAAGCGCCAATGGTAGTCGCGGCTGGGCAGCATGGCGCCTAGATTGGCGGCGACGAACCACAGGCAGGCGAGGATGAGGGCGAGGCTCACTTGCGCATCTCCTTCGGCAATTCCGGGTTCTGCCCCCGCGCGCGTGCCAGCAGGTAGCGCAGCGGATTGCGGAACATGGAGACGAAGGCCGCCAGCCCGAGCACGCCCGCCCACCACGCGACCTGCACGCCAATGGCGGCAATCAGCACCGGCGCCGCAATGAGTAGAGCGATGCCGGGGACATACTGCCGTCGCATCGGCAACATCGCGACGATTGTGGAGGCGAGGACCCACAGGATGCAGAGGTACAGGAGGGTCATGGGAGTAAGCCTCCGAAATTGCCGCTGGCGATCTGAGTCCAGACTTCCGTCATCCAGTCCCCCGCGGCTTCGGCTTCGGTGAAGGCTTCTTGAAGCGCATCGATACCTTTGTCGACTTTAACAACATCGCCACTGATATCGGCCAATTGCTTCAGCTTTGACTTGGCTTCCTGGTTTTTCGTAGGCGTTCCGCCTTTGCTCTGCATCGTGCGGGCAGCACGGGGCAGCATCGCAATGACGAAGTACCAGGCACTTTGCTTCTCCCGCTTTGTCGCTTGGGGATCGACGATCTTCTGCAAAGCGAGGATGGAGGCAGTTTTCAAAACGCCCTCGCTTTCGGCACTAAGACCTGACGCCAGCCGCAATGCCATGAATTGCTGCTGCTGCGTGAAGCGCTCGATCCGCAGAAGAGTACGCCGTTTGAGGGACTCGGCGACCACAGGCACGGATAGCAAGTGTCCTCGGCACGCAGCGTGATTTCATCCACCAGACGAGCAGAGGGCGCGTCAGCCGGGAACACCTCCGCTTTAGCAATTCGGTCCATCTGCGCAGTGGCATGCCCCAGCGCCTCGAACAGACCCTGTGGGTCGGACTGGTGCCGCTTCAGATCGCGGCGCAAGTCTTGGATGGTCTCGGCAAACGCATCCTTCATCACCTGCCCCATATTATTCGCGCTCTTGTCGCGCCGGCACCGGGCGGTGAAGTCCTTCAGGCTTTGACGGATTTTCTCGATGATCTGTTCGAGATCCGCAACTTCGGTCGGCTCGGAGGCCAGCTTGCGTTGCGTGGTGTCGTAGGTGACGCGCCAACCGTAGGGATTAGCGGCGACGATGTCCTCGGCTCGATAGAGCGCCAACAACGGCTCGAAACGCGGCAGGACGGCGGCGGGGTCGCCTTCGATGTCTTCGTGAGTGAGCGTATACAGGATTCGGGCCAATTCGGGGGCATATATGTCTTGGCCGGCGCGCATGCGGTCGATCAACAAGATAAACACGCTCCAGTCAGCGGCTTTGTCGGCGGCGAAGGTGGATTTTGCGTCATGCCATGCCCGCGCGACCGGCTCAGGCTCCACTGCATCAGGCCAAAGGCGCGGGAGCGCGCCGAATGGATCAGCCATCAAGTCTGTTAGATCGGCTCGAATCTGAGACCAATATGCGGCGGCGTTGGCGGCGGCGGCGGCGGCGGCGGCGTATTCGGGGGTCGGATATATCGCAGCGACCCCCGAATACGACAGTGCCGTGAGAAGCGGCAAAGGTGTCAAATCACGATCTCGCACCGTGGGGCGTTCAGCGAAAAAGCGCAACGCCAACGGCGCGACACGGGCGGCGGACAGATAGGCGATGCGGCGCGCCGTGAGAGTGCGGTGCGCATCTGGCACAGCGTCAAGAAAAGACTTGAGGGTTCCTCGATCTGTGACGTCCGCGATCTTGACCATTGCGCCTAAACCCCCAACCGCCCCGGCAGCCCGTTTGCCCAGGCGCTGATCGTGCCGGCGCCCAGGCACACCACCATATCCCCTGCCCGCGCTTGCTCGCGGACGAGGCGCACCAGGTCGTCCTCGTCGGTCACGGCCCTTGCGTGGCGGTGGCCGTGGCGGATGAGGCCGGCGACGAGGTCATCTCGGCTCGCGCCGTCGATGGGGTCTTCTCCGGCGGCGAAGACTTCGGCGATGGCGGCCACGTCGGCGTCGTTGAAGCAGGCGCAGAATTCATCGAAGTGGTGGTGCAGGCGGGTGTAGCGGTGGGGTTGGTGGATGGCGATCACGCGCCCTTCGGTGGCCTGGCGGGCGGCCTTTAGGACCGCGGCGATCTCCACCGGGTGGTGGCCGTAATCGTCGATGATGGTGATGCCGTCCACCTCGCCCACCTTGGTGAAGCGGCGGTTCACGCCTCCGAAATTCGCGAGCGCCGTGCGGATCTCCTCCGCGCCCATGCCCAGATGGCGGGCGACAGCGACGGCTGACAAAGCGTTCGAGACGTTGTGATCCCCCGGCATGGGCAGCGTGCAGCCTTCGATCACCGTATCCTCGGCCTGCAGCGCCACGTCGAAATGCGCCACGCCGGCCATGTAGCTGAGGTTCACCGCCCGCACGTCGGCCTGCGCGTTAAAGCCATAGGTCGTAACGCGGCGGTCGGTGATTTTGCCCACGAGGGCCTGGACCTCGGGGTGGTCGGTGCAGCACACGGCGAGGCCGTAGAACGGGATGTTCGACACGAAATCCATGAAGCCCTGGCGCAGGTTTTCGATACTGCCCCAATGCTCCATGTGCTCGGGGTCGATATTGGTGACGATGGCGATGGTGGCGGGCAGGCGGTTGAAGGTGCCGTCACTCTCGTCCGCCTCGACCACCATCCATTCGCCCTCACCCTTGCGGGCGTTGGAGCCGTAGGCGTGGATGATCCCGCCATTCACGACCGTGGGGTCGAGGCCCCCTTCGTCCAGCAGGGCGGCGACCATGGTGGTGGTCGTGGTCTTGCCGTGGGTGCCCGCGATGGCGATGTTGGATTTGAGGCGCATCAGCTCCGCCAGCATCTCCGCCCGGCGCACGATGGGCAGGCCGCGGGCGCGGGCCGCGTCCAGCTCTGCATTGCCGGGCTTGATGGCGGACGAGATGACGACAACCGCCGCGTTATCGATATTCTCCGCCGCCTGGCCGGTGAAGATGTGCGCGCCCAGGCCCTCCAGCCGCTGGGTGATCTTGGTGGATTTGAGGTCGGAGCCCTGCACCGCGTAGCCGTAGTTCAGCAGCACCTCGGCGATGCCCGACATGCCGATGCCGCCGATGCCGACGAAGTGGATCGGGCCGACGTCGCCCGGCAATTTGGTGGCGGGGCTCATGGGGTGCCTTTCGCTAGGGTCTCGGCCAGGTCGGCAAGATCGGTGGCGGCGTCGACGCGCGCCACGGAATGCGCGGCGATGGCCATTTGGGTCGCGGCCTGGGGTTGGTCGAAGATCAGAAGGATGTTCTGGGCCAGCGCCTCTGGCGTGAGCTGGCTTTCGGGCATCAAGACGGCGGCGCCCGCATCGACGAGGCCGCGGGCGTTGGCCGTCTGCTCGTCCCGGATCGCGGAGGCGAGCGGCACGAGGACCGAGGGGCGCCCAATGACGGAGATGTCGGCGACGCTGGAGGCGCCGGCGCGGGAGATGACCAGCTGCGCCTCCGCGAAGTGGCGGGGCACGTCCTTGATGAAGGGGGCGACCTCCGCCCGGACGCCGAGCGTCTCGTAGGCGTTTTGGACCGCGCCCAAGTCTTCTGCGCGCGCTTGCTGTACGATGGCGAGGTATTGCAGCAGCGCCTGGGGCAGTTGGGCGACGGCCTTGGGGACCACCTCACTGAGGATGCGGGCGCCTTGGCTGCCGCCGATCACGACCAGCTTCATCGGGTATTCGCCCGGCGGGATGTACCCGGCCCCGGCTCGTTCGGCCACCGCGCGGCGCACGGGGTTACCGATATGGGTGCCCTCCACGCCGTCGGGCAGCGCAGTCGGCCAGGTGCCGCAGGCCACCGCATTCACACGCTTGGCTAAGAGCTCATTGACCCGGCCCAAAACGCCGTTTTGTTCGTGGATCATCCGCGGCAGCTTCAGCAGCGTGGCCGCCGCCATGGCCGGGATCGAGGGATACCCCCCGAAGCCCACGACGATGGCGGGCTTGTCCCGGCGCATCTGCATCAGCATCGACAAGACCCCGCCCGCGATGCGGAAAGGCACGCCTGCCTTGGCCAGGACCCCGCCGCGGGCAAACGTGGCAGAGGCGATCTGCCGGACCTCGACGCTGTGGGGAAAGCCGCCCGTATACCGGGCGCCGCGGGCGTCCGTCGTCAGCACGACGCGCCAGCCGCGGGCCAGCATCACCTCCGCCAGCGCTTGAGCTGGGAACATATGCCCGCCCGTGCCGCCCGCCGCGATGATCATGAGGGGCTGTGTCATCGCACGCGGGATCCTTTGCCCAGAACATCCGTGAATTCGCCCTGCGCGCGGGTCCGGGTGAAGGCCAGGAGCATCCCCACCGCGATGCCGGACGCGATGACCGAAGATCCGCCATAGGACACGAAGGGCAACGTCATGCCTTTGGCGGGCAGCAAGCGCACCGCGACACCCATGTTGATCATCGCCTGAACGGCGAACATGCAGGCGAGGCCCGTGCCGGCGAGGCGGATGAACGGGTCCCGCTCGCGCATCAACCGCAGGAGACTGCGCACTACGATCCCGCAGTAAAGCGCGATGATGGCGAGGACCATGATCAGCCCGTATTCCTCCGCCGCGACGGCGATGATGAAGTCGGTATGCGCGTCGGGCAGCGACCACTTCACCTGCCCCCCGCCCACGCCGACGCCAAAGAGGCCGCCTTCGCGGATCGCGTCGGTCGCGTAGCCAAGCTGGGTGTTGGGGTCGATATCGGCGCTGAGGAATCCGTCGATCCGGCGGGCAAAGTGCTCTGAATTGACGTAGGCCACCGCGCCGCCCGCCACGACCAGAACGGCCATGCCGATCAGCAGCAGCATCGGCGCGCCGGCGACGAAATACATCACGCCCCAACCGAAGAGGACCAGGCAAGCCTGCCCGAAATCGGGCTGCAGCGCCAGCATCAGCACCAGCGCGATGCACAACGAAAAGGACCACATCTTGCCCGGCGGCCCGCCCGGCTGCGCGCCCGCCGCCAGCAGCCAGGCCGCGACGACAACGAAGCCGGGCTTGAGGAATTCGGACGGCTGGACGGAGGCGAAGCCCAGCGAATACCACCGCACCGCGCCCTTGCCGAAATCGGTGCCGAACCAGGGCAGCGCGGCGACGGCCATGAACATCGCGATGAACCCCAGCATCGCGAGGCGCCGGACCACGACCGGCGACATCATCGAGGTCAACAGCATCACGATCAGCGCCATCCCGCCGAAGACCGCTTGGCGCTGCACGTAGTGGAACGGCTCAAGCCCGTTCTTCGCCGCTAAGGGGGGCGAGGCCGCAAGGCCCAGCAGCAGCCCGATCGCGAACAGCAGCAGGATGCAGGTCATGGACCACATGTCGATAGTGCGCCACCATTTGGGCAAGATTGGCTCGCCCGCGCGGGTCCGCACCGCGCCATAGACCATTTCCGTCATCGCCTGCTCATCTCTGCCGCGCCCGGTTCGCCCGGGTCATCGCGCGG
>JBCDFL010000063.1:0-16439 GCA_039178165.1 Pseudomonadota bacterium | reverse complement strand
GCCACCTTTTTCCTCCAGGAAGGCTTTTTCGCCGAAGGATGCCCCGGTCGCTGCGCCGGCAATGCGTTGCGCCATCGTACCGGGATTATATTCGTTCAGAATCGTATTGCGCGCGCCGATGGCCGTCTCCCCCTCCGGAAGTTCGAACTCACGCGTTGGGACCTCGAACCCTTTGAGCTGGCGTTCAATGTTCCGTGCGAAACACGAGCCCACCGCAAAGATCTTCTGACCCATATCGAAGGTGAAACCAGGCTCGATGACCGGGAACATCATCCCATCGCGGTATCGTTCATCTTCAATGGACGGGTACTTCTTGCCTTGGCCCTTCCTGCGGGCCATCGCCTCAGGAACTTCAATCCGCTCCATACACTCTATCCTCAAGTGTCCGTTATTTCAGCGTAAAACACGCAGCAATGTTTCAAAAACATATCAACCGTGGGCGTCGTACCATCTCCGGCGGCGCGCTCACAAGCCAATAGATACGCCGGGCGGGTAAAGTGCGGGGACTGTGCGGCGCCTCCGATTAAAATAGGGGCGCCCGGCACGGGCCGATGCTTGGCCTACCTCAACGCATGTCTAACGCTACGCGCTGACGGTGCCGGAGCGTTGGACGCGTGGGCCTCGGGAACTTGTGACCGGACCCGAGGGTTGCGCGGGGGAGGGAGGAGTGTCGCCATGTCATCTGCAGAAAAGTCCGACCCCGCGCTGTGGGAGAAGGTGAAGGAAGAGATCACCCAGAGCGACAAAGGCGGTGAGCCTGGTCAGTGGTCCGCCCGCAAAGCCCAAATGGCCGTGCAGGAATACAAGCGCCGCGGGGGCGGATATGAGGATGAAGGGCCCGATCAGAAGGACACCGACCTGCACAAGTGGACCGAAGAGGATTGGGGCACCAAATCGGGCGAGGACGCTCTGGAATCGGGCGAGCGGTACTTGCCCAAAAAGGTGCGTATGATCCTGACGGAGGACGAATACCGTCGCTCGACCGAGCGGAAGAAGGGCGGCGACGGGCAATTCGTCGATCAGCCGGACGATGTGCGCGAGAAGGTCTCGCACATCAAGGCGAATGGTCCGACGAAGGGCATGTTGATGGAGCGCGCGCAGGATCTGGAGATCGCGGGGCGGTCGGACATGACCAAAGACCAGTTGTTGGACGCGATCGAGGGCGCCACGGACGAGAACGGGCGGGCCAGGGGCGGCAAGGCTGCGCTGGAGTCCAAAACCAAGGGCGAGTTGTACGAGATGGCGCAAGACGAAGACATCGAGGGCCGCTCGGACATGACGAAGGACGAGTTGGTAAAGGCTCTGACGTAATTCAGTCATCTTGCGCGGACGGCGGCGCCTCTTCTAGGGTTCCGATAGGTTTTGGGAGGCGCTTGTCATGATCCGTTTACGTCTTCTCGCATGTGCGATGGCGCTCAGCTTTGCGACGCAAAGTGCGGCCGACCGCCTGTCGGACGCGCGCTACATCGTCAGTCAGACGGTCACGAAAGAGATTTTCGAAGGCGCGCTGGTGGCGCAGCGCCCATTGATCATTGGCGCTCTGGAGAACGAGCTGCGTCAAAGCGGGATCACGCTCAGCGATACCCAACGGTTCTTCGACCTGTTCATGGAAGAGTTCATCGACGAATTCACCGAGACCATGCAGGAAGAGAGCACGTCGATTAATCTGAACGCCTTTTCCGATCAGGAACTGGCCGATATCGCAGCTTTCATGCGGTCACCGTCAGGCCAGGCCTTCGTCCTAGCCACGCCGACCGTTATGGCGGAAGGTGCGCGGATCGGGCAGATCGCCGGGACAGAGGCAGGACGCAATGCAGGCCCACGGGTGGCCGAACGGCTGCGCACCGAAGGCATCACCATGACCCAGGACGAAGGCATGATGGACCGTCTTCTCGACTTCCTGAAGTAAGGGCAGCCTCTTGGCCGACAAAAAAACGCCCCGGTCTCCCGGGGCGTTCTTGTAGGTTCACAATGGTGAACCCAGGTTGGCTTAGGCCAGTTCGACTTCGGCGCCAGCTGCTTCCAGCTTGCCTTTGATCTCTTCGGCTTCGGCTTTGTCGACGCCTTCTTTGATCTTGCCGCCGGCTTCGACCAGGTCTTTGGCTTCTTTGAGGCCGAGGCCGGTGATGCCGCGGACTTCTTTGATGACGTTGATTTTCGAAGCGCCTGCGTTTTTCAGGACGACGTCGAATTCCGTCTTCTCTTCTTCGGCGGCTGCGCCTGCGCCGTCGGCGGGGCCAGCCATCATCACAGCGCCGCCTGCGGCGGGCTCGATGCCGTATTCATCCTTGAGGATGGTTTTCAGTTCTTGTGCTTCCAGCAGGGTCAGACCCACGATGCTTTCGGCGAGTGCTTTCAGATCAGCCATTGTTCAGCTCTCTCTATCCAAATTGTGTTCCGGGCGCGTGCAGACACACGGGCCGGCCAGTCAGGTTGCCGTTCAGGCCGCCTTCTCCTCGATGGTGGTGAGGATGGAGGCGATGTTGCTTGCAGGTGCGCCAATGGCACCGGCGATGTTCGAGGCGGGCGCGCCGATCATGCCTGCGATGGTAGCGATAAGCTCCTCGCGCGACGGCATCTTCGACACGGCCGTGACACCGGCCCGGTCCAACGCGTTCTCACCCATAGCGCCGCCCAAGATCACGAACTTGTCGTTGCCCTTGGCGAAGTCCTCGGCCACCTTCGCTGCTGCGACGGGGTCCTCGGACTAGGTCAGAACGGTCATGCCCGTCAGGAATTCTGCGATGCTCTCGCAGGGTTTTCCGTCCAGGGCGATCTTGGCGAGCCGGTTTTTGGCAACACGAACCGCAGAATCCGCTTCCCGGGCTTTCGCCCGTAGATCCTGCATTTCGGCAACTGTCAGGCCGGCGTAGTGAGCCACCACGACGACACCAGAGCTTTCGAAGATCTGGCCGAGTTCCTCGACCACTTTCTCTTTCTGGGCTCTATCCACAGTTTTCTCCAGTTTTGGGGCTTGTGACAGCCCCGGCTCAGTTTGCACCGGATCACTCCGGCAGTTTTGGTCCGCGAGGGCGAGGTCAAAACCGCCAGAGGCTCGACAGGCAAGCATCTGGAGAAGAAAGGTCTGATCTCATCTCGGGCAGGATTTATGAGGCTGCGCCTCACCCACCGTCTCGGACGAATGTCTTGCGACAGCGCGCATATGACCCGGCAGCGCGGCGGGGTCAAGGGGCAGGTTGGGCCAAGGGCCCGTCCCGCGGAAGGGCCCGGCCACCACAAGGGCGGCCGGGCGCAGATGGGTTTAGAAGAAGCCCATCGGGTTTTCGTCATAGCTGACCAGCAAGTTCTTAGTGTTGCGGTAGTGGTCGAGCATCATCTTGTGGTTCTCACGGCCAATGCCGGACTTCTTGTAGCCACCGAAGGCCGCGTGGGCCGGGTAGTGGTGGTAGCAATTGGTCCAGACGCGGCCCGCCTCGATCGCGCGGCCCATGCGGAACGCGGTGTTGCCATCGCGGGTCCACACACCGGCGCCCAGGCCGTAGGTGGTGTCGTTGGCGATGCGGATCGCTTCGGCTTCGTCCTTGAAGGTCGTGACCGACAGGACCGGGCCAAAGATCTCTTCTTGGAAGATCCGCATGGAGTTCTCACCGCGGAAGACGGTCGGCTGCACGTAGTAGCCGCTGCCCAGACCGTCGCCCAGGCTGGCGGTTTCGCCGCCGACAAGCACCTTGGCGCCTTCTTCCTTGCCCAGCTTAAGGTAGCCGGTGATCTTTTCGACCTGCTCTGTCGAGGCTTGGCCGCCGATCATCGTCTCCATCTGCAGCGGGTTGCCCTGCTTGATCGCCTTCACGCGCTCCACCGCGCGCTCCAGGAAGCGCTCGGCGATGCTTTCGTGCACCAGCGCGCGCGACGGGCAGGTGCAGACCTCGCCCTGGTTCAGGGCGAACATCGCAAAGCCTTCGAAGCATTTGTCGAGGAACGCATCGTCCTGGTCCATGACGTCGCCGAAGAAGATGTTCGGCGACTTACCGCCCAGCTCCAGCGTGACGGGGATCAGGTTCTCTGCCGCAGCGCGCATGATGATCTGGCCGGTCGACGTCTCACCGGTGAAGGCCAGCTTGGCGATCCGCGTGGAGGTCGACAGGGCCGCGCCGGCTTCTTCGCCGAAGCCGTTGACGACGTTGACGACACCGTCGGGGATCAGGTCCGCGATCAGCTCCATCAGCACCATGATCGACGCCGGCGTTTGCTCGGCCGGTTTCAGAACCACGGCGTTACCGGCGGCCAGCGCGGGCGCCAGCTTCCAGACCGCCATAAGGATCGGGAAGTTCCACGGGATAATCTGGCCGACAACGCCCAGAGGCTCGTGGAAGTGGTAGGCGTAGGTGTTGGCGTCAATCTCGGCGATGGAGCCTTCGTCGGCGCGGATCACACCGCCGAAGTAACGGAAGTGGTCGATGGCCAGGGCCAGGTCAGCATTCACCGATTCGCGGATCGGCTTGCCGTTGTCCAGCGTCTCCGCCACGGCGAGCGTCATCAGGTTCTGCTCGATCCGGTCAGCGATGCGGAACAGCATGGTGGAGCGTTCGGTGATCGACGTCTTGCCGAAGGCGGGCGCGGCGGCGTGCGCTGCGTCCAGGGCCGCTTCGATATCGGCGGCGTTGGACCGCGCGACTTCGCAGATCGCTTCGCCCGTGATCGGGGTGTAGTTTTGGAACCAGGCGCCGGAGGCCGGTTCGACGAATTTACCGCCGATGAAGTTGCCGTAGCGGGTCTTGTACGGAAAATCGACGCCCAGATGGGACGAATCGAGCGCGGCGCTGGGGCCGCTGGCTTCGGTGTGAACGTTCATGTCTCACTCCCTCACATGATGTGCGCCCGGCGAAAGCCGGGCAGGTTGATGGCTAGCGAATTTGGGGCTGGCGACTGCACAACATGTCGCAGATTGGCGGGCCGCTGGGTATACGACTGAAGTCGCAGGGCGGCGCGGGCGGCCACGAACGAAAAAAGGCGCGCTGCGAGGCGCGCCTTTGGAAAGTGTTTTGGACGGGGCGTTCAGCCCGCACGGTGAGGGTCAGCTGACCTCGGCGGCGGCCACGGCCTTCTCGCTCACGGCGTCTTCGACATCGACGGTCACGCCCGGGCCCATTGTGGAGCTGAGCGCGACCTTCTTCACGTAGGTGCCTTTGGCGCCCGTCGGCTTCGCCTTGACCACTGCGCCAACGAAGGCGCGAATGTTCTCGGCCAGTTTGCCTTCGTCAAAAGACGCTTTGCCGACGCCCGCGTGCACGACGCCGGCCTTTTCGGCCTTGAACTGCACCTCACCGCCTTTGGCGGCTTGCACGGCGGCGGCGACGTCCATCGTCACGGTGCCGACCTTGGGGTTCGGCATCAGGTTGCGCGGGCCAAGCACCTTACCCAGACGGCCCACGATGGGCATCATGTCGGGGGTGGCGATGCAGCGGTCGAAATCGATCGTGCCGCCCTGGATGGTTTCCATCAGGTCTTCGGCGCCGACGATGTCCGCGCCGGCCTCTTTCGCCTCGTCCGCCTTGGGACCGCGGGCGAAGACAGCGACGCGCACGTCCTTGCCGGTGCCGTTGGGCAGACCGACGACGCCGCGAACCATCTGGTCGGCGTGGCGCGGGTCGACGCCCAGGTTCATGGCGATCTCGACCGTCTCATCGAATTTCGCGGACGCGTTGCCTTTGATCAGGCTCACGGCCTCTTCGACGGTGACGTTGGCCTTGCCGTCGAACGCAGCTTTCGCGGCTGCGGCGCGTTTTCCAAGCTTTGCCATCTTACTTCACCTCGATGCCCATGGACCGGGCGGAGCCCAGGATGATCTGCATTGCGCCGTCGACGTCGTTCGCGTTGAGGTCCTTCATCTTGGCCTCCGCGATCTCGCGCACCTGCGCTGCGGTCACAGTGCCGACGGTTTCACGCGACGGGTTGGTCGCGCCGGATTTCACCTTGGCCGCCTTCTTCAGGTAGTAGGACGCCGGCGGCGTCTTGATGTCCATGGTGAAGGACTTGTCCTGGTAGTAGGTGATCACGGTCGGGCACGGGGCGCCCGGCTCCATGTCTGCGGTCTTGGCGTTGAACGCCTTGCAGAATTCCATGATGTTAATGCCGCGCTGACCCAGGGCCGGACCAACCGGCGGGGACGGGTTCGCTTGTCCGGCGGGCACCTGAAGCTTCATGGTGCCGGCAAGTTTCTTGGCCATCTGCCAATCTCCTGTTCGAACAGCCGCGGGACGCGTCCCTTGGCCGGATGTTGACGTGGTGCGGTGCCCCGTCGCGACGGTGCGGCCTCCCACGGAAGGATGTCGCCGGTGGCGGCGACCGGCGCGAGATACCGCCGCCCCCGTTCAATTGCACGGGCGCACGAAAAACGGCGCGGAGGAGGCTCCGCGCCGCTTCTACAGGTGTGCAGGCTTGGGTTAGCCGTCTTCGAGGATCACGTCGAAATCGACGCGTTGCCCCGGCAGACCAGTCCGCGTCACGCTGTCCGCAGCCCAACTGGGCGCCGCTAGGATGATCTGCCCCGCATCGGCGCCGCGCGCCACCAGCATCGCCATCACCGCCTTGGCCCGCAGCCGCCCGGTATAGACCGTCTCGCTCGCGCCAGCGGCATCCGAATACCGGCCCACGACGCGCAGGCGCGCGTCGGGGCACCGCATGGCCTGTTCCGCCAAGTTCATCGCGGTGTCGTAATCCTCACCGCGTAGCGACACGGAGCCCGGCGCATAGAACAGGACGGTGTTCTGCGCCGCGCGCTGCAGATCGGCGACGCAGCTCGATGCGGTCCAGGGCTGCGCAGCCAGGGGCGTGCGCGACACGACCTGCACGGCCGCATCCTCGATCATCGAAAATTCGACCCGGCGGTCATAATAGGTGCGCGGCTCCGGCCCCACGACGGTCGAGGGCACGCGGCTGCCGACCCCCTCGGCCACGAACATGGCCGTGTCGATCCCGCTGGCGCCGATCCGTTTGATCACCTCTTCGGCCCGCGCGCGGCTGAGGCGCAGGTTCGCGTTGGGATCGCCCGACGCATCGGAATGCCCTTCGACCCGAATACGCACGTCGGAACAGCCCTGCGCGATCAGGCCGATCAGGCGCCCCTGCTCGATCCCCGCGGCATCCGCGGACACGCCGCCGCTGGGGAAGTAGACCCGGGCGTTCTGCATGGTCGATTTCAGGTCTTCGATACATTGCGTCCGGGCGGAGGTCGCCGCGGTGCCGCCCCCAAAGGTCGGACGCGCCGCAGCCGCCGCGGCCAAGGCACGTTGCCGGTCCCGCGCGCTGGTATCCACCGCCGGGGCCGGCCGCGGGGCCGGCGCCGCCAGCAGGCCCGTGTCCGCGCGCGCAACGACTTGCTGGGCCGGGGCGACCTGGGGCGCCGGGGCGGGCGCTGCCGCTGTCAGAATGGGCGCTGCAGCCTCCGGCACGGGTGCCGCGGCGTCCTTTTTTCCGAACCCGAAGAAGTTTTGGTCCAAGGCGCCGGAGGCGGCCAACACGATTGCAACGGACGGGGCCAGCCACGGCAGGCTGTCCTTCAATGCCTTAAGCGCCATCATTTCCCCCCGAAATGTTGTGGCAAAATGTCTAAGCGTTCCTACAGATCGTGAAACGTACTACCATTAGGCGGCAATCCGCCTAGATCGTCAAGATTTACGTAGGCGGTGAGGGAAAAACCGTCGGCCCACAGCCGTCCGCTGTCGATGCCCCGACCCGCGTTTGCAAGCCGAGGCGCCGCATTTACAGCCCGATCATCTGCTCGGCCAGCGCCATCCAAATCGGGATGGACAGGATCGCGACGGGCGTGCCGAGCCCGGTTGAACTGCCCACATAGGCCGAGGGATTCGCCTCCGGCAAGGCGCCGCGCATCGTCGGCGGGCCGGAGATGTCGGAGCTCGACGCCGCCATCACCGCCAGCAGAACCGTGCCGCCGCCGGAAAAGCCGACGAAGTGGTGCGCGATCAGACCGGCGCCAAAGCCCAGCGCGCCATGCACCAGGGGCGCCAGCAGACCATAGGCGATGTAGGCGTGCGCGACGCCGCGCAGCTCGCTCAGCCGTTGCCACGCTTCGATCCCCATTACCAGCATCAGGATCGACAGGAGACCCCGGAACAGCGGCTCGTAGAAGCTGGCGTAAACGCTCTCCGGCTCCGCGAATAGGCCGATCAGCAGACCCAGCAGGAGGGCGGAGATGGCGGGGCTGCGCACCGTGTCGACGAGGATGCCGTGCAACAGACCCGGCTCAACGGGGCCGGTGCCACCCCCGCCCATCGTCATCGTGCCGCCGGGCACGCTGCCCGCAACCGCGCGCTGAGCCGACAGCCGGGCCAAGACGATCGCGGTGACCAGCGCCGCCACGTCCATGAAGGGATAGAGCGCGCCGATGAACCCTTCGTAGCGGATGCCCTCCTCGTCCAGGATCGCCATGCCCGCCGCCAAGGTGGAGGCCGAGACCGCGCCGAAGAGGCCCGCGGTCGCCATTCCGTCCATCTGCCCGACGCCCTTCATCCGCGCCAGCGTCACCCGGCCCAGCAGGACGATCCCGATACCCAGCAAGGCCGCCAGTAGCGCCGGCAGCGCCAGCTCCGACAGGTTGGAGTTGCGGACCGAGATCCCTGCCCCGAGGCCGACTTTCAGTAACAAAAGCGCCACGATGAACTTGTAGACCGGCTGCGGGATCTCGAACTTGCTGCCGATGGCCGCGATGAACATGCCCCCGATCAGGAAGGCGAGGGTCGGCTTCTGAAACTAGTCCAGGATGGTTCCGGCGATGGCCGCAATCGTCTCCATGTCGGGTTTCCTTGATGTGACAGGCGGACAGGTAGGGGCGACGGCCGGCGCAGAAAAATATAACATTCTGCGTAAATCGTTCTATCTGACAGAACATGAGCCTAAACTACACCCACCTGCGCGCCTTCCACGCCGTCGCGACCGAAGGCCACCTGACCCGCGCGGCGGAGCGCTTGAACGTCGCCCAATCAGCGTTGTCGGCACAGATCAAGGCGCTGGAGGCGCGGCTCGGCGTGGACCTCTTCGACCGGGTGGGACGGCGGCTGGAACTGACAGAGGCCGGGCGCATCGCGCTCGATCACGCCGCGCGCATCTTCGGCACAGGGGATGAAATGCTCGCCCGCCTGATGCAAGCCGGTCGCGACGATCCTCCCTTGCGCGTCGGCGCTCTGTCCACGCTATCGCGCAACTTTCAGATGCAGTTCCTCGCGCCCTTGCTGGACACGCCGGCTGTGCCGATCACCCTGAGGTCCGGCGATACGGACACGCTGCTGAGCGCGCTGGAAGATCTTGCCCTCGACGTGGTGCTGACGACGGAGGTCCCGCGCTCAGGCTTCGCCGCCCGGCGTATCGCGGAACAGCGGGTGGGCCTGCACGGGATACCCTCACTGG
This sequence comes from Pseudomonadota bacterium, assembly GCA_039178165.1. Lineage (GTDB taxonomy): Bacteria > Pseudomonadota > Alphaproteobacteria > Rhodobacterales > Rhodobacteraceae > JBCBCP01. Next base: position 7,055 of record JBCDFL010000063.1, on the reverse strand, counting down.
CGGGGGCGGGCAGCCTCGACCAGCTTCTTGCGCTTCCGCTGATCCTGCCGACCGACACGGTCATCCGCAGCGGCTTTGCCGATCTGGTCGGCGCGCGCGAGCTGCACATCGCGGCGGAAGTGGACGATATGGCGATGCTGCGGCTTTTGACCCGCGCGGGCGCCGGTCTCGCCCTCGCGCCGGCGGTGGTTCTGGCGGATGAGATCGCCGCCGGGACGATCCGGACCGCGCCAATCGACCTGGGCCTGATGGAGCCGTTTTATGCGGTCACCCGCCCGCGCAGCTACGCGCATCCGGCGCTGGAACGGGTCCTCAATGCACCGCAAAGTCCGACAGCGCATTGATTACGACAACCCCCGCCGCGATCAGACCCAGCCCGATGATGCCCGCCCAATCGAGGCTTTGACCAAAGACCAATAGCCCCGCCAAAGCCACCACGAGGATCCCCAGCCCCGAGGCCATCGCGTAGGTCACGCCCAGCGGAATATGGTTCAGCGTCAGCGTCAGGAAGTAGAACGAGCCGCCAAAGCCCCCGATGATCAGCAGCGACGGCCCAAGCCGGCGAAAGGGCGTTTCGGTGTTGAGCGCCGAAAAGCCGATCGCCTCGGCCAGAACGGATGCGAGCAGGTAGAGGTAGTGAATGGGCATGAAGGCCTCCCTTGCCGTGGAACGCGCGCGGATTGCCGGCGCTTGCCCCGGCGCTAGGCTGATTGGGGACGCAACAGAACCGGATTGACGCGAACGCCGTGACAAAGAACGCGAACGACATGGCAGATGTGTGGGCGGACCTGCGCACCGCCGTCCGCCAGCCGGGCCTGTGGGGGGCGCTGGCCATTGCCGCCGGCGTTCTGGGCCTTGTCGGGCCGTTCGGCACGTTCGACAAAATCGCGCTGCTGGGCCGGATGGCCTATTGGGCGGCTGTGGTGCCGGCGACGTTCTGGCTGGGCTTCGTGGTCTTTCTCTCCGTGGCCACCTGGGGCGAGGCGCGCGCCCTGCCCCGCTGGGTCGTGCTTGCCCTGGGGTCGGTCCTGACCAGCTTGCCTGTTGCGGCCCTACTTGCGGGACTGCACGCCGTTTGGTTTGGCGCCCCGCTTTGGGCCGACGCGCTGCGCTTGCTGCCTTATGTGCTGGTCATCACGCCCGCCGTGGTGCTGCTGGTCGATGCAACGCAGGACGAAGTTGTGCCGCCGCCCACGCCCCTGCCCGATCCGTCCTGGCTAGACCGCTTGCCGCTCCACCTGGGCCGGGACCTGATCTTGCTGCGCTCGGAAGATCACTATCTGCACGTCGAGACCGCTCATGGCCACGCCATGATCCGCGGGCGGCTGCAAGAGGCGAGCGAAGCGCTAGAGGGTCACGGCATGCGCATCCACCGATCCATGTGGGTCGCGCACCGCGCCCTAGACCGCCTCCGCCGGCAAAACGGGCTGCCGGTTCTGGTGCTGAAAGATGGGCGCGCGCTGCACATGGGCCGGACCTACGTGAAGGCGGTGCGGGCGGCGCTGGAGGGCGCGGCCTAGCCCTGTTTGGTGACCTGGGTGTATTCCAGCTCCACCGGGGTTTCGCGACCGAAGATGGACACGGTAACTTTGAGGCGCTGGTTGTCGTCGTCGACTTCCTCGACCATGCCATCGAAATCCTCGAACGGGCCGTCGTTGACCTTCACCTTCTCGCCCACCTCGAAGGAGATCAGCAGCTTCGGTGCCTCTTCGCCCTCTTGGACGCGGCCCAGGATCTGCTGCACTTCGGCGTCACGCATCGGCATCGGGCGCCCCTGCGGGCCCAGGAAGCCAGTGACACGGTTGATGGAATTGATCAGGTGATAGCCCTGGTCCGACATCTCCATGTGCACCAGCACGTAGCCGGGCATGAAGCGCCGCTCGGTCGTGACCTTCTTGCCGCGCCGGACCTCGATCACCTCTTCGGTGGGGACCAGCACTTCGTCGATCTGCTCTTCGAGCCCTTGCTCCGTCACGGAGGTGCGGATCTGCTCGGCAATCTTTTTCTCGAAGTTGGAAAGAACGCTGACCGAATACCACCGTTTCGCCATCTTGGTCTCCCTTGGCCCCTGTGCTGGGGATCTGGATAAAAAATGGGCGCGGGGCTGAATGCCGCGCGCCTGATCGCTTTGGGTGTTACGCGCGCAGGGCGCGAGTTGCAAGGCTTAGCCGAACATCTCCAGCACGGCTTGCAGACCGCCGCGAATGGCCAGATCGACCAGCGCGAAGAAAATCGCCGTCAGCGTCGCCATGATGAAGACCATGACGGTGGTCAGCATCACCTCGCGCCGGGTGGGCCACACGACTTTGGAGACTTCGGCGCGCACCTGCTGGATGAACTGAAGCGGATTGGTCGTGGCCATGGTGGTCCCTCACGGATATCTATGGCGCGGAGATAGCGATCTCGCGGCGTGAGTTCAACCGCTCACGCCTCCTGGCGCATCCGGTCAAGGCGGGCGGCGACGGCGCTGTCATGCGCTTCGTCCGCGCGCATCAGCGCCTGCAGGTCGGGCAGATAGAGCCCGTCGACCGACCCGTCCGGAAACCGGTCTAGGATGCGGTCCCAACGCTCCGCAAAGCGATCCAGCCGCGCGAGCGTCCGAGGGCCGCGGTCTGGGTATCGCCGCAAGTAGAGGCGCAGGCCCGAGACGGCCCATCCCCACGTGCGGTCCGCCCCGGCCAAGGCGAAAACGCCGAGGATGGAGAAAGCGATCAGCAAGACAGCCAGAAGCACCCAATGCGGGCGCAGCAGCAAGAGCAGGGTGGAGAGCAAAACCGCGACCTGCCACGCTTTGGGCCGCCACGCGGGCAGCCGCACGCTTCTTAGTCGAACCCGCGGGGTGAGGCGGCGCCGGACCGGCTGCGCCGGCATTGGATCGGCCGCCACAGGACCTTGTCCCTCGGTTGCAACCGGCAACGGTGGCGGCGCACTGGCCGGCGCGGACCTTTGCGGAGCGGCCGCTTCATCGGCGAGCACCCCGCGGATCAGCGACAACGTTTCGGGATCGACATCGGGCTTGGCAGCGTCGGTCATCACACACCATTTTAACGAATTCTAAGCAGCTGTGGCAGAGATACGCCCAGAATTGGGCCGGTGTGCGGCCCAATTGAGGCAAAAACGTGGCATCGGATGAAAGTGGCAGGGGCAGCAGGGTTCGAACCCGCGACCTACGGTTTTGGAGACCGTCGCTCTACCAACTGAGCTATACCCCTAAAGCCACGCCGGAAATACGCCCGGCGCGGGGGCAATGCAAGGGCGTTCTCAGGCCGCGGACCGGGCCACGCCGTAGGCTGGGCTTTCGACCACGCCCTGGTCGAAAAGCTGCGCGATCTCCGCGTCGTCCAGACGCGCGACGTCGCCCAAAATCTCCTCCGTGTGCAGGCCCAGTGCAGGCGCCGGCGCGGGGGGCACCCGTGCGTGATCGGTGAACTGCATAGGTGTACCCGGCACGGGGAACGTGCCTAATCCGGGCTGCGCGAGGTCGGTGAACATCGGGTTCGCGCTGCTCAGGTCGGGGTCCTCAGCCAAGGCCTGCGGGGTGGTGCGGAATTCCGACCAGGTCAGCCCTGCCCCATCGAAGTCTGCCGCGAAGTCCGGCACCGCCCGCGCCGCAAACCAAGGCGCGAGGATGTCCGTGATGGCGTGGCGGTGCGTCCAGCGCGCGCCCTCGTCCGCCAGGTTCACCTTCAGCCGCGTGGCCAGCGCATCCATCTGGTCTTGGGTGCCGGTCGCTTTGACCAGGCCGCGCCACTGGCGGTCGGTCAGCCCGATCACCATCACGCGCCGACCATCCTTGCACACGAAGTCCTGGCCGTATGCCCCGTAGAGGGCGTTACCCGCCTTGCCCCGCGTGCCAGGGTCCAGCGCCGCGTCACCGATCATGCCCAGATGGCCCAGCACCGCCGCGGCGACATCTTTGAGCGCCAACTCGACCTCCTGCCCGCCGCCGCCGCGCAAACGCTGACGCTCCGCCGCCAGCAGGGCGGAGACGCACATATTGCCCGCGATCAGGTCCCAAGCCGGCAAGGCCGAGGCAACTGGGTGCGACCCACCCTCCGGCCCCGTAATGTGCGGGATACCGAGCGCAGGGTTGACGGTGTAATCGACCTGCGGGCGTCCGTGTCTGTCGCCGGTCAGCGTGACCATGATCAGGTCCTCGCGGAATTGGCGCAGCGTTTCGTGATCCATCCAACCGCGCACGCGCAGGTTGGTCAGGAACAGGCCCGCATCATCACCGGGCGCGGTGATGATCTGCGTGATGAGCTCCTTGCCGCGCGGATGCTTCATATCCACCGCGATAGACTTTTTGCCCTTGTTCATGCCGGCCCAGAACAGGCTTTGCCCCGATGGCGCGAGCGGCCAGCGCCCCGCATCGAGGCCGCCGCCGATCCGGTCGAAACGGATGACCTCCGCCCCCATCTGCGCAAGGCTCATCCCCGCCAAGGGAACTGCCACGAAGGCCGATCCTTCGACGACCCGCATACCCTTCAAAATGCTCATTGCGTGCCCTCCCAGATCGCGCCAGCTTGCATGCCCTGATGGCCTTCCGCGCCGGAGAACAGCAGCAGCCCCGCGCTGTCTTCGACCGCAACGACGTCCATCGGCGCGCCGGCGAAGAGCGGATGCACCCCGCGGAAGTGAAATTGGTCGGGCGTGGAGCCGTAGGTCGACACCGCCAGCTGCATGAGGAGCGTCGCCTGCAGCGGCCCGTGCACGACGAGGCCCGGATAATGCTCAACCTCCTGGGCATAAGGGAGGTCGTAGTGGATGCGGTGCGCATTGAATGTCAGCGCCGAGTACCGGAACAGCAGCGTTTCCGTCGGGTCGACCCGGCGCTGCGCAACCGGCGCGTCGGGCATCGGCATCTTTTTCGGCGGTGTGAAGCTGTCCGGGATTTCGAGGTAGACGATGTCTTGCTGCTCCGTCACGGCGAGGCCCTGCGCGCCGTAGATCGCGTGGTCCACGGTGACGAAGACCATCGGCCCGGCGCGGCCATCCTTGGCCTTGATGCTGCGCACGCGCGAGCGGCGCTCCAGCGGCTCCCCCACGTGGAGCGGCCGGCCGAAGCGCAGCGTCCCCCCGGCCCACATGCGCCGCTTCAGATGTACTGACGGCAGGAACGAGCCAACGGCGGGGTGACCGTCGGCCTGTAGCTCGGACATGTGCGCTTCGGGCGGGAAGGCGCACCAATGGGACAAAGGCGGCAGCGCGTCGCCGGCGCGCGGCGCGTCCGTGCGCGGATCACCAAGCGTGGCGTGCCACATCGCCGCCATCTCCGCCGAGATTGCGCCGCACGCAACGTCCGTGCGGCCTTCCCATGCGCCCAAATTCACCTGATCCATAGCAAGCTCCTCCTGGCCATAAGGATGCGTATGGAGGAAAATTTATCAAGCGTTTTTAATGGCTTAGCGGGATACCGTCGTATACAGAGCGGATATTTCGCAGGTGCGGCATAACCCGCATCGATTGAAAACGTTCACAGAATTCGTGGCAGCTTCGCACCTGCAGCGCCGCGAAAAAAGTGCGTCGTTTCAGGGCGCCGCGGCGCGAAGCGCGGCCAGATCGGCGCCGACGATGGCCTCTTCGGCCTTCAGAATCGCCTCGATCGGCCAGTCCCACCACGCCAGATCCAGCAGCGCGGTCACGGTGCCGGGATCGAAGCGCATCCGCCGGATACGCGCCGGATTTCCTGCCACGACTGCGTAGTCGGGGACGTCCCCCGCCACGACCGATTTGGCCCCGACGATGACCCCGCTGCCGATGCGTGCGCCCGGCAAGACGGTCACATCTTTACCAAGCCAGACATCGTGCCCCACCTCCGTGTCCCGCCCTGCGGGGATGGTTGCCGCGTAGCTGCCGAAGCGATCCGGGTCGTGCAGCGCGAACGGGTAAGTCGAAAAACCGTCCATCTTATGGTTCGCCGAATGGGTGATGAACGTGACGCCGTCCGCAAATTGCCCGAACTTGCCGATGATCAAACGGTCCGGGGACGTCGGGAAAAGATAGGGGGCGATGTGCGCGGCCCAGTCCTTCGGCACGTCGAAGGCGTTCGCGTAGGTGTAGTCCCCGACCTCGATCCTCGGGTGATCGATGACCGCCTTCAGAAAGACGTTGTTCGGCAAGCGCGTCCCATCGGGTAGCGTAACGGGGTTCTGCGTGTCGGGGCTTGGGTAGGGCATGTGCGGTCCTTTGGGCGCGCGGATTTGGCTTTGGCTTGGGTTTGAGACAAGGGTGTTCCGAAAACCGTAAGCCAAAGCGACCGTGTGCCTTTGCGACGCTCGTGTACGGGACGTTCGTTTGAAAGGATACCCGGCGGGAAGGCCGGGCCCTCTTCAAGCGACGTGATTCCATTTCCGGGCCGGTGGAATGCCGCGCAACCCTAGAGACGCGCCGTCGGTGATGTCGCAGGCCTGGCCATCCAGATGTTCTAGGATACGACTGTTCTCACCTAATGCGGCTAACACTGAAATGACCCACTTGTGGCCTGTGGCGCGCGCTCGTCCACTTGCGATGTGCTCAGCCCGAGCCGTTCCGCGGGGTGGCGTGGGACACGCCGCCCCGGGGGGGCGGAACGGCGTGTCGGCCTCCTTGCGGAGGCCTGGGAGCTAAGTAGTATTGTCGGTTTAATTGAGAAAGGCCGCCCTGGGGCGGCCTTTCGCGTTACTGCAACCGGGTGCTGCGGCGGGGGTTCTCGGGACCTTTTTGAGCTTTGCTCAAAAAAGACCCTTCCACCCCGTGCCGCCCACGCGGCAGACTTTGCCGGAGGCAAAGTCGCCGCTTTACTCCGTGATCTTCGAAACGACGCCGGCGCCCACAGTCCGGCCACCTTCGCGGATGGCGAAGCGCAGGCCGTTCTCCATCGCGATCGGCGCGATCAGCTCGACGCCGAACGAGACGTTGTCGCCCGGCATCACCATCTCCGTGCCCTCGGCCAGCTGAACCGTGCCCGTCACGTCCGTCGTGCGGAAGTAGAATTGCGGGCGGTAGTTCGCGAAGAACGGCGTGTGGCGGCCGCCCTCGTCCTTGGTCAGGATGTAGGCCTCGGCCTCGAACTT
>JBCDFL010000062.1:0-16712 GCA_039178165.1 Pseudomonadota bacterium | reverse complement strand
TCGGGCAAGATCGAACGGAACGCGCAGATGTCCGGCAACATCTGTGACGCCATCATCGGGCCCGTCGTGGGCGATATGACCTTCCCCATCCTGCACCGCCTGTGCGGGCCGGGCCTCACGGTCAGCGAGGATGAGGCCCTGCAAGCCATGGCCGCCGCGTTCCTGCGCCTCAAACTGGTGGCCGAGCCGGGCGGCGCGGTCGGGCTGGCCGCGGCGCTGAGCCGGGCGGACCAGATCGAGGGCGAGGACGTGATCGTGACCATCTCCGGCGGCAACGTCGACCCCGCCCTTTTCGCCCGCGCGCTGGAGGCGGCGGCATGACGGACGTCACCATCGCCTCGTTCAACGTCAAGAACCTGATCGGCGCGGACAGCGAATACTACCGCTTCCAAAGCTACACGCCCGAGGAATATGCCTGGAAACGCGACTGGCTGGCGGAGCAGATCCAGAGCCTGGATGCGGACATCATCGGCTTCCAGGAAATCTTCGACGAAGGCGCGCTGCGCGACGTGCTGGCGGAGGCGGACCGGCAAGGCGCGGCCTCTAACGCGCAGGCCATCCCCGGCGCCGACAAACGCTATCGCCGCAAGGCGATCTTTCGCAACATCGCCTACACGCCCTATGACGGCGCGGCGCTGGCCTTTGCTCCGAACAGCCACGACGGCGGGCCGGGGCAGCGCCGGCCCGGGGTTGCCATCGTGTCCCGCCGCGGCTTTGCCGAAGCGCCGGAGGTCATCCAGGACCTCGCCGGGCCTGTCCGCATCCCGATGCAAGCCCTCGGCGGGGACGAGGCGGGCCATTTCACGATCTCCCGCCTGTCTCGGCCGATCCTGAAGGTCCGCATTCCCTTCCGCGGCCACGTCGTCACCGTCTTCAACTGCCACCTCAAATCCAAGCTGGGCGAGTATGTCCGCCCGGGCGGCGCGCCCTACGCGCCGGAGGTCGACCTGACCCGCTATGACCCAGTGGGCCGGGCGATGGGCTCGCTCCGCGCTGCCCTGCGCCGCATGGCCGAAGCCTGGGTTCTGCGCCGCGCCATCGTGGAAGAGTTGAACCAGGGCCGCCCGGTCATCGCGCTGGGGGATTTCAACGACAGCGAACACGCCGTCAGCTCGGAAATCATCGCCGGCGAGGTGCCGTTCAAGAACTATGCCTGGATGCTGCGCCACGACGCCGAACGCCGCTCTGACCGTTACTCCGACGCCGACAGCGCGCAGATCACCGAAGCCATCGACGCCGTGCGCCTGCACTCGGCGGAGAAGCTGTTCGTGCGCAAATCCCTGCGCGACATGGTCTATACGGCCGCGTTTGGCGGGGTCTACGAGAGTATCGACCAGATTTACCTGTCCCGCCACTTCCTGGGGGAGATCGGGGAGATGACGTATTTCAGCGTCCTGAACGACCATCTGACCGATGGCAGCCACGCCGAGGCGCCGTATAACAAACTCGCCTCCGATCACGGTCAGATCATGGCGCATATCCGCATGAAGGAGGGCTAGCATGCACATGACCGAGGTGAATGGCGTGCGCCTGCATTGCCGCATCGACGGGCCGGCGGATGGCGCGCCCGTGGTGTTCGCCAACTCGCTGGGCACGGACATGCGCCTGTGGGACCCAATCCTGCCGCATCTGCCGGAGGGCCTGCGCATCCTGCGGTTCGACAAAAGGGGCCATGGCCTGTCGGACTGCCCGGAGGCGCTTTATTCCATGGGCTCCCTCGTCAAGGACGTCGAGGGGCTGATGGACGCCCACGGGTTCAAGGACGCCATGTTCGTGGGCCTGTCCATCGGCGGGATGATCGGGCAAGGGCTGGCGAAAAAGCGGCTCGATCTCGTGCGGGCCGTCGTGCTCAGCAACACAGGGGCCAAGATCGGCACGCCGGCGCTGTGGGACGCCCGGATCGCGGATGTGCGCGCCGGCGGGATCGCGGCGCTGGCCGATGCGGTTATGGAGCGGTGGTTTTCCAAGGATTTCCGCGCCGGCCCCGACCTGCCGCTCTGGCGCAACATGCTGACCCGGCAGCCGGATGCGGGCTATATCGGTTGCTCCGCCGCGATCTCCGGCACCGACTTCTTCACCCCGACCGCGTCGCTGCGCCTGCCCGCCCTGGGCATCGCGGGGACGGAGGACGGCTCCACCCCGCCGGACTTGGTGCGCGAGACCGTGGGGCTGATCCCCGGCTCGAAATTCCACCTGATCCGCCGGGCCGGGCACCTGCCCTGCGTTGAGCAGCCTGAGGAATACGCCGCTGTCCTGACAGACTTCCTGCGCGGGACGGGGCATATCTGAATGAGCTTCGGCAACGCCATCTACGCCAAGCTGTGGGATGCGGGGGAGGCTGCGCGCCTTTTCACCGGCACGGCGGAGGTGCGCGCGATGCTGCTGGTCGAAGGCGCGCTTGCCAAGGTACAGGGCCAGCAAGGGATCATCCCCGAGGTCAGCGGCGCCGCCATCCACCGCGCCGCGATGGAGCTTCAGATCGACCCTGGAGGCCTGGCCGCAGCAACGGGAAAGAATGGCGTGCCAGTGCCAGCCCTGGTCGCCGCCTTTCGCAGCGCGATGCAGGCGCCGGAACACGCGCAATACGTCCACTGGGGCGCGACCTCGCAAGACATTGTGGACACAGCGTTGATGCTGCGTCTGCGGCAGGCGCTGGGCCTCGCCGAAGACCGCCTGCGCACGCTGCTCACACGCCTCGCGGACATGGCGGAAGTGCATGCGGAGCTACCCTGCCCCGCGCGCACCTGGGGCCAGGTCGCAACGCCGACGTCGTTCGGCGCTGTGGTGGCGGGCTGGGGCAGGCCGCTTGTCGATCTCGTGACGGCGTTGCCAACGATAAGATCGGAGCTCTACGTCTCTCTCTCCGGTGCGGCGGGTACGGCGTCTGCGCTGGGACCTGGGGCGGCACAGACGCGGGCGCGGCTGGCCGAGGCGCTGGGCCTAAACGACCCTGGCCGGACCTGGCATACTGATCGTGGACCCGTCCTGCGCATTGCCGACTGGCAAGGCGGTGTGTTGGCTGCGCTGGCGGGGATGGGCCAAAGCCTGATCGGGATGGCCGGCCACGGCGAGGTTGCGTTCGGCAGCGCCGGCGCCTCCTCCACCATGCCGCAAAAGCAGAATCCCGTCGGCCCCTCCGCCCTGGTGGCGCTGAACGCTCAGGCCGGCGGGCTGCGTGCCGCCTTGCAAGGCGCCACGGCGCACCAGCACCAACGCGACGGCGCGTCCTGGTTCACCGAGTGGCTGACGCTGCCGCAGATCGCACTGGCCTGCGCCGCTGCGCTGGAACGGGCGCTCTCTATCGCGGAGGGCCTGAACCCGAAGCCAGATGCCATGGCAGACGCGCTCGGTGGGCCGGGCCTGGTCCATGCCGAGGCGCTGAGCTTCGTGCTGGCCACAAAGGTGCCTCGCCCCGACGCGCAGGCAGAAACCAAAGCGCTCTGCCGCAGCGCGCAAGAAACGGGCCAATCGCTCGAAAAGCTGGCCCGCGCGGCCCACCCGGACCTGCCGGCGGACCTCTTCGCACCAACCCAGATGGGCCACGCCCCGGCAGAGGCGCGCGTCTTTGCCGCCGCCGTGCGAGCGCTGCCGTGAACCCGGCGGTCGTCTTCATCCTCATCACGGTGATGATCGACGCGATGGGCATCGGGCTAATGGTCCCCGTCATGCCCGACCTGATCCAAGAGGTGAACGGCGGCAGCATCGGCAACGCGGCGATCTGGGGCGGGATCCTGTCGACGGTCTTTGCGCTGATGCAGTTCCTCTTCGGCCCGATCGTGGGGGGGCTGTCGGACCGCTTTGGGCGCCGGCCCATCCTGCTGATCTCCCTCGCCGTGATGGTCGCGGACTACCTCGTGATGGCCGTCGCGGGCAGCATCTGGCTGTTGCTACTGGGCCGGATCGTCGGCGGCATCACGGCGGCGACGCAAAGCACGGCCAACGCCTACATGGCCGATATCTCCCGTCCCGAGGACAAGGCCGCCAATTTCGGCCTAGTCGGTGCGGCGTTCGGCGCGGGCTTCGTCTTTGGCCCGCTGATCGGCGGCTTTCTGGGAGAGCTGGGCACCCGCGCGCCGTTCTATGCGGCGGCGGGCCTGGCCGCGCTGAACTTCGTGCTGGGCTATTTCGTGCTGAAGGAGACCGTGACCGACCGCATCCGCCGTCCCTTCAGCCTGAGGCGCGCGAACCCTTTTGGCACGCTGAAGGTGCTGGGCCAGCTGCCCGGGATCACGGCGCTGCTGTGGGTCTATTTCCTCTACCAATTCGCCTTCACCGTCTATCCGGCGGTCTGGGCTTATTTCGGGCAGGCACAGTTCGGGTGGACGCCCAGCACCATCGGGCTGTCCCTGCTGCTGTTCGGGGGCACCATGGCGGTGGTCCAGGCGGGCCTGATCCGCCCTGTGCTGCGGCTGCTGGGCGAGCGGGGCACGGTGATCTACGGGCACGGCTTCGACATCGTGGCCTTCGCCGCCATCGCCTTCGTCAGCTCTGGCACGCTGGCGCTGATCCTGACGCCCGTCGCGGCCTTCGCCGCCGTGATCACGCCCGCCCTCCAGGGCCTCATGTCCAAGGCGGTGGGCGACGACCAACAGGGGGAGCTGCAGGGCGCGCTCGTCTCCGTCTCCGCCCTCGCCATGATCGCCTCGCCCCTGGTGATGTCCTCGGTCTTCTTCGCCTTCACCGAAGAGGGCGGGCCGGTGCGCTTTCCGGGCGCGCCCTTCCTGCTTTCCGCGGCGCTGATGGGCGTTGCGCTGATCGTCTTCGTCCGGCGCGGCACCGCCGTGGGGCTGGCGCGCGCGCCTTGACTGTGATCGGATCGCCCCACCACCGCGAAGGAGCCGCGCGATGCGCCTAACCGACCTCGACGTAATCGTCACCGCGCCCCCGGCCCCTGGCTGGGGCGGGCGTTACTGGATTCTGGTGAAGCTGACCACCGATGACGGGATCACCGGCTGGGGCGAGTGCTACGCCGCCAGCGTCGGTCCCGCGGCGATGGAAGCGGTGATCCGCGACGTGTTCGAACGGCACATGGAAGGGCGCAGCCCCGAGGATATCGAGCCGATGTTCCGCCGGGTCTACTCCTCCGGCTTCACCCAGCGGCCGGACCTGACGGTTATGGGCGCCTTTTCGGGGCTGGAGATTGCGTGCTGGGACATCCTGGGCAAGGCGCGCGGGCGCCCCGTCTGGGCACTGCTGGGCGGCAAGATGTGGGACCGGGTGCGGGCCTATACCTACCTCTACCCCCTGCCCCAGCACGATATGACGGCCTTCTGGACCGCGCCAGAGCTCGCGGGGGAAGCTGCGGCGGACGCAGTGGCGCGCGGCTACACGGCGGTGAAGTTCGATCCCGCCGGCCCCTACACGATGCGCGGCGGGCACATGCCGGCGATGACCGATATCACCATGTCCGTGGCTTTCTGCGCGGCGATCCGGGAGGCGGTGGGCGACCGGGCAGACCTGCTGTTTGGCACCCATGGCCAGTTCAACCCCGCGGGCGCGATCCGGCTGGGCCAAGCGCTGGAGCCCTATTCCCCCCTCTGGTTCGAAGAGCCGATCCCGCCCGACGACGTGGCCGGGATGGCCCGCGTCGCGCAGGCCGTGCGTATCCCGGTCGCGGCGGGCGAGCGGCTGACGACCAAGGCCGAATTCGGCGCCGTCCTGCGCGCCGGCGCTGCGGAGATCCTGCAACCCGCTCTGGGCCGCGCCGGCGGCATCTGGGAGATGAAGAAGGTCGCCGCAATGGCCGAGGTATTCGGCGCGCAAATGGCGCCGCACCTTTATGCCGGGCCGGTCGAATGGGCGGCGAATGTGCACTTCGCCGCCTCCATCCCGAACTTGCTGATGGCCGAAACGATCGAGACGCCGTTCCACGACGCCCTGATCCGCGGCAGCATCCGGGTCGAAGAGGGCTTTATCCGCCCACCGGACACGCCCGGCCTGGGCATCGAGGTGGACGAAGCGCTCGCCCGCGCGCATCCCTATGCTGGGGACGGGCTGCACCTGCAGATGCAGGACGATCCCTGCGACTACGTGAACGGCAATGCCTTCGAGGGCGGCGCGCCGGCGCCGAAAGACTAGCTCGCCCGCGTCACCTCGTAGAGGATGCGCGGGGCCTCGGGGTCGGTGCCGTTGCCAAGCTCGATCGCGCCGCTGCCCGACAGCGCGATGGTCTGCCGCCGCACGAAAAAGGGCGGCGCGTCCCCGATGGCGAGCGTGGTACCGGCGGACGAGCTGTCCTGGTATTCGACGATGCCGCCGCGGACCGAGATCGCGGAATGCACCCGGCTGACCCAGGCCTGGGGCATCTGGAGCTCGCACTGCGCCGAGCGTCCGATGCGGACCTGGCCGCCATCCATCACCTCCGTCGCGCCGCCGTCCCAGGTGAGGCGCAGCGAGGTGCGCGCCGTTTGCTCCGCCCATTGGGCGTTGAACATCGTGGGCTGGCCGCCGAATTGCGTCGCCTCGCCCGCCGCCTCGTCCAGCTCCGTCTCCGCCAGCAGGGCGTAGGTGCCGATGGGCATACCGATCCCGCGGAAGGTCACGTCCCCCATCGCGCGCATGTCCGACGCATCGGTCAGCTTCGCGCGGTCAAGGCAGGTGCGGCTGACCATCAGCTCGTTGTCCTTGGCCTGGCTGCTCAGCCGCGCGGCGATGTTGACCGCGTCGCCAAACAGTTCGGACCCGCGGTAGACCACGAGACCCCAGTGCAGACCGGCATGCAGCGAGACCTCCCCCCGCGCGCCCAGAGCGATGATGTCGCGGGCCGCCGCAATAGCGCGGTTGGCGTCCTCGAACAGACACAGCACGTCGTCGCCTTTGGAGCGGACGAATTCACCCCCGTGGCGATGCGCGATCACCTGCATCGCGGCCACGCAATCGTGCACAAGAAGGCTGGCTGCCTCGTCCCCGTGGGTGCGGTACAGCGTCGTGCTGCCCGACACATCCGCCAGCAGAATCGCGCGCTCCACTCTCATTTCCGAAGCATCCCCCGACACTTCGCCCGATCAAAAAGGCGTTCAGATAGACAAATCAAAGCTCAATACCGGCAAAGCGTAGCACAGCGGCGCCGCACCGGGCCAGTGTCTAATCGTCGGCGATGACAACCTGCCTTTGCGTGCCGAGGCCGGCGATCCCCGCCTCCACCACGTCGCCTTCGCTGAGGTAGCGTTTGGGGTCCATGCCCATACCGACGCCGGGGGGCGTGCCGGTCGCGATGATGTCGCTGGGATGCAGGGTCATCAGCGTGCTGAGATGCGCGATGATCTGCGCGACGGAGAAGATCATCTTGTCCGTCCGCCCCGTCTGCATCCGCTCGCCGTTCACGTCGAGGGTGAGCGCGAGGTCCTGCGGGTCTGGCACTGCATCCGCCGTCACGAGCCAGGGGCCAAGCGGTGCAAAGCTGTCGCAGCTTTTACCTTTGGTCCATTGGCCGGTGAGGGTCAGTTGGAAATCCCGCTCCGACACGTCGTTGAAGGTGGCGTAGCCGGCGACGTGGGTCAGCGCTTCGGCCTCGGAGACGTATTTACAGCGCGTACCGATGATGACCGCCAGCTCGACCTCCCAATCGGTGGCGGTCGATCCGCGCGGCAGGATCAGCGGATCGGTCGGGCCGCACAGGGCGCTGGTCGCCTTCAGGAACAGGATAGGGTGTTCCGGGATTGGCATGCCGGCCTCGGCCGCGTGGTCGGAGTAGTTCAGGCCGATGCACAGGATCTTGCCCGGATTTGCGACCGGCGGGCCAAGCCGCCCCGCCACGACCAGCGGTAGGCTGGCCGGGTCCATCGCGGCGAGCCGGGCCAGCACTTCGGGGCCGAGCGTTGCGGGGCCGATATCCTCGATCACGCCACTCAGATCCCGCACGGCGCCAGCCTCGTCTATCAGGCCCGGACGTTCGGCGCCGGGCAGGCCGTGGCGCACCAACTTCATGTCCGCGCCGCCTCGAACGCGGCCCAGGCAGCCTCGAACTCAGCAAAGTCGATGCGCTTGCCCTTCACCGCGTCGAAGACGATCCCTTCGGCCTTTTGCAGCGTCGCGATGGCGCCTGCGAGGTCCGGCAGGACCTCCGGCGGGATAACCACTGCGCCATGCCGGTCCGCATGGACCCAATCCCCCGGCGCGATGTCGAGGCCATGTACCCGCACCGGCCCATCGAAGTCGACCACGTGGACAAAGCCGTGGCTCGGCCCGACCGAGCCGGCAACCACCGGATAGCCTTCCGCCAAATCGCCCAGATCGCGCATCACCCCATCGGTCAGCGTGCCGCTCAGGCCGAAGGCCTTGTGGATGTTGGTGTTCACCTCGCCCCAATAGGCGCCGATGGCCCCGGGCGCGTCGAGGTCCTGCACCACGCAGACCGCCGGGCGCGGGCCTTCGGACATGTATTTGTAATACGCCATGCGGCGGGCCTTGATCTTGGCCGCATCCTCCATCGGCGGCGCCACGGCCCTGATCCGTGCGGTGCGCGCCTGCCCGACCATCACCCCGCCGGGATCGGAGGCGAGCATGGTACCCCGCGTGAACGCATTGAACCCCCGCCGCCCCTGCGCCACCTCGATGGCGTTACAGACGGTCGGTGTATCGATGGCTTTCAGCAGATCGTGCAGCGTCTCGTCCATCACATCCGTGCCCCTTGGCTGAGTGCCTCCAGCTTTGCATAGGCAATCTCCGGGTCCACGGTCCCGAAGCCCGCGAAGGTGCCAAACCCGCAATCGGAGCCTGCGATGACCCTCTCGGTGCCCACAATGTCCGTGAACCGCGCGATGCGCTGGGCCACGACCTCGGGGTGTTCGACGAAATTGGTCGTTGTGTCGACGACCCCCGGCACCAGCACCTTGCCCTCCGGGATGTCGGCCTTGCGGTCGCGAAAGACGGTCCATTCGTGCGCGTGGCGGGGGTTCGACGTCTCGAACAGGACATAGCGCGCCTTGGCCGACATGAGCGTGTCGAACATCACCGCCATGGGCACGTCGCAAACATGAGGGCCCTCGTAATTGCCCCAGCAGATATGGATGCGCACCCGCTCCTCCGGCACGTCCGACAGAGCATGGTTCAGCGCCTCCACATGGCTGTCCGCGATCTTCACAAACTCCGCGTCGCTCAGGTCATTGAAGAGCATATGCCGGCTGAGCGCGAGGTCGGGGCAGTCGAGTTGTAGGTCCAGGCCTGCGGCCACAATCGTCTCGTATTCCGCCTTCATCGCGTCGGCGAGGGCGGAAAGGTAGGCGTCGCGGGTCGGGTAGAAATCGTTATGCAAAAACAGGGAGATGACGCCGGGACTGGCCGCGTTCATAAAGCCGCGCTCCACCCCATGCGTGGCCATCGCGGCCTTGAGGTTGGCGATGTCTTTTTCCAGCTCGCCGTGCCCTTTGCTCTGCACCTCCCCGGTGCACATCGGCCGTGCATATTGCGGTGTGCCGCCCCCTTCGGCCAGGCGTTTGAGGAAGGTGGGAAAGCGCTTGAGGTCGGCGGGCGCATTGCGCGGGCTGTCACCGGAAAAGCCGGTATAACGGTCTTTGACGTAGGTGGCGTAGCTGATCTTGGACGTCTCACCATCGCTGACGATGTCCACGCCTGCGGACGTTTGCCGGGCTACGACGTCGTCCACCGCAGCGGCCATGCAGGCGTCGAAGGCGGCCTGGTCATAGGGCTCTTCGCGCTCGCGGGCGAAGATGAAATCGACGACCTCCTGGCTGCGCGGCAGGCTGCCGACATGGGTTGTCTTGACGGTCATGTATCCTCCAGATGCTGCGCCAGCACGCGCAGCCAGGTCTTGTGCGTGATCTTGTCTACCAAAGCCTCGCCGAACCCGGCACCCCGCATCGCCTCCGCAAGCGCGGGCAGATCGGCGGCCGAGGCGATGCCAACGGGCGTGTCCGCCCCGTCGAAGTCCGAGCCGAGGACAACGTGATCCTCGCCCATGATGTCGATCATGTAGCTCAGCTGCGCGATGCAATCGGCCAGCGTGCTTTGGCGCGTGCGCCAGCCGGCTTCGCTGGTAAATGACGGCTCGAAATTCAGGCCCGCCACGCCACCCGATTGCGCGATGACGCGCAGCTGATCGTCGGTCAGGTTGCGGGCGGAGGGGCAGACGGACCAGGCGTTGGAATGGGTGGCGACGACGGGTTTGCCCAGCGCCGCGATATCCTCGAAGCCCTTGAGCGTCAGGTGGCTGACGTCGAGTATGATGCCGAGCTCAGTACAGCGCCGGGCCAAGCGTTTGCCGTCCTCCGTCAGGCCGGGATCGGTGTCGGGGTCCTGCGGATAGGCGAAGGGCACACCGTGGCCCCAGATGCTGGGCCGCGACCAGACCGGCCCAAGAGAGCGGAGGCCCGCCGCGTGCAGCGCCTCCAGGGCGTAGAGGTCGCGGTCGATGCACTCGGCCCCTTCAAGGTGCAGGATGCAGGCGATGGGCGCGCCCTCCCATGCCTCTGTCAGCGCGTCCGGGGTTGTGACGATGCGGATCTGCCCGGCGCGTTGCAGCGCGTGGGCGATGCCCACCTGCCCGAACGCCGAACGGGACGCGGCGCCCGGGTCGAGTGGCGGCGGCAATGGTATGAACGCCGTGGCGGGCGGCAGATCGAAGGCGCCGCGCCGCCCTGCCGGGCTGTAGATCGCGAAGAACCCGCCCTTTATCCCGCCCGCCGCGCACTGGGGCACGTTCACATGCCCCACCACCTGGCCGAAGAGGGCGACGGGATCGCCCCCCGCATCCCAAAGCCGCGACAGCGCGTCGTTGTGCCCGTCGAAGAACATCAGCCCGCCGGCCCGTTCCACGTTGGCCCCGCCGGATCCACCGTGCCGACGATGTGATAAAGCGCGGCCTCACCGGACATGGACGGAACCGCGGCGTGGGGCAGCCCTTCGGGCACGGACATGGTGTCGCCAGGGGCGAGGACAGTCTCCCCACCCTCCCACGTCACCAGCCAGTGGCCGCGCACGGGCATCAGGACGGAGGGGCGGTCGTGGCTGTGCATCTCGGCGCTGGCGGAGCCGCGTGTGATCAGCGCGACCTCGAAGCCGGGCTTGTCGCGGATGATGCCCGTCTCCCCGATCACGGTGACAGGCGCCTTGCCGGCGAGGGCGTACATGTCCCAGAAGCGGCGCACGCCCATACCGATCACCTGCATGGCGGTGGGTTCGGGATAGGCCTTCAGCTCGTCTTCCGACAGCAGGGGCATGGGGGCCACACCGTCGGGCAGCGCCTCGCCCCGCTTGGTGTCGTAGAGGGTGCCGTTGTCGCCTAGGACGAGGCCGTGGTCTGCGGCATCTTCAATGACTTGCGGCGCCCAGATGACGCCGCCGCCGGCATCGTCGCCGCCGAGGATCGCCATGATCATCCCGTAATCCGTGCCGATATTCTCGAAGCCCCGGAAGATGCCAGTGGGGATGTTGATGATGTCCCCCTGCTCCAGCACGACCTCACCCGCATCGCCCCAGCGGCCCCAGAAGAAGCGCCAACGCCCTGACAGCACAAAGAAAACTTCGGCCGTGCGGTGCGAGTGCAGCGAGTTGCGGCACTTGGGCGGCTGGCCCGCCGCGCCAATGTTGAAGCCGTGTGGCAGCGTGATGTGCACGTGCTGGTCGGGCGATTCAGAGACGCCGCCGCCGATGATGGTGAAGTTCTCCTTCTGGTCGCTGCCGGGCGTGTGGGCGTCGATGAAGGCGGTCTTGCAGGGCTTCAGCTCGCCGTAGCGCACGATGCGGGCGGCCATATCTGCGGGGGTCATTGGGGGGTCCTTTCGGGGTTGGATTTCACAAGTTGTACATCTTGCCAATGGGCCATCGCCCAATTTGTACAGGATGGGTTGCGCATCTAGGCGGCCTTTCGCGGCGGCATGACCGGGTCCGGCATCGGGGTGCCGGGCGTGGTGCCGGTGAGTTCGGCGTGCAGCCAAACCATGCGGTCGCAGAACCACGCCTTGGACAGAATCGCGAGAGCGGTTCCGAGGATGGTGGCCCACGGGTAGAGGACGACGAGGCCCCAGATCAGCGGCACCACCCCAACGAAGGCCCAAGCGGTCGTCAGGTTGGCCATCGCCAAGTGGTGTGCAGGGATGTCGTAGTGATCTCTGGCGAGGAAGATCCGCTCCCCCAGCACGGCGCGGGACATCCAGGAGCCGTAATCCTGCGGCGGTGGGAAAGCGCGGGGGTTGACCCAGATCCACGCCAAGGCGGCGACCACGGCCAGCAGCGCCCACCAGCCGATCCAGATGCGGGACCAGATGGCCAGGACCAGAAACGGCGCGACCGTGAGAAAACGTGTCCAGCCGGACCACGGGTTGGCGTGGCGCAGCCAGTCGTCCTCGCTCATCGCCATCATCCGTTCCGCCGCTACGAAGACGTTGGTCATTTGAGGGCCGCCAGCTCCGCTTCGAGCGCGGCGATGCGGTCGGCTTGCTCTTGCAGTTTCGGGCCGAGCATTTGGGCGATCTCCGCCTCGTCGAAGCGGGGGGTGATGAATTGCGGGCAGTTCCAGTCGAAGGCGACGATGTCGATGGTCACGACACGTTCGACCCGGCCCTGCCCTGGCGTCCGCAGCGCCTCCGTCAGGGCGGCATCTTCTGCGGCGCGGACCATGCGCGCTCGGCCCTGCAGCTTGAGCCGCGCCTTGCGGGCGTAGTCCATGGCGAAGAGCGACACACGCGGCTCCGCGCTCAGATTGCCTTCGGAGATGTGCTGGCGGTTGCCGCGGTAATCGGCAAAGCCGATCTGGCCCGGGCCGATCACCTTGATAAAGCCCGCCGGCCCGCCCCGGTGCTGGATGTAGGGCCAGCCCGTCTCGCTGACGGAAGCCATGTAGATCGACGTGCGGCTTTCCAGAAAGGCACGCTCGTCCTCCCCCAGAGGCCGGGTCCGCGCGCCGTAGCTGCGGGCATAGGTCTCCTCCGACCCATCGCGGCGTTGCAGGGCGCGGATGGCGGGGGTGAACATAAGGTGATCGTAGCGGTCCATCAGCTGGCCTGGAGCAGGATCTGCTTCCACACTGCCGTCTCGTCGAACAGCGTGTATTCGCGGCGGATGGTCGGGGCTGCGGCGCCGAGGGAGCCGAATTCGGCGTGGGAGATGCCGAGGATGTAGACCTCCGCCCCCGTGGGCGCGCCGAACGTGCCCCAGCCGGAATGTGTGCCGTGCAGGGACCAGCGGATTGCGGCGCGGGGGGGCATCAGCGGATCGTCGCGGCCGATCTGGTGGTGGATGGTGAACTGGGCGTCTGGGACAGCGGCGCGCAGAGACATCCAGAACCGGTCGACGGGGGACCAGCCGTGCCCCGTCTCCCCCCCGGGATATTCGGACTGCACGGCGCGGTCGTATTCGCCGGGGATCGTCGCCATGTCGGCGCCCATGATCCGGGTCAGGATCGCGGCATAGCGCGCGCCCCATTCGTTGTCGTTGCCTGTGCCTTTGTACGGGCCAGGCTGATCGGTAGCAGGGGTCAGGGGCCGTACGCAGGCGTCTGGTCCGCCTTCGGCCTCAATCAGGTTTGCGGCGTAGTCCTTCACGTCCCAGCCCAGCTGGGCCACGATAGCGGTCTGGTCCCGGATCAGCCATTCGTCGTTGATCTGATCGTTGATCGCGTGACAATCCGCCATGATCCGATAGCGCAGCCGCTTGCTCGTGGCCGTGCCATAGACGCCATCGGCGGCGTGAGTCGCTGTGCTGAGGATGCGGTGGGAGGACAGCATGCCGTCTTCAGGCGTGCCGGACCAGATCACATCCTCGCCCAGCAGCTCGCGGTCGGGAAACTCCGCCAGGGTCGCCATCGTGGCGCCAATGACTTTTTCGTTGCCCACCACGACCGAGGCCGGGGAGCGCACGACGATATCGGGCGCGTAATAATGGTGCAGGGTCGCGATGCCGCGGTCTTCCCAAATCTCCTTGGTGATGCCGATGATGTAGTCCGGGAAATCGGCCCAGCGGTTGGAGAAGCCTTTCATGTCATGTCCTTTGGAATGCGGGCCGAGCCGCGGATGCGCAGCGGGCCGGGAATGGTGATCTGTTCGGGGGGCAGATGGCCGTGCAGGCGGGCCATCAGCAGCTGGATCGTGCGGGCGACCATTTGGCCGGCGGGCTGGCGCACGGTGGTGAGGTCATAGGCAGGCCAGGCGGCGATGGCCACGTCATCGTAGCCGACGACGCTGACGTCCTGCGGAATGCGCAGGCCCAGCTCGAACCGCAGCACGTCCATCACCGCAAAGGCCATGTGGTCGTTGGCGACGAAGACGGCGTCGGGCGGGTCCTGGGCGAACATCTGGCGCGCGACGGCGCGGGTTTTGTCGAGGTCGAAATCCGCGGCGGCGCGCTTATGCAGCGCGAGGCCCGCGGCTGTGATCCCCGCACGAAAGCCCGCCTCGCGGTCGCGCTGGGTGGAGGCGCCCTCCCACCCCGCGATGTAGGCGATCCTTTCGTGCCCGCCCGCGATGAGGAAGTCTGCCAGCGCCCGGCCCCCGGCAACATTGTCGGAGGTCACAGCGCTGAGCCGCGCGTCGTCCTGTAGGCGGTTGAACATCACGATGGGGATGCCCGCAGCCGCGCAACGGGTCGTCAGATCGTTCGACAGGCCCACGGAGGCGGCGATGATCCCGTCGACCTGGTAGTCGATCAGCTCGTCCACGACGCCCTGCACCTCCGCCCCGTCATTGCCCGCCATGAAGATCAGAACGTGGTAGCCTTCGGCCTGCAGGGCTTTGCTAAGGTGCTCGAGCGCTTCGGGATAGAAGAGGTTGTCGAGGTAGGCGACGACTAGCCCGATGATCCGGCTGCGCCCGGTGTTGAGGCTGCGCGCCAGGACGTTGGGGCGGTAGCCCAGCTCTTCGGCGACCATACGCACCCGTTTGGCCGTGGCGTCGCTGACGGAGGCGCCGGGGGTGAAGACGCGGCTGACCGCCGAGCGGGATACGCCCGCCTGGTCCGCCACATGCTGCGCTGTCACCCGCACGCCCATCAATCGGCCGTCCAGCCGCCGTCGATCAGCATCGACGTGCCTGTCACCATGGCGGAGGCGTCCGAAGCCAGATAGACCGCGGCGCCCATGATGTCGTGGGTCTCGCCCACGCGGGGCAGCTTGATTTTGTCCATGATCCAGGCGGCGCGCTCCGGATCCTCGAAGGTCGGCGCGGTCAGGGCAGTGCGGATAAAGGTCGGGCAGATCGTGTTGATTCGGACATTCGCCTTGCCCCATTCGATGGCCATGGCCTTCACCATCCCCTCGACCCCGTGCTTGGTCGCGCAATAGACCGCGCGGTCGATGCCGCCCACATGGCCCATCTGGCTGGAGATGTGGATGATCGAGCCGGGCTTGCCCGCCGCCATCAGCGCCTTGGCGGCATAGGACGACAGGAAGTACGCGCTGCGCAGGTTGAGGCTGACGACGGCGTCGAAGTCCTCGGGCTGCGTGTCGATGGACGGGCCGTGGCGGGCGAGGCCGGCGGAGTTCAGGACGATGTCGAAGGGCTGCGCAAACGCTGCCTCCAGCGCCGTGAGATCGGATTGGTCCAGCACCAGCGCATCTGCGGTGCCGCCCTGGGCGGCGATGGCGGTCGCGGCATCCGACAGCGCTTCAGCGCGGCGGGCGGCGAGGGTCACGTGGGCGCCGGCCTCCGCCAGGGCGGCGGCGCAGGCGAGGCCGATGCCGGAGGAGGCGCCGGTGACCAGGGCGCGCTTACCCTCCAGTCGGAAGGAGGGGGTTTTGGGCAATTGCATCTACAGCGCCTTTCCGGTCTCGGGGTCAAAGCCGACCCGCGCCTTGTTGAACTCGCGCATGCGGCCCAGCACGTCGACGCCGATCTGATCCCACATGTGCAGAAGGTCGACCATGACCCAATTCTCTCGGATCAGCCCGGCCTCCAGCCGCCAGAAATCCAGGGAGCGCATGGCGATCTTCTTACCCGCCGGCGCGATGCCGAGCCAGCCACCGTGCGTCAGCGTCTGGTACATGTCCGGCCAGCCCGTGACGGCGGCATAGTTCCGATCGCCGAAGAAGTGGTAGGTGATGTCCTCCACATAGGCGCCCCGGTCCGGCATCGCGTTCAGAAACGGGATTTGGTGCCAGTTGCGGAAGCCCGCGATGCCGCGGCCCGTGCCGATGCCGGAGGGGCCGTACCAGGACATGCGGGGGTGCCAGAAGCGGTCCATCTCCATCACCTCGGGGCCGCCTTGGGACGGGTGGCGCTTCATGTGGTCCAGCATGTCCACGATATGCGCGCAGGTCGCCGCGCCCCATTCGGCATCAAAGGGTCCGGGGACCAGGCCGTCGCAGGTCGCGGGGCCAGGGATGTGCCATTCGCGCCCGAGGCTGGGGCCCATCGGCCAGGCGCCGGCCTGCATCATTACCTCTGGGATGTCCCAGAGCGCCTGCATCTCGACGATCTGGCCACCCTCGATGCGGTAGAACTCGTGAAAACGCACGTGCAGCATGTGGCCCGTGGGCGGGATATCGAGCCAGGGCCGCGCGAACGTGCCTGTGTAGTAGCCCCCGCAGCCCACCCAGTCGGCGCCATAGCCGTCCGGGCCGGCCATCACGATATGATCGCGCCGCTCCAGGTCCGGGACCGCGGCGGCGAGGGGGGCGTAAACGGCGTCCACGTAAGCGTCGACGCCCTGCGTGGTCTCGAACGGGAAGGCGAGGTGGAAGACCGCATCGGGCGCGCAGGCTGCATGAAAGGCCGCCCGCGCGCCCTCCAGATCGAAATCGTAGAGCGCGGCGCGTAGGGGGG
>JBCDFL010000061.1:0-16717 GCA_039178165.1 Pseudomonadota bacterium | reverse complement strand
GTGGATCGTGGTCATCAGGCCGGAGACGATGCCGATCTCCTCGTCCAGCACGCGGGCGAGGGGGGCAAGGCAGTTCGTCGTGCACGATCCGTTGGAGATCATGCGCTCGCCGGGTTGTAGATCGCCTTCGTTCACGCCGAAAACGATGGTCCGGTCGACACTCTTGCCGGGCGCCGACAGCAGGACTTTGCCCGCGCCGCGCTCAAGATGCGCGCTGGCCTTGGTGCCGTCGTTGAACTTGCCCGTGCATTCGAGGACCACGTCGCAGCCCTCCCAATTCAGCTCGGCCATGTCATAGGTGCTCATCACCTCGATGGGGCCCCGGCCCAGGTCCAGCGTGCCGGTCCCGATCTTCACCTCGCCCGGGAAGGGCCCGTGCACGCTGTCGTAGCGGATCAGGTGCGCCGCGCTCTCGATCGGGCCGGTTGCGTTCAGTTTGATCACCTCGATATCGTCCCGCCCGCTGGCCGCAATGTGGCTGAGGGTGCAGCGGCCGATCCGGCCAAAACCGTTGATGCCAACCTTGATGCTCATCGGGGAAATCCTTGTATCGACGCACTTTCCGCGCTCTATATCCATGGAACGCAGGAGGGGACATGGGCATTCCGTCCCCGTTAGCGATAAAACCGGCGGAGCGGCAAGATGAGCGGATTACTGGCCTTGTTGGATGATGTGGCGGGCATCGCGAAAGTGGCCGCCGCCTCTGTCGACGACGTGATCGGGCAGGCGGCCAAGGCAGGTTCCAAGGCCGCGGGCGCGGTGATCGACGACGCCGCCGTGACGCCGAAATACGTCTCGGGCTTTTCGGCGGACCGCGAGCTGCCGATCATCTGGCGCATCGCCAAGGGCTCGTTCTTTAACAAGCTGGTGATCCTGCTGCCCGTCGGCCTCGCTCTGTCGGCGCTGCTGCCCGGCGCGATCCCGCCGCTGCTGATGCTGGGCGGCGCCTATTTGTGCTTCGAAGGGGCGGAAAAGGTGGCCCACGCGCTGGGGTTCGGCCACGGGCACGACGACTACGCCGGCAAGGCGAAGGAGGTCCAGGACCCCGCAAAGCTGGAGGAGCAGAAGGCGCGGGGCGCGATTAAGACCGATTTCATCCTCTCGGCGGAGATCATGACCATCGCGCTGTCGAATATCGATGCGGACACGCTGGTGATGCGCGGGGCGGTCCTGGCGGCGGTGGCGATCATGATCACGGTGGCCGTGTATGGCTCCGTCGCGCTGATCGTGAAGGCGGACGATGTCGGTCTCGCCATGGCGGCGCGGGGCCGGCTGGGGGCGACGCGGGCGCTTGGCCGCGGGATCGTGCGCTTCATGCCGTATTTCATGAAGGCGCTCATGGTTATCGGCACTGCGGCGATGCTGTGGGTCGGGGGCGAGATCATCGTGCATTCCGCCGCGCAGCTGGGCTTTCACGGGGTGGAGGACGCGATCTACGGCGCGGCGAAAGCCGTGGGGGGTGCGTCTGGCTTCGGCGTTTGGGCGGTGAAGGCGGCTCTGCACGGGCTGTTTGGCCTCGCCTTGGGCGCCGCGCTCATCCCGATTGGGGAGAAGCTGATCACCCCGCTCTGGCGCCGCATTTCCGGCCTGTGGTCCAACAAGGTGGAGCCGGTCTAAGCACGAAGTGCGCAATCCTTCCAAGGATTGCGGCGCATCGATCCTTCAAGGATCGACGGCGAGCGATTTTTGAAAAATCGCCGCGCGCGCCGGTTTGTGGCATCATAGCGCTGAACCGAAGCTCGGCGGCCCCGCGCGGCCCGCCCCATCTGATTTCGAGGACGCTGTGGCCGACATTTACGCGGCACCCTTCACCCGGCGGCATCCTGCCCCGCTCGACGGCACGCCGGCGGATGCGCAGGGTTGGGCATACGATTTACAGACCGCCCTGCAACGGGCGCGCCCCGGTGATCGGGTCATTCTGCTGCCCGGCCGCTATACCCGTCCCGCGACGATGACCCGCTCCGGCACGCCGGACCAGCCGATCACGATTTGTGCCGCTCAGCCTGGCACCGCCCGCCTGTCCGGGGGGCGGTCGCCGCATCGGGCGGGGCTGGGCGGGATGAAGCCCTTGGACGGCGATTTCGCCTTCCTGAAGTTCTTCGACGTCGCGCATATCAATGTGGAGGGACTGCATTTCGACAGCTGCTGGCCCTCGTGCCTCTACGCCCGCGCGGTTCAGTACCTCACCATCCGCGATTGCCACGCGCAGGAAGGGCGGTTCTTTCTTTACCTGTGGCAGCGGCGCGATGCGCACACGCACCATGTGACGGTGGAGGATTGCAGCTGGGTGCAGGATCCTGCCTTCGACATGTGGACGGGCCGGGTGCGCTGGGCAGATGTGAAGGGGCAATCAGGCACCGACGCGACCTGGCTCAACGGCGCCTTCGTGGGCGGGTTCGACGTGGCCGGGCGCCTCATCGTCCGGCGCTGCGACGTGCGGCACGCCTTCAACGCGGTGCGCCTCGACATGCGCGCGTGTCATATCGCGGACGGGCCCATTTTGCGGCGAAACGTGGATGTCGCGATCTACGACAATCGTTTCTCCTTCATCCGCGACAACGTGGTGGAGCCGGAATGCGGCGCGCAGAATTGGCGCGTGTTCGACAATCTGATCTTCTGCGCCCACGCGGCGTTCTCGCAGGACAAGGTCGCCTCGCGCGACATGTTCTATATCGGCAATCGGGTACTGAACGTGGCGCGGGCGGGGCCGGTGCGCGCGGACGGGTCGGACGGGCAACAGCCACAGGGCGGGCGCATCTTCAAGTGGTTCAAGGCCGGCACCGGCACGCCTGCGGCGCGGCGCGGGTTTTGGTCGCTTTTTACCCTGGCGCAGACGCGGACGGCCTACGTCAAGAAGGGAGTGACGCGGGACTGGCACGACGCCTACACGCTGCTCGGCCTCTATCCCAAGGAGTATCCCCAAGCCGCCACCACCCCGCGCCATCCGTTCGACCGGATGAACTGGCAGGGGGTGCGGGTGACGGGGCTGGTGACCGACGACGCCGTCCATTTCGGCGCCTACAGTGGGCAGGCAGAGGTCACCGCGCAGCAGGTCGCCCGCGTCTTCGCACCGCCGCTTGATGTGTCGGGCCAGCCGCTTGACGCTGCGCATCTGGACCTCTCCGCACCTTTGGGCGGTTGGGACGGCGGCTTGGTCCCCACGGGCGAGGCCGCTGGCCTCCGCAGCGCGCCGCTGACGTTGCAGACCTTGGAGGGACCTCTCTCGATCCCCGAAGTCCCGCTTGGCGCGGTGGACGTGGCCGATCTGGGTCTAGGCCACTGGCGAGAGGCGTGGCCCAACGGGCCGCCGGGTGGGGTTAGCGTCTAGCGGAGTCTCCGATCAGCCCCAAGCGTGTCGCGCGGGTGGCGTGGGACACGCCAGCCGCAGGGGGGGCGGCAGGCGTGTGGCCTCCTTGGGGAGGCCTGGCGGCTAAGCGCAGTCGCTGACGCGACTGGTAGCAACGAGTACGAGGGATCTCGGGCCCGAGTTAATAGAGCTAACAAGACTCAACCAAAGGTCTCGTAAAGCGCCAAACCGCTCTTCACTGGCCTTGGTGTAGGGTGCGCATTCATTGCGCACCTTCAACCGGACCACCCGCTTAGCCCAAGCGTGACGCGCGGGTGGCGTGGGACACGCCAGCCGCATGGGGGGCGGCAGGCGTGTAGACATCCTTCGGATGTCTATGGGCTAAGCTTCGACACGCCCGAAGGCTTAAAGAGTAGCAAAACCGCCCGACATGACCGGCCACCACTGGTCCCCCGCCATCCACAGCCCACCGCAACACCCTTTTGGGCTAGGGCCCCAACAGCCCCCAGACCGCTACAAAAGCGCCTTGGCCTTCGCCACGATGGCCTCCGCGGTGATGCCGTACTTCTCGAACAGGACCCCCGCCGGGGCAGACGCGCCGAAGCCGTCCATGCCGACGAACGCCGCCTTCGCCTCACGCCCCCGCTCGCCCAGCAGCCAGCGGTCCCAGCCCTGCCGGACCCCAGCCTCGATGCCCACGCGGACGGGGCCGGGGGGCAGGATGCGGCGGCGGTAGGCCTCGTCCTGGGCGGCAAACAGCTCCATGCACGGCATAGAGACGACGCGCGTGCCGATGCCTGCGGCCTCAAGCTGCGCTTTGGCTTCCAGCGCCAGGTGCACCTCGGAGCCGGTGGCGATCAGGATCACCTGACGCTTCGCCTCCGCGTCCGCCAGCACATAGGCGCCCATGGCTGTGAGGTTCTTGGTCTTATGCTCCGTCCGCACGGTCGGGATGCCCTGGCGGGTTAGGGACAGGACCGACGGCGTCTTTTCGGACGTCAGGGCCAGCTCCCACGCCTCCGCCGTCTCCACCGTGTCGGCGGGGCGGAAGACCCACGTGTTCGGCGTCGCGCGAGAGATCGCCAGATGCTCGACCGGCTGGTGGGTCGGGCCATCCTCGCCCAGGCCGATGCTGTCATGGGTCATCACGTAAGTCACCGGCACACCCATCAGCGCGGACAGGCGCATTGCGGGGCGCGCGTAGTCAGTGAAGCACATGAACGTGCCGCCATAAGGCCGAATGCCCCCGTGCAGCGCCATGCCGTTCATCGCTGCGGCCATGCCGTGCTCGCGGATGCCCCAGTAGACGTAGCGCCCCTTGCGGCTCTCCACGTCGAAGACGCCCAGATCAGAGGTTTTGGTGTTGTTCGACCCCGTCAAGTCGGCGCTGCCGCCCACGGTTTCGGGCAGGATCGGGTTCAGCACCTCCAGCACGTTTTCGGAAGAGGCGCGCGTCGCGATCTTCGGCTGGCTTTCGGCGAATTGCTTCTTCAGCGCTTTGATCGTCGCGCTCAGTTTCTTGGGCGCCTCGCCGGCATAGGCGCGCTGGAATTGCGTGCGGCGGCCCTGCGGGACATTCTCAAGCCGCGCCTCCCACTCGGCGCGGGCGGCGGCGCCGCGGGCGCCGATGGCCTCCCACGCGGATTTCACCTCCGCCGGAATGATGAAAGAGCCGTGGCCCCAGCCATAGGCCTGCTTGGCGGCGGCAAGCTGGTCCGGATCGGTCAGCGCACCGTGCCCTTTGGAGGTGTTCTGCGCCGCGTGGCCCAGAGCGATCAGCGTCTTGCAGGCGATCATCGACGGCTTGCGGCTGGACTTGGCCTTGGTCAGCGCAGCGTCGATCGCTTCGGGGTCATGCCCATCCACCTCGATCACCTGCCACCCGGCGGAGCGGAAGCGCGCGGGCTGGTCGGTGCGGTCCGACAGCTCGACCGTGCCGTCTATCGTGATGTTGTTGTTGTCCCACAGCACGATCAGGCGGCCCAGCTGGTGCCGGCCGGCGAGGGTGATCGCCTCCTGGCTCACACCCTCCATCAGGCAGCCATCGCCAGCGATGACGTAGGTGTGGTGATCGACTAGCTTCTTGCCGTACATCGCGCGCTGGATCTCTTCGGCCATGGCGAAGCCGACCGAATTGGCGATGCCCTGGCCCAGCGGGCCAGTGGTGGTTTCGATCCCCGTGGCGTGACCGTATTCGGGATGGCCCGCCGTCACAGCGCCCCATTGGCGGAAATCCTTGAGCTGCTGCAGCGTCATGTCCGCGTAGCCCGTGAGGTGCAGGAGCGAATACAGCAGCATGGAGCCGTGGCCGGCGCTAAGGATGAACCGGTCCCGGTCGGGCCAGTGCGGCGCGCTGGCATCGAATTTTAGGTGCCGCTCGAACAGCACCGTGGCCACATCTGCCATACCCATCGGCATGCCCGAATGGCCCGAATTGGCGGCGGCGACGGCGTCCAGCGTCAGTGCGCGGATGGCGCTGGCTTTGGCCCAGTGGTCGGGATGTGCGGCGGCGAGGGCATTCAGGTCCATGTCGGCGATCCTTGTGGCACGAGTTGCGCGCTGCATACCAACGCTGCGCCGGCGGTCAAGCGGCGCACCGCCGCGCCCGGCCCGCAAGGGGGGAGGATATTTGCCGCGCGCTTCGATAAGCTTGGGGAACGGAGCGGGGCGGAGCGATTCGCGCATGCCGGGCACCGGACAAAAGGGATGAGGCCGCGCAGCGCAGGCTGACGGGGCCCGGGCACGGGACGAGAGTGATATGGGCGATATCGACGAGATGCAGCGCCGTCTGTCGGCGGCGATGGACAGGGTGGCCGCGGCGCTTGAGCGCGTGGGCGGCGATGCCGGGGCCGAAGCCGCGCTAAAGGCCGATCTGGAAGAAGAACGGCTGGTCAACGCGCAGCTGCAAAGCCGGGTGGACAAGCTGAAGACGCGGGTCACGCCGCCCGATCCGGCGCTGACCGAACGGCTCGACGCGCTCGACAAGCATATCCAGCGCCTGCGCCGGACAAACGAGGCGCTGCGCAAGTCGAACGCGGCCCTGCGCAGTGCCGCCCAGGCCGGCGTGGCCGAGCCGCACCTGATCAACACCTCGATGATGGCCGAGCTGGACGCCCTGCGGGCCGAGCGCGGCGCCGAAGCGGCGGAGATCGGCGCGGTTCTGGCCGCGCTGCAGCCTTTGGTGCCAGACGCGGCGGACGCGCCGGTGGAGGAGGAACACGATGCCTGAAGTCTCGATACGGATCGGAGGGCGCGATTTCTCCGTCGCCTGCCAGGCCGGAGAAGAGGAATACCTGCACGCCGCGGCCAAGATGCTGGACGATGAGGCGCGCGTTCTGACCTCGCAAGGGGCGCGCCTGCCCGAGGGGCAGATGCTGCTGATGGCTGGGCTGATGCTGGCCGACAAGACGGCGAGCATGGATGACCGTGTGCGGGAGATCGAAGGCACCCTGGCGGAGCGCGACGCGGAGATCGAAGGCCTGCGCAACGTCGCCGCCCCAGAGCCCGAGCGGATCGAAGTGCCGGTGGTGCCCGACAGTGTCCACGACGCGCTGGCCGAACTCGCAGCCCAGGCTGAGGCCCTGGCCCAGCAGGCCGAGGAGCGGACGGCGCCAGCGGAGTAGGGGGCCTACCCCGGTACGTCTCCGCCGTTTTCGAGCCAGGCACGGTCCGCCTCGGGCAAAGCCGCTTCCATGATCCGGTCGTAGGCGGCAACGTCTTCGGGACTAAGCTCCGTATGCCACTTGCCGCTGCTGCCGCTGTCGAAGAAGGCTTCATCCGAGCGGTAGAAGCCTTGCCCGCCGCCCGGCGCATAGCGGGCCGCGTTTGCCCGCATATGTTCGAACCCCGCGGCGCCGGTCAGGGCCGCCATAAGGGCCGGCGGGTTCGTCATACCGAGGAGCCGCGCCACCCGTGCCATCGCACCGGGCAGGTCGCGGCACATGTCGGCATAGTGAAACAGGCTGACATTGGGCCGGTGCGCCTCTGCCCGCGCGGCGCGGTAATGCTGCACGATGTGCGCGAGCGGCATCGAATCGCAATCGGGCCCATCCGCGCTCCCGGAGAGGAACCGCGTGAAGGTCAGACCGCTTGCGTCATCTTCCGGGCGCCAGTCGCCCCGCATGGCTTCGGGCAGGTTGGCGAGGTGCCGGCGCATTGACAAATGCGCGTCGAGCGGGTGGCGGAACACACATAGATAGAGAGTCCCATCCTGCACCGGCACACCGTCCAGCGGCGTATGGCTTTTGAAGCTGCGCCTATGCGTCATTGCCGCCAGCCGGGCCGCGACCTCGTCCAAGTCCCGGAGGCGGATATCGACCCACGGCATGCGGGTCGCGACCTGCGTCTCCACCTCCGGATCGCCCGACAGGAGCAGCGCGACGATGGTTTGCATCCAGGTCGTCCCGCATTTCGGCGGGTTGACGACCAGAACGTCGTCCGCCCTCAGCGGGACGCGGCTCCAGCGGGTGCTGTCGGTCAGCGCCCCTTGGTAGACCTTGCGCGGCACGGGCAGCGGGGGTCGCGGCTCAGGCGTTGGCTTCGCGGATCTTGTCTGCCATTTCCTTGTCGTAGGTCACACCGTTCTCATCGAACATCGTGTCCAGCTCGCCCGACAGCGTCATCTCCGTGATGATGTCACAGCCGCCCACGAACTCGCCCTTGACGTAAAGCTGAGGGATCGTCGGCCAGTCGGAGAAGTCCTTGATCCCCTGACGGATTTCGTCATCGGCCAGAACGTTCACGTCCGTATAATCGACGCCCATATAGTTCAGCACGCCCGCCACGCGGCTGGAAAAGCCGCATTGGGGCATGGATTTGGTGCCCTTCATATACAGCACCACGTCGGAGGCGTTGATGGTCTCTTGGATGCGGGTCTTGGCGTCGTTCATCGTCTTGTGTCCTTGGCTTGAAAGGCCGCGTGGAAGCGGCTGGCGTAGGTCTCGTCGTCGGCGAAGTGCACAACGGAATCGGTATCTGCGTTCTCCAGCGCGCCGAAGCGCCGGGTGCGTTGGGTGATCGGGTTATATGTCCGCTCCAGCGCCTGGTTGCGGCGGTTCACGGACTCTATCATGCGGGTGTCGATGGCCTCCAGGCCCAGGGGTACCTCGCGTTCCCCGAGGGCAGGCCGCGCCGCCGACAGGGGCCGCACCTGCGGGGTCATCAGCCATTTCAGCCAGCGCAGGATCATTCGGGCGCCTTAGTCGTCAGGGCCAGCGCGTGCAGATCGCCGTTCGGCCCGTCCATCTTGCCCTTCAGCGCGGCGTAGACCGCGCGCTGCTGCTGCACCCGGTTCTTGCCGCGAAAACTCTCATCGATGACCAGGGCCGACATATGCACGCCGTCGTCGCCGCCCACTTGAATTTGCGCGTCCGGAAAGGCGCTGCGCAGAAGCGTTTCGATCTCGTGGGCTTGCATGGGCATGGGGCTGGGCTCCGCTCGGCTACGGACAAAGATGTAAGGCGGAGCGCACATACGCGCAAGCGCTTGCGGGGGCCCGGGCAGGGGGTTAGCGTCCCGGGCATGGAGATGTTCGAAAATGCGCCGGAACGCGCGCTGGACTGGCACCGTGCGGGCCGCGGCGCAGCGCTCGCCACCGTGGTGGAAACGTGGGGCAGCGCCCCTCGCCGGGTCGGCGCGCAATTGGTCATCGCCGGCGATGGGGAGATGCAGGGCTCCGTCTCCGGCGGCTGTGTGGAGGGCGCCGTGGTACTGGAGGCGCAACACGCGCTGGAGACCGGCGCGCCCATGGTCCTCGAATACGGGGTCAGCGACGACGACGCCTTCGCCATCGGCCTGGCCTGCGGCGGCACGATCCGGGTTCTGGTGGAGCCGGTGGGGCCCGCGCTGCCGGTGGACCTGCTGGAGCGGATCGTGGCCGCCCGCGCCGCCCGCGCGCCGCTTGCCTATGTCGTGGATACGGAAGACTGGACGCGGAGTGTCACGGACGAAGGGCACGAAAGCCGCTTTCGCGCCGACCGCTCGGGGTTCGAGGAGGACGGCACCACCTTTGTGCACATCCAGGCCGCGCCCCTGCGGCTGGCCATCGTGGGCGCCGTCCACATCGCCCAGGCGCTGGTGCCGATGGCGCGTATCGCGGGCTTCGATCCGGTCCTGATCGACCCGCGCGGCGCCTTCGGCTCGGACGCGCGCTTTCCGGGGGAGACGATCCTGGAGGATTGGCCGGACGAGGCGCTGGCGGGCTACGGCCTCGATCCCCGCACAGCGCTGGTGCTGCTGACCCACGATCCCAAGCTCGACGATCCGGCCCTGCACATCGCGCTGCGCTCCGGCGCGTTCTATATCGGCGCGCTCGGCTCCAAACGCACCCACGCCAGCCGTGTGGCGCGGCTGACCGAGGCCGGCTTTTCGCAGGCGGAGATCGCACGCATCCACGCGCCCATCGGCCTCGACATCGGGGCCGCCGGCCCGCCGGAGATCGCGGCCAGCATCCTGGCCCAGATGATCGCGGCCTTGCGGGGCCGGCTGTGACATTCGGCGACGTGCCGCTCGCGGCGGCGGAGGGCAGCATTCTCGCCCATTCGGTCCGGGTGGCGTCTGGCCGCCTGCGCAAGGGCCGCGTGCTGGACGCAAGCGACATCGCCTCCCTGCGCGCCGCGGGGCACGAGACGGTGATCGCCGCGACGCTTGGCCCGGATGACGTGGCGGAGAATGCGGCGGCAGCGGCGCTGGCTGCCGCCCTCGTACCCGATCCTGCCGCCGCCGGTGTCAGTCTGACGGCGCCCTTCACCGGGCGGGTCAACGTGCTTGCCGGGGGGCCTGGAGTGACATTGCTCGACGTCGCGGCGATCCATGCGGCGAATGCTGTGCACCCGATGATCACGATCGCCACCGTCCCGCCGCACCAACAGATGGCGCGTCAGGGCATGATGGCGACGGTGAAGATCATCTCCTACGCCGTGCCGCGCGCCGCGCTCGAGGCAGCCTGCGCGGCAGCGCGCGATGCTTTGCGGCTCGCGGTGCCGGTGCGCCGGTCTGCGACGCTGATCGTGACGGAAATCGACGGCGGGCCGGGGGCGAAGGGGCAGGATGCCATCGCCGGCCGTCTTACGGCGCTGGGCGCCACTCTCGACGATGTGATCAGCGTGCCCCACCGCACCAACCCGCTGGCCGGCGCGATTGCCGAGGTGCGCAGCGATGTGGCGCTGATCCTGACCGGCTCGGCCACCTCCGATCCCGAAGATGTGGCGCCCGCGGCCCTGCGCGCGGCGGGCGGGACGGTCACGCGCTTCGGGATGCCGGTCGATCCGGGCAACCTGCTGTTTTTGGGCGACCTTTCGGGGCGTCCGGTCATTGGCCTGCCGGGCTGTGCGCGCAGTCCCGCGCTGAACGGCGCGGATTGGGTATTGTCGCGGGTGACCTGCGACGTGCCCGTGACGGATGCCGACATCGCGGGCATGGGCGTCGGCGGCTTGCTGAAGGAAATCCCCACCCGGCCGCAACCCCGCCGGGGCCGCACGGGGAACCCCGCCGCGCAAGAGGCGTTGTCCTCCGACTGATCTGTCCGGAGGACTCCATGACCCGTTTTCGCAATTCCACCGCCGCCCTCGCGCTGTCGGCAGCCCTGATGATGCCCGCCCAAGCGGAGCTGGCCCAGAACGCCGCTGCACTGGCGGTGGAGGCCGCCGCAGCTGCGGCCGCCGCGCAGGATGCAGCGGGCCGCGCGTCCCGGTTGGTCAACCAGGCCGACGCCGATCCGACGGTCGCACCGCAGGCTGCCGAGGCGGTCCGCGCCGCCGAAGAGGCGCGCCGCGTCGCCGAAGACGTCCAGGCCCGCGCCGCCGCCGCTGCCGAAGCTGAAGCGGCCGCCACGGCGGAAGCGCAACAGGCCGAAGCCGCAGCGCAAGCCGAAGCGCAGCAACAGGCCGACGCCGAGGCTGCTGTCGCCGAGGCGGAAGCCCAGCGGCAAGCCGAAGCCGAGGCTCAAGCGGCGGCGCAGGCCGAAGCGCAGGCTGCCGCCGATGCTGCCGCCGCCGCAGAGGCGGAGGCCGAACAGCAGGCCGAAGCTGAAGCCGCCACGCAAGCGGAAGCCGAACGCCAGGCCGAAGCGGAACGTCAGGCCGAAGCGGAACGCCAGGCGGAGGCGAAACGCCAAGCTGAGGCCGATGCCGAAGCCGCCGCCCAGGCGAACGCAGAAGCACAAGCGGAAGCGGAGCGTCGCGCCGAAGCGGAGGCCGAGCAGCGCGCGGCAGAGGAACGTCAGGCCCAGCGCGCCGCAGAGGCGGCCGCGGCGGCCGCTGCGGCGGAGGAAGGCTCCGAAGCGGCGGACGTGCAGACCCAGACCGTGACGGAAGAGACGGCGCGCTCCAGCGACGAAGATGTCGCCGCCGCACCCGCCAAAGAGGATGACGGCCTCAGCCGGTTCGAGCAGGCCTTGCTGCTTGGCCTCGGCGCGGTGGTTGTCGGCTCCGTCCTCGACAACGGGGACCGGGTGGTCGAACGCAGTGGCGACCGCGTTGTGGTCGAGGGTGAAAACGGCCTGCGCGTTCTGCGCGATGACAACGCACTCCTGCGCCGCCCTGGCTCCGAAGTGCGGACGGAGACATTCTCCGACGGCTCGACCCGCACGACGGTGACGCGCCCCGACGGCACGCAAGTCGTCACCATCGCCGCCGCGGATGGCCGCGTCATCCAGCGCATCGTGACCCGCCCCGATGGCACCGAAACCGTCCTGATCGACGACCGCCGCGCGGCGGAGCCGGTCGACACCGCAGCACTGCCCACGCCGCGCCCCGCGCCTGCGGATGTGCCCGATCTGAACAACGAAGCGGCCTTGCGCGCCGCGCTGGAGGCGGAGATGGCCGCCGATGTCGGGCGCGCCTTCTCTCTCGGCCAGGTGCGGGAATTGCGCGCCGTCCGCGAGCTTGCCCCGACCATCGAAGTCGACGCCGTGACGTTCGAGACCGGATCGGCCGCCATTGCGCCGAGCGAGGCGGAGGAACTTGTGGCCCTCGGCCGCGCCATCGCCGATCTGATCGCCGATGATCCGCGGGCGGTGATCCTGGTCGAAGGGCATACCGATGCCGTGGGCAGCGCCGCGACCAACCTCGCCCTGTCGGACCGACGCGCGGAAAGCGTGGCCCTGGCGCTTACGGAATATTTCGACGTGCCGCCGGAAAACCTGGTGACCCAAGGCTACGGCGAAGCGGTGCTGAAAGTGCCGACCGACACGGCCGAGCGCGCCAACCGCCGCGCGATGGTGCGGAACATCACGCCGCTTCTTCGGTGAAGTAAGCCGTCCCAGATATTTGGGACGGGTAAGGACGAACGATAAAGGGCGCCCATTTCCGGGCGCCCTCTTTTCAGTCGGTCATTAGGCTTTGGCGCCTTAGCCCTTCTGCGGCAGCGGCCCAATCATCATGACAATCTGGCGGCCTTCCCAGCGGGCGCGCCGCCGGCGCGTGCGCGTCGCCCCGGCAGCGTATCGGCGGGGCCGATGCGCGAGAGGGGTCTGTTGGGGCGAAGACGGCTCAGCCCTTCTGCGGCAGCGGTCCGATCATCATGACCATTTGGCGGCCTTCCATCTTCGGGAAGTTCTCCACCTTGCCGATCTCTTTGGTGTCTTCGGCGACGCGTTCCAGCAGCTCGCGGCCCAGGTTCTGGTGCGCCATCTCGCGCCCGCGGAACCGCAGGGTCACCTTCACCTTGTCGCCGTTCTCCAGGAACTTGAAGACGTTGCGCATCTTCACTTCGTAATCGTTGGTATCGGTGTTGGGGCGGAACTTCACCTCCTTCACCTCGATCACCTTCTGCTTCTTGCGCGCCTCGCTTTCCCGCTTCTGCTGTTCGTATTTGAACTTGCCGAAATCCATGATCTTGCAGACCGGGGGCGCGGCGTTGGGCGAGATTTCCACCAGGTCGAGGCCGACTTGTTCTGCCAAATCCATCGCACGGCTCGGCGACACGACGCCGACATTTTCACCATTGGGGCCGATCAGGCGGATTTCGGGGGCACGGATCTTGTCGTTGACGCGCGGGCCGGTGTCACGTTGCGGCGGCGCGTTATGGGGTCTGCGGGCTATGGTTTTCGTCCTTCGGATCGTTGCCAGGAAATGAGGGGGCAAAGTAACGCCGAGCCGGGCCGTCTTCAAGCCCGCGCGGTGGGCGCAAGCCCGCTTAATCCCGTTCGCGGCGATTTTGGCGCGCAAATTCCCCTTGCGGTGGCGCAGGGGCTGGATCATCTGCGGAACCAAGATGTCCGGCAAACGTTTCCGGGCGAACGTGCGAAGGATTCCGATATGAAAAACCTCCTGTGGATTGTGGTCGCTGCTGTCATCGCGGCGGGGGCGTATCTGCTCTATTCCGGCCAAACGCCGCAAGAGGCGCTGACCGATGCGGCCGAAGCGGTCAACGCGCCCGAAGCGCTGGACAGCGCATCCGATGCGGTTGGTGCGGCGGCAGAGGCGACCGAAGGCGCTGTGGCGGACGCGGTCGAGGCGGCCTCCGAAGCGGCGGATGCGGCGGCTGAGGCGGCCGAGGGCGCCATCGATACCGCGACCGAAGCCGCCACGGCTGCGGCAGACGCCGCCGCGGAGACGGCGAGCGAAGCAGCGGAGGCGGCCACAGACACGGCCGCCGCCCTTGCCGATAGCGCGGCGGATGCGGCCAGCGACGCGGCCGAGGCGGCCAGTGACGCCGTTAGTGCCGTAACGGACAGCGCGGCTGAGACCGCAAGTGATGCAGCAGAAGCCGCGAGCGAAGCGGCAGACGCTGCGACGAACGCTGCCGGCGATGCGGTGGACACTGTGACCGACACCGCAAGCGATGCGGCAGAGGCGACCACTGGCGCTACCGAGACGGACACGGCGGCACAAGCGGAAGCCGTCGACGAGGCAGCGGACGTCGCCACCGCGGGCACCGAGGATGCGGCCAGCGATACAGCTGCGCAGGCCACCGAAGAGGCGGCAGCGTCCGAGGACACGGGCAGTGCGGCAACGGACACAGCGCCGGCGACGGAAGACGCAACCACAGCCGAGGAGACTGCGACCGACGAGGCCGCGACGTCCTCAGACAGTGCCGCGGCAACTGAGGAGGCGCCGGCGACCGAGGAGGCAACCGAAGCTGTCGATGCGGCCACGGGTGACGCTGCTGCAACCGCCGAAGCGCCGGCGGCGGACACGCCCGTGACCGAAGAAGAGGCGGAGCGCCTGCTGACCCTCGACGGGTTCGACTACGACGCGGTGGTCGAGATGATCGACAATTCGGACATGGGCGCGATCGCCAAGACGACGCTGAAGACCGGCCTGGAGCAGGCGCGGGATAATCCCGAAGTGCTCGAAGGTCTGTTGGCTCAGATCCGCGAGAGCATGGGTCTGTAAAAGGTCCGACCCCTGAAACGGAAACGGCGCGCCCTGGCCGGGGGCGCGCCGTTTTCATTTTGCCCGGGTGTAGGTTGCCACGGGGGGTGTCATTTATCGACCTAGTCGAGGAACGCTTTTTCCACCACGTAATGGGCGGGTTTGGAATTGGCGCCTTCCTCCAGCCCGTAGCCTTCCAGCATTTCCTTCAGCTCGAGGTTGAAGGCCAGGTTCCCGCAGATCATCGCGCGGTCCGTTTCCGGGTTCGGCACGGGTACGCCTAGCTCTTCGAAACAGGCGCCCGACTTCATCAAGTCGGTGATCCGGCCCATCTTCGCGCTCTCTTCGCGGGTGGTGGTGGGGTAGTATTTGATCTTCTTCCAGAACCCGTCGCCGATCACCTCGTTCAGCATCTCCTCGTGTTCGAGCGCGGCGATCAGGTCGCGGCCGTAGGTCAGCTCGCCCACCTCGCGGCAGGTATGGGTGATGATGATCTCGTCGTAATCGTGATAGGTCTGCGGCTCGCGCAGGAGCGAGGCGAAGGGCGCGAAGCCCGTGCCGGTGGCGAAGAACCACAGCCGTTTGCCCGGCAGCAGCGCGTCGTGGACCAGCGTGCCCACCGGTTTGGGACGCAAGATGATCTCGTCCCCCGGTTGCACGTGCTGCAGTTTTGAGGTCAGCGGGCCGTCCTGCACCTTGATCGAATAGAACTCCATCTCCTCGTCCCAGGACGGGGAGGCGATGGAATAGGCGCGCAGCAGCGGCTTTTGCTTGCCCGTCTCCGGGTGCGGATCGCCCATCAGGCCGATCATCACGAACTCGCCCGAGCGGAAGCGCAGGCTGTCCGGCCGGGTGCATTTGAAGCTGAAGAGGCGGTCGGTGTAGTGCTTCACCTCCGTCACCTTCTGGGCGTCGGGCAGGGCGGGGGTCGCGCGGGCGGCGGTGGTCTGGTTCACGGGGCGTTGCTCGGTCATGGTCATGTCAGGCGCAGTTTACACCTGCGCCGCTCCGGTTTGGAAGGGGTTTGCATGGGGCTGCGGCCATTGGCCCAGCGTTTTGGTCAGATTTGCGCAGCGCGCAGGCGGCCCTGGTAATCATGCGCCTGCCAGTCCGCGCGAAAGCACCATTGGTCTTCGGGTTGA
Organism: Pseudomonadota bacterium; assembly: GCA_039178165.1. Taxonomy (GTDB): domain Bacteria; phylum Pseudomonadota; class Alphaproteobacteria; order Rhodobacterales; family Rhodobacteraceae; genus JBCBCP01. Next base: position 953 of record JBCDFL010000061.1, on the reverse strand, counting down.
CGCGCGGCGAGGGCCTGGCTGATCTCCACCTCGTCGAAGCCGCACCGGCGCGCCATCGCGTATTGATCCGCGATGACGTGGCCCCGGGCCCGCAGCCGACCGGTATAGCCGCGCAGGCGCAGCATCCGGGCGATGGTGAACCCGCGCCCGTCGGCGGAGGACGGGAAATCGACGCGGATGATCTGCGCCTCCAGCGGGATGGTGGCGGGGTCGGTGTCCGAGGGCACGTCCAGCGCGACGGCGTCATTCGCCACCTCGCCCAGCGGGGTGTAGCCGCGGTCCCAGGTGTCGGGGCCAAAGCCGGTATCGGTCACGATGATGGTCATGTCGTCTGTCCTTCTGGCTGCGGTGCGCGCATACTTTTGTGGGTTGTGCTCTGGGGGCCCGAACTCTTGGCTCCCGTGCGGACCATCTTGCCGTCCACGAAGTGGATGCCGCATTCGTCCTTGTCCTGCCCGCGCCAGCGTCCGGCGCGTGGGTCCTCGCCCTCGGCCACGGGCGAGGTGCAGGGCGCGCAGCCGATGCTGGGATAGCCTTGCGCGACCAGCGGATGCCGGGGCAGGCGATTTTCGTCCATGTATTCGGCGATATCGTCCGGGGTCCAACGGGCCAGCGGATTGATCTTGATCCGCCCGCCTTCGACCTCGAAGAAGTCCAGCTGCGCGCGGGTGCCCGATTGGTAGCGTTTGCGCCCGGTGATCCAGCCGCCATGGTTTTGCAAAGCGGCCTCCAGCGGCGCGGTCTTGCGCAGCGCGCAGCAGGCGTCGGGGTCACGCCGGTGCAGTGTGCCATCCGGATCGGCGCTGAGGTCCGCGGCGCGGATCACGTGCATATTCGTCAGCCGCAACCGCTCGGCCACGTCCTGCTGATAGACCAGCGTCTCGGCAAAGAGCATCTCCGTGTCGATCATGTAGACCGGCACGTCTCGCCAGGTCGTCGCGGCTAGGTGCAGC
>JBCDFL010000060.1:0-16798 GCA_039178165.1 Pseudomonadota bacterium | reverse complement strand
GAACAGCTTTTGCCGCGAACATGTCAGCCTGGGCGCGCGGGTGCGCGTGGGCGCCCGCGCGATGCTGGGCGCAGGTACGAAGATCGGCGCGGACGGCTTTGCCTTCGTGACCGCGGCGCCGTCGAACGTCGAAAAGGTGCGCGCATCCCTCGGTGCGGAGACCAGCCTGGAGGCGCAGCCCTGGGCGCGGATCCACAGCCTGGGCAGCGTCGTGCTGGGCGACGATGTAGAGACGGGCGGCAATTGCGTCATCGACAACGGCACCATCCGCGACACGGTGATCGGGGACGGCAACAAGCTCGATAACCTTGTCCATGTCGGGCACAACGTCGTGACTGGGCGCGATTGCCTCTTTGCCGGACAGGCTGGCATTGCCGGCTCCACCGTGATCGGGCGCAATGTTGTGTGCGGCGGGCAGGTTGGCATCGGGGACAATCTGCGCGTAGGGGACAATGTGGTGCTGGGCGGCGGCACGGGCGTTCTGTCGTCGGTGCCGGAGGGCCGTGTCATGCTGGGCTATCCGGCCACGCAGATGGACAAGCAGATCGAAAGCTACAAGGCGCTGCGGCGTCTGCCGCGCGTTCTGGCGCGGCTGCAAAAACCGGGTGCAAAGCCGGGGCGCAGTGACTAAATCAGCGCCCAGACGGCAGAAGGAACAGTCGCCATGCGCACCAAGGACCAGGTCATCGCCATCATCGCAGAGCAGGCCGTGCTGGAGCCTTCGGACGTCACGATGGACTCGACGCTAGAGGACCTTGGCATCGATTCGCTCGGCCTGGTGGAGAGCATCTTCGCCATCGAGGAGGCGTTCGATATCTCCGTGCCCTTCAACGCCAACGATCCCACCGACAGCGATTTCGACATCTCCTCGGTCGCCAGCATCGTGGCGGGTATCGAGCGTCTGATCGGCGAGCAGAAGGGGTGAAACGCGTCGTCATCACCGGCGCCGGGACGGTCAACGCGCTGGGTCACGATGTGCCCAGCACGCTGGAGGCCATGCGCGAGGGGCGCTGCGGGATCGGCGCGTTGGACTTTCGCGATGTGGACCGGCTGTCGATCAATATCGGCGGCCAGGTGCGCGGGTTTGAGGCGGAGGGCCGCTACAACCGCCAGCAGATGAGCCTGTACGACAGGTTCACGCAGTTCACCCTCGCTGCCGCCAAGGAAGCGATCGAGGCGTCAGGCCTGTCCTTCTCCGGCGAATTGGCGGCGCGGTCCGGCGTCGTTCTGGGTACGGCGGGCGGCGGGGTCAGCACCTGGGACGACAATTACCGCCTGGTCTACGAGGACGGCAAAAATCGCGTGCACCCCTTCGTGGTGCCCAAGCTGATGAACAACGCCGCGGCGGCGCACGTGTCGATGCAGCACAACCTCAAGGGGCCGTCCTTTACCGTCGCGACGGCCTGCGCCTCGTCCAACCACGCCATGGCGCAAGCTTTTGCGATGGTCCGGTCTGGCATGGCGCCCGCGATGATCACGGGCGGGTCGGAATCGATGCTGTGTTTCGGCGGCGTAAAGGCCTGGGAAGGCCTGCGCGTGATGTCCAAGGACGCCTGCCGCCCCTTCAGCGCCAACAGGAACGGCATGGTGCAGGGGGAGGGCGCGGGCATCTTCGTCTTCGAAGAGTTCGAGCACGCGCGCGCCCGCGGGGCGAATATCCTGTGCGAGGTCGCGGGCTTCGCCATGTCCTCCGACGCCACGGATATCGTCATGCCGTCCAAGAACGGCGCCGCGCGGGCAATGTCCGGCGCGCTGGCCGACGCGCGGATCGACCCGTCCGAGGTTGGCTATATCAACGCGCACGGGACCGGCACCGCCGCCAACGACAAGACCGAATGTGCCGCCGTGGCGGATGTCTTCGGGCCGCACGCGGACAAGCTGATGATCTCGTCCACCAAGTCGATGCACGGCCACCTGATCGGTGGGACCGGCGCGGTGGAGCTTTTGGCGTGCATCATGGCGCTGCGGGACGGGGTGATCGCGCCCACGATCGGATACGAAGAGCCTGACCCGGAATGCGCGCTGGATGTGGTCCCGAACGAGGCGCGGGAGGCTAAGGTCGATGTCGCGCTGACCAATGCCTTTGCCTTCGGCGGTATGAACGCGGTCCTGGCCCTGCGCGCGGCGTAGAGCGCTTGCCGTGTATTCCAGCGTAGTGTGCGCATTCATTGCGCACCACATGGCGACAAAAAAGGGCGCGCCGACCCGGCACGCCCTTCCAAAACACCCTTAGCGCGCGATGCTTACTGTTCGATCACCGAAACTTTTTCGAAGGACGCGGTAAAGCCGGTCAGCGACAGCGCCAGTTCGACCTTTTGATCCGGTGCGGCTGCGGGCACGATGGTCATTGTCGCGACATTGCCACGGCGGAACGCGGCAACGTCCTCCGCCGTCAGCCCGATCCGGGCATAGCAGCCGACCGCGGCGCAGAAGGCGTAGGGGTAGCGGCGCACGGAGCCGCCATCGACCTGGATGCTCAGCTGGTTCGGCAGCGCCGTCTCCAGCGGCACGACGACAGTTGCGCCGGCTACGGCACGGCCACCCTCGGGCAGCCGGAAAAGGGAGAATTCGGCGACCGGTGCGCCCTCACCATCGTCCATCAGCTGGTACATCTGGCAGGGATCTTCTTCCAGCTCGGTGCGGATGCAGCGCATTTCCCAGTCGCCAATCGTCTCGGCGGTGTAGGGCTGGCCCAGATCGCTCGGCGCGTCCGCATCGGTGCCCATCGACAATTGGTTTTCGATGGTGGAGCCGGTGCTGGGCTGTTCGGCGGCTTCGGTGTCGGTCTCGGTCGTGGTGTCCTGACCGAAGGCGGGCAGCGCGAGGCTGAACCCGAAGGCGGCGGCGATCAGAACGGCGTGGAACGTACGAGGCATATTGCTTTCACCATGTGGTCAAAATTTGCGCTGGGTTACCATGGGCCGCTGACGATGTCAGGGGGGCGCATTGCGCTGCGCGGACAAATTCTTGCCAGGTCCAAAAAGCAGAAAAGAGGGCGAGTGGCGCCCTCTTTCCCAATCTCGTGGCACCGGTTCTTGCGGTGCACTTTCTCTCCCCGTCGGACTGGCCGACTTGCTTATGACGCGACGTTACGAAAGCGCCCGGGACGCGTCAACAGGGCAGGTGGATGAATTTTCTGCGAATGGCACACGCCCAGATTGTGCCCGGGGCGGGAGCTTGCGATAGCGCATAAAAAACCGCGCCCGAAGGCGCGGCAAGTCTGACAGGGAGGAAGCGCGGCGTGCCAGAGGACAAGTCGGCCCGCCGCGTGAAATGACTATGGCGCAAAAAAGTTAAGCAAGTATTCTCGCCCGGAACGACGAAGGGGCAGGGCATGGGAACCGACAACGCGGCAGGCATTTTTGTGGGCGGCGGCGGGCCGGATTACGGCACGCAGCAACATCTGACGCTGAAATACGCCAACCGCCATGGCCTGATCGCCGGCGCGACCGGCACCGGCAAGACGGTGACCCTGCAAATCCTGGCAGAGGGCTTCTCCGCCGCGGGCGTTCCGGTCTTCCTGGCCGACGTGAAGGGCGATCTGTCGGGGCTGGCCGCAGCGGGCCGCGCCGATTTCAAACTGCACGACGCCTTCACCTCGCGCGCGTCCAAGATCGGCTTCGACGGCTATACCTACGACGCATTTCCGGTAACATTCTGGGACTTGTTTGGCGTCCAAGGCCATCCCGTCCGCACGACGCTGTCGGAAATGGGGCCCCTGCTGCTCAGCCAGCTTTTGGACCTGACCGAAGCGCAGGAAGGCATCCTGAACATCGCCTTCCGCCTGGCAGACGAAGAGGGGCTGCCGCTCCTCGATCTGAAGGATCTGCAGGCGCTGCTGGTCTGGATCGGTGAGAACCGTGGGGACCTGTCCCTGCGCTACGGCAACGTCTCCCCCCAATCCATCGGGGCGATCCAGCGGCGGCTCCTGGTGCTGGAAAACCAGGGCGCGACCAAGCTGTTCGGGGAGCCAGCGCTGGCGCTGGAGGACCTGATGCGCACGGACGCCGCGGGGCGCGGGCGGATCAATATCCTCGCCTCCGACCAATTGATGCAATCGCCCAAACTCTACGCCACATTCCTTCTGTGGCTGCTGAGCGAGCTCTTCGAAGAGCTGCCCGAGGTGGGCGATCCGGACAAGCCGAAGCTGGTCTTCTTCTTCGACGAGGCGCACCTTCTGTTCGACGACGCGCCAAAGGCGCTGGTCGACAAGGTCGAACAGGCCGCGCGCCTGATCCGGTCCAAGGGGGTCGGTGTCTATTTCATCACTCAAAACCCCGCCGACGTGCCCGAAGACATCCTGGGCCAGCTCGGCAACCGCATCCAGCACGCCCTGCGCGCCTTCACCGCCAAGGACCGCAAAGAACTGCGCATGGCCGCCGAAACCTACCGCGAAAACCCGCGCTTCAGCACCGAAGACGCGATCCGCGAGGTCGGCGTGGGGGAGGCCGTGACCTCCATGCTGCAAAAGAAAGGCGTGCCGGGTGTGGTAGAGCGCACCCTGATCCGCCCCCCGTCATCGCAACTCGGGCCGATCACCGAGGCGGAGCGGCGCGCGATCCTCGCGGCCTCCGACATGGCGGGCAAATACGATGCGCCGCTGGACCGCAAATCGGCCTACGAACTGCTGCGCGAGCGGGCCAGCAAGGCCGCTGCCGAGGCGGAAGTCGCCGAAGAGGCGGCGGAGGCCGCAGACACGCCCACCTTGCGCGAATTCAACAGCGCCCGCCGCTATTCAGCGAAAGGCGTGCCGCGATCCTCCGCCCGCGCGCCGCGGCGGGGTCCGAGTTTTGGTGAGGCGATGACCAAAGTGGTGGTCAAGGAGCTAACAGGCACCACGGGCCGGCGCATCGTGCGCGGGGTTCTGGGCGGTCTTTTCAAAGGGCGGTAGGGGCTGGATTCGCGCCCCGGCTGGGATAGACTTTTCTGTAGTCATTTCTGGATGGGGGCCTTGCCGATGCGGCGCCACGTTATTCGTTTGTTCAGCGCACTGGCCCTCGCCTGCGCCGGCCTTGGGGCGCAGGCCCAGCAACTCAGCCAAAGCATCGGCGACGCGGCCCGCGTCGATGTCCTGCAAGAGGCGCGGACCCTGTCGATGCGCGACCCGCACGCCCGGGCGCTCTACCTCTTTATCCGCACCAATCCGGGCGTCATGCAGGACGCAGAATTCTACGTTAATTTCCTTGTCTACCTCATGGCGCAGTCGGAAGACTTCAACTGCCGCGCCGCCTTTGCCAACGAGTTTGAGCGGCAGAGTTTCTTCGAAAGCGCCTTCGGTCTCGCGCCGCAACTGACCCAGATCGTGGGCGGCGTGACGATCACGCAGCGCTTTGACGTGTCGTTCATCGTTCCGACGGAGAAATACGATTTCAACACGGCGATCCTGCCGCTGGGCACGCCGCAGGCGGTGGGCGGGGAGGGGCTGCTGTCCGGCTCCACCTATGCCGGTGGCGCGTCGCGGAACGATCCGCGCAGTTGCGCGCGCACGATCCTGCAGGGCACGACCATCGATCCCGAGGCGTTCCCGTGGAGCTTCCAGGTCGTGAAAGAGGACGGCAGCCGCGGCGGCGCGCAATTCCCGTTCGAGCGGAAGCTGCAATTGCCCGCCAGCGACGCCCAGCAATTGTTCGAGCGGTTCGGCCGCCGCCTTTACGCTATCGTCAGCTACCGGATCCAGGCGGCCAACGATGGCACGCGCAAGATCCAGGTGATCCCGACGGATGGCAACCTCTTTGGCCTCAGCACCGATGCGGTGGTGCGGGTGCGCAGCTTTGCCCATCCCAGCCTGTCGCAGCCCGCGCCGATGGACATCACCAACCCCCTGGCGATGACGCTGCCGGACCGCCAGGCCTCCATGGACCTGTCGTTCCAGCAACAGGGCTTCCGGTCCGTGGGGGCGGGCACACGAACGGGCGGGCGCACGGAATTTTCCGCCGCGCGGGAGACGCCCATCGCGGGCTCCGCCGCCGTTGGATCTTCGGCGTTTATCATGCGGCTTTCTTGGCCGGAATTCACCGGCACCAGCCAGCGCGCGCAATTCGTGACCTTGTTCGGCAATATCGACTACGAGGCGGTCACGCAGACCGAAGCGCCGGTATCGGGCAGCTACTCGATGCTGCAATGGAACGAGCGGTCGAGCCGGTACGAGACAACCGGGTTCAGCCCGTTCAGCGGCCAATTCCGCGCCGGAGACGCCCCGGAGGCGGAAGAGGCCCCGGCCCAAGCCGCGCCCGAATCCCAACTCGACACGCTGACGATTGAGGATATCGACGGCGCAGAACTGTGAAGGCCGTTTGAGAGACAAAAAAAGCCCGGATCATCTGATCCGGGCTTTTGTGTTTGTAGCTTAGAGCCGCCTCAATTCGTGACGGCGCTGGTCCCGATGCTGAAGATATCCAGCCCGCCGCCGGTCTGCGGCGCTTCGGCCTGCGGGGCCGGTGTGGCGGTGAAGCCAACGACTGGTGTGGTCAGCGGCTGAACCGGCTGCTGTCCCGCGACCTGCGTGCTGGCCGCGGGCTGCGTTGCCGGCGCCTGCGGCTGCTGCGCCAGAACGCCCGGCTGCTGCTGTTGCGGCTGCGGCGCAAAGAGCGGCGTGCCCTGAGCCTGGGGCTGCTGTTGCTGCTGACCTTGCGGCGCCGGCGCAAAGAGCGGGTTCACCGGTTGCTGGGCGAAACCCTGCTGGGGTTGTTGCTGCTGGCCAAAGCCCGCCTGCGGTTGCTGCTGGCCAAAGCCTTGCTGCGGCTGCTGGCCCTGCGGGGCGAAGGCCTGCTGCGGCTGCTGCTGGAAGCCCTGTTGTTGGCCGAAGCCCTGTTGCGGCTGCTGACCGAAGGCCTGCTGCGGCTGCTGGCCGAAGGCTTGCTGCGGCTGCTGGCCGAAGGCTTGCTGCGGCCGTTGCTGGAAGCCTTGCTGGCCAAAGCCCTGCTGCGGCTGCTGGCCAAAGCCGACCATTTGCGTCTGCGGCGCTTGCGGCGCCTGACCATTGGCGGCGGCGAATTGGGTCTGCGCCTCTTGCATCAGGTACGGCGGCACCGGCATGCCGGCGACCTGCGCCGCCAGAACCGCGCCCTGCACCTGCGTGGTGGTGGAGGGGTTGTAGCCCTGCGAGGCCAGGAATGCGGTGCGTGCGCCGTTCGTGCCCGGCCCCATTTGGCCATCCACGCGGCTGTTGTAGTAGCCCAGGCGCTGCAGGCTGGTCTGCATCAGCACGACCTCGTCCCGGCTCAGCCGGCGGTCCACGACGAACGCGGCCGACGGGTTGCCATTTGAGGCGACCAGCGCGTTAAACTGCGGCCGGGTCAGCTGGCCCGTCGCCGCTTCACCGCGGGCGGCCTGGAACTGCGCGATGCCGTTGCGGCTGTTGCGCCCCAGCGAGCCGTCGACCGTCCCGACATTGAAGCCCAGATTGTTCAGCGAGGCCTGGATTTGCCGCTTTTCGGAACGGGTGTACTGGCTGTTCAGCGTCGCGGGCCGCGAGGAACGGGTCGAGGAATAGCGCTTCTTCTTTTTGTTCTTATGCGCCTGGTCCACGATGATCGCACCGATGGCGCCGCCGATGATCACGTCCTTGAGGTCCGCGTGGCTGGTCGTGGGCAGTGTGGCGCCCAAGGCCACGGTCAAAACAGTCGTAAGAGTCAGATTTTTCATGTGGGACCCAATCTATCGTCTTCATGAATACAAAGGCTGGAGCAGTCGCGCCTTGGCTTCACCATAGACCGAAGCGGCGCCGCGCACCAAGGCCTAAACGGGGCAGGAATTCCTGACCCCGCCGCGCTAAAGTGTGCGGCCCGCATCCTCCGCCTCTTGCAGCAGCCCGGCGCGCCGCGCGTCCGAGCCTTCCGAACCCGCCAGCAGGTGCACCCGTTGGTCGTGCATGCCGAAATAGCCCATCATCCCCGTCTGAAGCTGCGTGCGCATCGCCCCCTCGAACCCGTGGGGCGCCCAGCCTTCGGGGTTGCCCGCCGCGGGGATCAGGGCCACGCCGATCCGGTCCGGCTGTAGGCTGCGATGGGGATCGTCCACCTGGTCGTAGGCCCAGCCATAGGTCCAGACCCGGTCCATCCACCCCTTCATCATCGCGGGCATCCCGAACCAAAAGAGCGGGTAGGCCAGGCAAATGACCGTCGCCCGGTCTATGCGCGCCTGCTCGACCAAAACATCCTGCGGCGGCGGGCTGGTCATGTCGTCCCGCCGCCATCTGGGATCGAACCCTTCGGCGTGCAGGTCAGCGACTTCGTGCGTGTGGCCTGCCTGCGCCGCGCCGAGGGCAAAGCGCGCAGCCAGCGCGTGGGTGAGGGAGCCCGGATTGGGGTGATCGATTACGATCAGAGCGTGGTGTGTCATAGGTGCAGCCTGCTGCCTCAAGCCCGCTTGAGGTCAAGGCCTTTGTCACCGGTGCGCAGCCAAATCTCCAGCGCGATCAGATAGGGCAGGTAGAAGCCGAGGAGGTTGATCTGATCGAAGGTCCCGGTGAAGGCGGAATTGCTGCCCATCCCGCACGTCTCCCGCCCCATGCTGCACGTGATGCCATACAGCAGACCGTAATGGATGCGGTAGATCCAGGATCCCAGCCCCAGCACGATCAGCCGCAGACCCCAGCGGCGGTGGCGCGCGTAGTCTCCTTGCAGCGCAAAGCGCGGTGTCTGGATGGCGGCGACCAGCATCAGCGCCCCGTAGAGGCCGAAGGCGAGCGACATCGGCCAGCCGCCAACGGTCCCGCGCAACGCGATATAGGCCAGCCCGCCGAGCGCCGTCAGCGCCGCCGCCACAGCCAGCACCCGGCCAGAGGCGCGGTGCACGCGCGGCCAGCGCCAGGGGCCGGCCAGTTGAACGACGCTCAGCACCGTGACCGCCGCGCCGAAGATCATGTGGCCGAAGATCGCCGCGTCGCTGCCCCGCGTGCCGGCCAGCCGGCCCAGCGCCTCCGCGTCGCCCGCAAGGCCGAGCGCACCGCGCTGCGCCGAGTGCCAGACGAAGCCCTGGACCGCCACCAAAAGCAGCAGCAGGACGAGGCTACCCAGCAGGACGCGCGCGCGGGGCACCGCGCTATCGCTCCGGGATCAGACCGCGCGGCGAGAACCGCAGGACCAGCAGCAGGACCAGCCCCATCGTCAGCAGCCGCATATGCGCTGCGCTGTCCAGCAGGTGGTTACGCAGGCCGGAGCCTTCGGGCATCCCGGCGGTGATGGTCTGCATCACCCACAGTCCCGCAGGCTCCACCTGAACCCAGAGGAACCAGATCAGGAACCCGCCCAGCACCGCGCCCAGATTGCTGCCCGACCCGCCGACGATCACCATCACCCATATCAGGAAGGTAAAGCGCAGCGGCTGGTAGGAGGCGGGCGCCAGAAGCCCGTCCAGCGTCGTCATCATCGCACCCGCCAGCCCGCAAATGGCCGAGCCCAGCACAAAGACCTGCAAGTGCCGGCGGGTGACGTCCTTACCCATCGCCTCCGCCGCGGTCTCGTTATCTCGAATGGCGCGCATCATCCGGCCCCAGGGCGAGTTCAGCGCCATCTGTGCCATGACGAAGATCACCAGCAACACCGCGGCAAAGAGGATCGCGTAGACCAGCTTGTTGGCGAGCGTGGAGGCCTCCACCGCGCCGAGCCCCAGCCCGCTCGCCCGTTCGACGAAGCCCGCGGAGTTCTGCAGCTCGATCGGGTCTGGGGCAGGGGAGGGGATGCCGTAGACCAGCTTGACCCCCCGGGCGAGCCAATCTTCGTTCTTAAGGATCGCGATGATGATCTCCGCGATGCCCAGCGTCGCGATAGCAAGGTAGTCCGACCGCAGACCCAAAGCCGTCTTGCCGATCACCCACGCCGCCCCAGCCGCGAACAGCGCGCCGACAGGCCAGGCCATGACAACCGGCAGGCCCAGCCCGCCCAGATACCCTTCGAGCGCGGGGTTCACCCCTTCCACCGCGCTGACATTGGGATCGAAGACCGAGCGGAAAAGGAAGAAGCCGCCCACCAGTACGATCAGCATCCCGATGGTGCGTGCCCAGCCGCTGAGCCGCTGGTTCACCACTACGGCCGCCACGATGGTCGCGCCGCCCAGCAGCAGCGCGATCAGCACGCCCGGCCCGCCCGCCCGCCACGCCTCCGGCACCGGCGGCATGGAGATGAGGACCGTCGCCAGACCGCCCAGCGCGACAAAGCCCATCACGCCGACGTTGAATAGGCCCGCAAAGCCCCATTGCAAGTTCACGCCCAGCGCCATGATCGCGCTGACGAGGCCGAAGTTCAGGACGAACATCGCCGTGTCCCAGCTTTGGAACAGGCCCGTGCCGACGATCAGCAGGGCGATGCCGGCGAAGTAGACAGTGTTGCGCAGCGTATCGCTCATACCGATTTCCCCGCGAAAAGGCCCGTGGGCTTGAAGAGGAGGACGATCAGCAGGATGCCGAAGCTGACCGCGAATTTGTAGTCCGTGCTCAGAAGCTGGGCGAGGCCGTCGGGCGCGAGGCTGTCGGGCAGGGCATAGCCGGCGACGCGTTTCCAGGCATAGGTGACCATAACCTCCGAAAACGCGATGACGAAGCCGCCGGCGATAGCGCCCACCGGGCTGCCGAGGCCCCCTACGATGGCCGCGGCAAAGATCGGCAGCAGAAGCTGGAAGTAGGTGAAGGGCTTGAAGCTTTTGTCGAGGCCGTAAAGGACGCCCGCCACCGTCGCCAGCGCCGCCACGATCAGCCATGTGATCATCACGACCCGCTCGGGATTGATCCCGCTCAGCAGGGCGAGGTCTTCGTTATCGCTGTAGGCCCGCATCGACTTGCCGGTGCGCGTGCGGTTCAAAAACCAGAATAGCGCGATGACGACGATAATCGCTGTGACGACCGTGATGCCTTGCGTCGTGCGGATCGCGAGGCCCTCGCTCAGGCCGGTCATGGCTTTGAAGTCGCGGACGGAGATGATGAACCGCTCCCCATCGGCAAAGCGCTGATCCCCCGGCCCGATGATGAAGCGGACGAGCCCGTTCATAATGAACATCACGCCGAGCGAGACCATGACCAGGATGATCGGCTTGGCCTTCTGCGCGCGGTAGAAGCGGTAGACGACCCGGTCCGTGCCGAGCAGAAACAAAGCCGCAATGCCGATCCCGAAGGGCAGGGCGAGCAGCGCGGTGGGCAAGGGACCAAAGCTGACGCCTATCGACTGAAACCACCACGTGATCAGGATCGTCGCCATCGCGCCAAAGGCCATCGTGTCCCCGTGCGCAAAGTTCGAAAACCGCAAGATCCCGTAGATCAGCGTCACCCCCAGCGCCCCCAGCGCCAGCTGCGCGCCATAGGCCGTCGCCGGGATAATGACGAAATTCGCCAGAACGATGAATGCGTTGAGTAGGTCCATCTTGTCCCCTTAGCCTCGGCCTCTGTGCCGTCTCGCGGCGCGGCGCGTCATGTGCGGTGTGAACAGGCGGGCGGCTACGATGCTCATTCACACGTCCCCAGATAGGAGATCGCCATCGGCCCTTCGGCGTAGTGCACCGTGTAGCGCGCGGCGCCCGTGTCGCTGACGGTCAGCAGGTGGCGGGCCTGGAAGGTGCCGCCGGCGAGGCTCAGCGCACCGTTCGATAGGACACCCAGAAGGCGCACGGTTTCGGCGGGGCTTTCGAAGCCTGCTTCGACGATCATTTCATCCGGCGTCATGCCGCCCATGCGGCCCGCGAGGCGCGGCTCGAACTCCGTCTCCGTGCAGCCTTCCGCCTCGACGCATTCGGTCGCGAACACGCAGGCGCGCTCCAGCATCTCGCGCACGGGCGCGTTATCGATGGTCATCTGCGCGGCTGCGGGCGCGGCCAGCATAAGCCCGAGGAGCAACAGCCTAACCACCCAGGAAACTCCGCCGGACTTCGGGGTCGGCCAGCAGCTCTTTGCCGGTGTCGGTATAGGCGTTGCGGCCCTGGACGAGGACGTAGCCCTTGTCGGCGATCTCAAGCGCCTGGCGGGCGTTTTGTTCCACCATCAGGATCGGGATGCCGGTGCGCGCGACCTCGATGATCCGGTCGAAAAGCTCGTCCATTACGATGGGGCTGACGCCCGCCGTGGGCTCGTCCAGCATCAGCACTTTGGGCTGGGTCATCAGCGCCCGGCCCACGGCGACCTGCTGGCGCTGGCCGCCCGACAGCTCGCCCGCGGGCTGGCGACGCTTGTCTTTCAAGATTGGGAACAGCTCGTAGACCTGGGCCATCGTGTCCGAATAGTCATCGGTACGGATGAAGGCGCCCATCTCAAGGTTTTCCTCCACGCTCAGCGAGGTGAAGATGTTGGAGGTCTGCGGCACGAAACCCATGCCCTTGGCTACCCGGTCCTGCGGGCTGAGGGCGGTGATATCCTCTCCCGCCAAGCGGACAGAGCCTTGGCGCACGTCCAAAAGGCCGAAGATCGCCTTCATCGCCGTCGACTTGCCCGCGCCGTTCGGCCCGACGATCACGGCGATCTCCCCCGGCTCCACCGCGACGGTGCAGTCGTGCAGGATGTCCGGCCCCGCGCCGTAGCCGCCCGTCATCGTATCGCCGATCAAGAACGCCTCGGCGGTGTTCATCGCTGCGCCGGTGCCGGGTGAGGCTTTGAGCGTGCCGCCGCCGTCCAGCTTCGTGACCGACGCATCCTTATTGCCGCGCCCGCTGTAGGGGTCCGCGCTCATTTCCGGGCCACCGTTTTCAGCAGCGCTTCGTGCACCGCAAGCCGCTCGGGCGTGATCGTGGGCGGGACGCTGGCCAGGCCGTAATGGATGGTGACAGCGACCACGGCGGATGCGTCGGCCACCTCTACGGACGTGATATAGGTCACCGTCTCCTCACCCACGACAAAGGAGTAGGAGCCGGTCAGGCTGTCCGCCCCCGGCAATTTCGCGGCCTGACCACCGTGGCCGATCATGTCGTCCGTCGTGAGGCCGAAGGCGCCGGCTTGCTGGCCAATATAGTTGGTCAGCAGGATTTCCGCCGTCAGCACGCCTGGCGATTGGTTGGGATAGGTCACGACCGTCGCGTCGGTGTTCGCATCGTATTGGAAGTTACCGGGGATGATTGCGCCGGCATCGTCCGTGTAGTCGAGCCAGACCAGGTCGACATCGCACATCGTGGCAAAGCCGAGGTCCTTACACGGCTCTTCCTGCGCGGTGAGGGGGCCTGCGGGCAGCGCGATCAAAGCCAACACGGCCCACTTGTTCCAAAACGTCGCCATCACGCGCCCACCTTGTCTTTGTTCTTGAGGCCGGTGCCCAGATAGGCCTCGATCACCTGTTCGTTGGCTTTGATCTCCGCCAGCGAACCTTCCGCCAGCACACGGCCTTCGGCCATGCAGATCACTGGCCCGCAGATCTTGCCGATGAAATCCATGTCATGCTCGATCACGACGAAGGTATAATTACGCTCTGCGTTCAGGCGCAGGATCGCGTCGCCGATCACGTTCAGAAGCGTCCTGTTCACGCCCGCGCCGACCTCGTCGAGGAAGACGATCTGAGCGTCGACCATCATAGTCCGGCCCAGCTCCAACAGCTTCTTTTGCCCGCCGGAGACTTGGCCGGCCTTGTGATCGGCCAGATGCTCGATGGTGAGGAACTCCAGCACCTCGTCCGCCTTGGCGCGCAGCGCGCGTTCTTCGTCCGCGATGCGTTTGCGGCCGAACCAGGTGTTCCACAGGCTCTCACCGGCTTGCGCGCCGGGCACCATCATCAGGTTCTCGCGGCACGACATGGTGGAGAATTCGTGCGCGATCTGGAAGGTCCGCAGCAGGCCCTTGTGAAAGAGGGTGTGCGGCGGCAGGCCGGTGATGTCTGCGCCGTTCATCGTCACGCGGCCCGAGGTTGGCGACAGCACGCCGGCAATCACGTTGAACAGCGTCGTCTTGCCCGCCCCGTTGGGACCGATGAGCCCGGTGATCGACCCCTGCGCGATCTCCAGGCTGGCGCCGTCCACCGCGTGGAAGCCGCCGAAATGCTTGTGGATGTCGTCCACGACGATCATGAGGCCTCCTGGCGCCGCTCTTTGCGGTTCTTGTCCAAGGAAAACAGCCCGGGGAAGACCCCGGGCTGCGTATTGAATGTGCCGCGTTTAGCGGAACTTCGCCGTGGTGATCTTGCCGCCTTCGACGACGATCTGGCGGTAGTTGCCCGCGCTTTCGCCGGGGCCGATCAGTTCGACCGCCGTGGCGCCGACATAGTCGACGTCACCGCCATCGGCGATGATTTGCAGCGCTTTGGCCAGCTGGCCGGGGAAGATTTGCTCGCCCGGTGCGTTGGCCACGTCCATGACGTGGTCCTTGTAGTCCGCGCTGTCCATGGAGCCGGCCTTCTGCATCGCCAGCATGATCAGCGCCGCGGCGTCGTAGCTTTCCGGCGTGAAGGGAGAGGTTGCGTCGAACG
Source organism: Pseudomonadota bacterium (assembly GCA_039178165.1). Classification (GTDB taxonomy): domain Bacteria; phylum Pseudomonadota; class Alphaproteobacteria; order Rhodobacterales; family Rhodobacteraceae; genus JBCBCP01. The sequence goes on along the minus strand of JBCDFL010000060.1, from coordinate 2,432 downwards.
CGTCGCCGACCATCTCGGCGTACATCGCCGCGCCTTCGCTGTCGGTGCCCGGGTGTTGGCCGGTGGAGCCGTCGATTTCGTCACCAAAGTTGGCTTCGAGCGCCGCGCCGATCATCCCGTCGGGGAAGTGGAACGTGTCGAATGCGCCAGAATCCAGCGCCGCGCGCACGATGCCGCTGCCGCCCTGGTCGACATAGCCCGCGACGACCAGGCGTTCGCCGCCCGCAGCCGCCAGCGCGCCGACTTCTGCCGAATAGTCCGCTTTGCCGTCTTCGTGCGCTGCGTTGATCGTCACGGTGCCGCCCGCCGCCTCGAAGGCCGCTTGGAAGCTGTCGGCCAGGCCTTTGCCGTAGTCGTTGTTGGTGTAGGTCACCGCGACTTCGGTGATGCCTTCCTCCATCAGCACTTCGGTCATTACGACACCCTGGCGGGCATCCGACGGCGCAGTGCGGAAGAACAGGCCCTGGTCTTCGTCATTGGCGTGGCTGAGGCCGGGCGACGTGGCGGAGGGGGAGATCATGACGACACCGTTGGCCACGGCCACGTTGTTCAGGATCGCGCCCGTCACGCCGGAGCAGTCGGCGCCCATGATGCCGTTCACGCCGTCCGCTGTCACCAGACGCTCGGCGGCGGCGGTTGCCGCGCCCGCGTCGATGCAGGTGCTGTCCGCGCGCACCGGCGTCACGGTCGCACCGTCCAGCAGCAGGCCGCTTTCGGTCACTTCCTGCATCGCCAGTTCCGCGCCGTCGGCCATGGAGGGCGTCAGCGATTCGATCGGGCCAGTGAAGCCGAGGATCACGCCGATCTTGACCTCTTTGGCGTGGCCATCCGCCAGCGCGCCGGTCGCGAGCAGTGCCGCTGTGGCCGCGCCCATCATCAGATGTTTCATTTGTCTTTCTCCCAGTTGGATCGTTGTCCTGCGCGAAACCGTAGGGCTGGCCCTGCCAAAAGAAAAGCCCATTCCCGGCGGGGGCTGGCGATGACGTGAGTGGAATTGCCCCTGTGCGCGTATAGGTTAGGCGAAACGCAACCGACCGAAGGCCGCCATGCGCCTGCTTGCTTTACTCACCTGTCTCGCCACCCCTGCTGCGGCGCTGGAGATCGCAGGCCAGGACGTCACCGTCCGGGCGGAGGTCACGGGGCTCGACGCGCCCTGGGCGGTGGCGGAGCTGCCGGGCGGCGGGCTGCTGATCACCGAAAAGGACGGGCGGCTTTTGCTCGCGGCAAGCGGCGCCGCGCGGGAAGTCCGCGGCGTTCCGGACGTGGTGAGCCGGGGGCAGGGCGGCCTGCTGGACGTGACCTTGGCCCGCGATTTCGCGCGGACACGTACGCTCTTCCTCAGCTACTCCAAACCCCAGCGCGGCGGGGCGGGCACGGCTCTGGCGGCCGCCGAGTTGAGCGCCGATGGCACCCGGCTTGAGAACCTGCGCGACCTCTTCGTCGCCACACCGGGACGCACGGGGCGGCATTACGGCAGCCGGGTGGTGGAGGCGCCGGATGGCACGCTTTACCTCACCATTGGGGACCGCGGCGACCGCCCGTCGGCCCAGGATCGCAGCAACCATAACGGCGCGGTGATCCGCGTGGCGCGCGATGGCGCGGTGCCGTCCGACAACCCGTTCCTGCGAATGACAGACATCCAGCCGGAGATTTGGTCCTACGGCCACCGTAACCCGCAGGGCGCGGGCCTGGACGCTTCGGGCCAGCTTTGGACGGCGGAGCACGGCGCGCGCGGCGGGGACGAGGTGAACCGCGTGCAGCGCGGCGCCAATTTCGGCTGGCCAGTCATCTCCTACGGCGTGCATTACAGCGGCGCCCGGATCGGGGAGGGGACCTCCGCCCCGGGGATGGAGCAGCCGGCCTTCTACTGGGACCCGTCGATGGCACCTTCGGGGCTGCTGATCTACCAGGGTGACATGTTTCCGTCCCTGCGCGGCGATATGCTGGTGGGCAGCCTGAAGTTCAACTACATCGCCCGGCTCGAGTTAAACGGCACGTCCGCCCGCGAGGTGGAGCAGGTGCGCGGCGACGAGACCCTTCGCGTGCGGGACATCGTTGAGGGGCAGGATGGATCGATCCTGTTCATCTCGGTCGGGAACGGCGCGGTGTATCGAATTTCTCGATAGGCCCTGCGCTCAGCCCACAGGCCTCCGCAAGGAGGCCTACACGCCTGCCGCCCCCCGCGGCCGGCGTGTTCCACGCCACCCGAGCGGCAGGCTTGGGGCTGAGCGTGAATACATCTTTGAGACGAACTTCAGGGCGCGAGAGACAGGGTGCGACCGGCGCCGGAGGCTAAATACTGAGCCGCGCCGCGTGGCTGCCGCGTTCGCGGTAGGGCGTGGTGTCGTAATGCGCGCGGTAGCATTTGGAAAAGTGCGACGGGCTCGCAAAGCCGCAAGCGAGAGCCACGTTGATCACGCTCATATCCGTCT
>JBCDFL010000059.1:0-16818 GCA_039178165.1 Pseudomonadota bacterium | reverse complement strand
GCTCGGCCCGGCTGTGCGATCATCTGTTTGCTCATGCCGTGCGCCCGGGCGCAGATGCGGCGGAGGAGGCGATGGAGGTCGCCGAGCTGATCCTTGACTACGGCGGCGGGCGGTAGGGCGGCCCAGGCGCCGGTATGCCGATGTAGACTTTGCGCTTGCGCGCGTGGCCCTTTATGTCAGGCGCGAAACAGGGAGGCACAGATGGCACTGCTAGACACCGTAGACCCCACGGGGCTAGACGAATTCTCGGTCGTGTTCACCGACCGCTCGCTCAACCACATGAGCACGACCTTTCGCGGCGTGATGACCGACATCTCCGCCATGCTCAAAGAGGTGTACGCCGCGGATGCGGTGGTCGTGATCCCCGGCGGCGGGACCTTCGGGATGGAGGCCGTCGCCCGTCAATTCGCGCGGGGCAAACGGGCGCTGGTCGTGCGCAACGGCTGGTTCTCCTACCGCTGGAGCCAGATTTTCGAAGCGGGCGGCCTGACCGAAGAGACGCGCGTGTTGAAGGCGCGGATGCAGGGCAACACATCGCCCGCGCCCTTCGCCCCCGCCCCGATCGAGGATGTGACGGCGACCATCGCTGAGATGAAGCCCGACATCGTCTTTGCCCCGCATGTGGAGACGTCGGCGGGGGTGATCCTGCCGGACGATTATATTAAAGCGATGGCGGACGCCGCCCACGCCGCCGGTGCGCTGATGGTGCTGGACTGCATCGCGTCCGGCTGCGCCTGGGTCGATATGCGGGCATTGGGTGTCGATGTGCTGATCTCCGCCCCGCAAAAAGGGTGGAGCGCGTCGCCCTGCGCCGGGCTGGTCATGCTGTCGGACCGGGCGGTCGCGCGGCTGGAGAAGACGGCGTCGGACAGCTTCGCAATCGATCTGAAGAAATGGCACGCGATCATGCAGGCCTATGAAAATGGCGGGCATGCCTACCACGCGACCATGCCGACGGACGCGCTGAAGGATTTCCGGGATACCATGAAAGAGACGCAGGCCTACGGCTTTGACCGGGTCCAGAGCGCGCAATGGGCGCTGGGGGACGGCGTGCGGGCCATGCTGGCGCAGCGCGGCGTCGTGTCCGTCGCGGCGAAGGGCTTCGGCGCGCCGGGGGTCGTTGTCAGCTACACGGGCGATCCGGACGTGCAGAACGGGTCCAAATTCGCCGCGAAGGGCACGCAGATCGCGGCCGGTGTGCCGCTCGAATGCGATGAGCCGGCCGATTTTCGGACGTTCCGCATCGGGCTCTTTGGCCTCGACAAGCTTTATGACGTGCCCGGCACGCTTGCGCGGCTGGAGCGGGTGGTCGACCAGGTCCTTTAGACGCCCAAGCCCAGCTTCATCAGGCCGCGCCGGATCGGCGCGGTGTCGTGCAACAGGTCCATGCCCAGCCCGCGGGCGTCGCGCATCAGCGCTCCGCTCGCTTGGCTGACCCTGTTGAGCGTGTCGATCCCGGCAACGCGCACCGCGATGTCGGCGCGGCGGGCGCGGGCATAGGCATCCAGCATCGCATCATCGCCCAGCCGTTCGGGTGCTTTGCGCGCTAGGGACAGCAGGCTGCCAAGATCGGCAAGGGACATATTCAGGCCCTGCGCTCCGATGGGCGGCACGACATGCGCGGCCTCCGCCATCAGGGCCACGCGCTGCCCCGTCAAGGCCGTCGCCTGTTGCGAGATGATCGGCCAGATCGAACGGCGAGAGGCCAGCGTCAGTGGCCCGTGCAGATGGCAAGACCGCTCGGACATCTCCGCCTCGAACGCGTTGTCGGGCAGTGCCATGCGGCGCACCTGTTCGGCGCCGTCATCCATCCAGACCACTGCGGACGAGGGCAGGCCATCCCGATCGGGCAGCGGCACCAAGGTGAACGGCCCGCCGGTGCGGTGCACCTCGGTCGAGACGTTTTCATGCGGGATGGGATGAGTCACGGCGAAGGCCAGCGCCTTTTGCCCGTAGCGCCTTGTGCGCACGCCGATGCCCGCCGCCTGGCGGAGTGGGGAGGCGCGTCCGTCCGCCGCAATGGCCAGCTTGGCCCGCACGCGGCTGCCGTCCGACAGGCGAACCAGCGCCGCAGCGCTGCGCGTGACCAGGCCCGCCGTGGCGATTCCGGGCCGAAAATCAACGCCCTCTAGCGTTTCGATCCGTTCCACCAGCGCGCGGCGCAGGGCCCAGTTCGGCACGTTCCAGCCGAAGGGCAGGTCGCCCAGCTCCGCTGCTCGGAAGTCTTTGGTCCGTCGCGGCTCCGCCTCCGCCCCGCCGGCATCGACGATGCGCATAACCTCGAGCGGGGTGGCGTAGGGCGCGATGACGTCCCACAGCGCTGTCTCCTCTAGCAAGGCGCGCGCCGGCTGCAGCAGCGCGGTGGAGCGCAGATCGGCCCCTTCCGCGTCGCGGTCGGTTACGGGCGGGGCGGGGTCCACGCAGATCACGGAAAAGCCCGCCGCGCCAAAGGCCGCCGCAGCGGCAAGGCCCGCCACGCCGCCGCCGGACATCAGGATATCACAGTCAAAATCGCTCATAGCGTATATCTATGCGCTGCCCGCCGCCGGGACAGGGGGCGAATTGTCCCTCAGCGCGCCAGGGGAGCGAGGAACGTGCTCAGATCAGCGGTGTGGTACTCGATATGCGCCGCCAGGGCAGGCGCCGGGGCAACGTGGACAGTGCGCATGCCGAGCGCGTGGGGGACGGCGAGGTTGCGCGGCTCATCCTCGAACATCGCGGCCCGTGCGGGGTCGAGGCCATCGGCAGCAAAGACCGCCTCGAACGCGGCGGCTTCCGGCTTTGGCGCGAACCCCGCATGTTCGACCCCGTAGACCGCGTCGAAAATGCCCGACAGGCCGCGGGCCGCGATGACGTTGCGCGCGTAGGGCGCCGTGCCGTTGGTGTAGATCACCTTGCGCCCCGGCAGCGCGTCGATCCGCGCCGCGAGCCCCGGATCGGGGGTCAGGACGCCAAAATCGATGTCATGCACATCCTCCAGATACGGGCCCGGATCGACGCCGTGCACCTCCATTAGGCCGGCCAGGGTGGTTCCGTATTGCTCCCAATAGAGCGCGCGCAGCCGGTCGGCCTCCGCCCGCTCCACGTCCAGGGCCTGCATCACCCAGGCCGTCATCCGCACCTCGATCTGATCGAAAAGGCGCATCTGCGGCGGGTAGAGCGTGTTGTCGAGGTCGAAGACCCACGTTTGCACGTGGGCAAAGGCGTCAGCTGTCATAGGCGCGAGCTACCCCAGGACGCGGTCTTGCACCAGAGGCGGTGTGGTCTAGGTTCATGTATACGATTGCACGGAAAGGTACACAAATGCCCGCACAGCAGACCGACGCCTACAGTATGATCCTGGAAGCCATTGATGTGGGCGTCTTCCGGCCCGGTGACCGACTGGTCGAATCCGACCTGGCGGAGCGGTTTGGCGTGTCGCGCACCCCTGTCCGCGAAGCGCTCCAGCGGCTTGAGACGCAGAGCCTTTTGGCCCGGGATGGCCGCAGCTTGATCGTCGCATCGCTGGACCACAATCAGATGGCGGAGCTTTATGTCGTGCGCCGCGAGTTGGAGGGCCTGGCCGCCGCGCTGGCCGCGCAGCACGCGACGGACGAGGAAAAGCGCATCCTCCGCTCCATGGTCGAAGAGGACAACGCGCTGATCGACGATCCGCCCGCGCTGGCGCGCGCCAATCGGCGGTTCCACAAGCAGGTGCACCTCGCCTCGCACAACCGCTATTTGGTGCAGCAGTTGGACCTCGTCTACCGGACCATGGCGCTGATGGCGACGACGTCGCTGTCGGCGCAGGGCCGAACGGGCGTTGCGCAGTCCGAGCATGACGCGATCGTGCGCGGGATCGAGGCGGGCGATGCCGCAGCGGCCGGATCGGCGCTGCGCAATCACATCTCCGTCGCCTTTATGACCCGTCTGGAACAGGATGCGGCGCGCCGGCGGGACGAGACGTAGGCGCCGTTTTCGGCAGGGATGCCTCCGCAGCGTAGCCGTGTTCGGTCTTGTCCCAGTAGAACGGCTGCGCGATCATTTCGTAGAGCGCCTTGTAAGACGCGAGCGCGCCGAGCAGGAAATAGACCGGCATCGTCGGCGTCCAGGCCATGAGATGCCGGTGTAGCGGCCCGCGCACGGCAAACATGTGCAGCGCGAGGTTCAAAAGCTCCGTCCCGATGAAAAGCCACATCAGATTGCGGACGAACGCGGTGCCCAGCGTCGCTTCCACCGGGTGGCCGACGCCCCAGGCGACCAGCCAAAAGCTCCACAGCAGCGGCGCGGCAGCAAATTGGATAAAGGTCGCGAGGAAGATGATCTGCAGGCCAAAGGCCCGCCACAGGCCGAGGTCCCGCACGAGTGCGGCTGGCTGGCGCATGTGGACCATCCAGGTGATCAGAAAGCCCTTCAGCCAGCGAGAGCGTTGGCGCACCCAGTGCCAAGGCCGGCAATTCGCCTCCTCGAACGTGGTGGTGGGGATCAGTTCGGTCCGGTAGCCGTTGCGCGCGAGGCGGACGCCCAGATCGGCATCCTCGGTCACGTTATGCGCGTCCCAGCGCCCCAGTGCGTCCAGCACCTTGCGGCGGAAGAACAGAGTTGTGCCGCCCAGCGGAATGACCAGGCCCAGACGCGCCATGCCCGGCATCACCAGTCGCCACCATGTTGCGTATTCGATGGTGAAACACCGCGCCATCCAGTTGAAGCGCGGGTTATAGAAGTCGAGCGTGCCTTGCAGGCAGGCCACCTCCGGCGGTGCCTCGGCAAAGCGCATCACGACCCGTTCGATCTGATCGGGCTCGGGCGCGTCCTCGGCGTCCCAGACGCCGATGATGGACCCTTTGCAGAAATCGAGGGCGTAGTTCATCGCCCGCGGCTTGGTCGTGACCTGGCCGTCGTCCGGCACCTCAACCACGTTCATCCACGGCGGCAGCGCCGTGCGAGAGAGCGTTTCCCGCGTTAGGTGATCTTTCGCCTCCAGCACCAGAACGACGTCGAGCAGAGATTTGGGATAGGTCAGCAGCGACAGGCGTTGGATCAGCGCGCGCGCGATCTCCCGCTCCTGAAAGAGGGGCACCATCACCGACACACGCGGCAGCCGGAAGGGCGCGACGGGGGGCGGGTCCGCGCCGCCAGGCGGCACGCGGCGTGGCCGCAGCTGGGCGATCCCAGCGGCCAGTTTAAGCCCCGACGTCAGGATGAGTGTCGCCAAACAGACCAGCATGATGCCGGTCACCGTCCCGTTGGGCCAGACGATCAGCAGGGCCGCGAGCAGCCCCGCAACCATCGCCGCCGCCCGGGTACGCGACGGCGCGGCGCCCGCCATCGCCCGGCACGAGATGGCCGCCGGCACCCGCGCGACCGCGCGCGCCTTTAGCTCCTCGGTGTAAAGGCGCCCGATCTGGGTCTGGATGTCGCGCGCATCGGCGACGACAGGCAGCAGGTGATCGCCGCGTGCGCCCAGACAATGGCGCAGGTGGTCAAAGAGGTCTGGCCGTGCGGTGGCGACCAGAAGCGTCTCATCGATCCACATCCAGGGCACGACGCTGTGCTGGAGGCACAGAGCCGCAGGCAAGGCTCGTTCCATGCCCGCGCGCGGTGGGGATGCTTGCAGATCGATCTGCTGCGCCGCGTGCTGCATGGCCAGCGCGCGCAGCAGCGTCGCGTTGTCGATGGCGCCCTCGGCCACGAGGATGTCGCCCAGTTGCGCATCGACCCGGCGCTGCAGCCCGAGGGCATTCAGCAGCGTGCGCTGGGTGATAAGGCCATCTTGCACGAGCTGACGGCCCAAAGGCACGGGGCCTTCGGGGGGAAAAACGCCCTCGGGGGCGGTGAATTTCAGCCGGGGGTCACTCATCGCCCGGTTGTGCGTGGCCGCTCCATACATGCAGGTGTGCCGCGCGATGGGTTAACGCTTGGTTAATGAACGCCGGGTCAGCGACGATTATTGAGCGAAGAGATCAGGCGCCCCCGGATTTGCGGGTCGCCATGGCGTCCGCGAAGCGCTCGAAGAGGTAGAAGCTGTCCTGCGGGCCGGGGCTGGCCTCGGGGTGGTGCTGGACGGAATAGACCGGGCGGTCCTTGAGGCGGATGCCGCAATTGGACCCATCAAAGAGCGAGGTGTGGGTTTCAACCACGCCGGCGGGCAGGCTTTGCGCGTCGACCGCGAAGCCATGGTTCATCGACGTAATCTCGACCTTGCCGGTCTCGTGATCCTTCACGGGATGGTTCGCGCCGTGGTGGCCGTGGTTCATCTTGACCGTCTTGGCCCCCAGCGCGAGGCCCAGCATCTGGTGCCCGAGGCAGATGCCGAAGACAGGCAGGTCGGTCTTGAGAACCTCCTGAATCATCGGCACGGCATATTCCCCCGTCGCCGCCGGATCGCCCGGCCCGTTGGAGAGGAACACGCCGTCGGGCTTGTGGGACATCACGTCCTCGGCGGTGGCGGTGGCCGGCAGGACGGTCACGTCGCAGCCCGCGGAGGCGAGGCAGCGCAGGATGTTGCGCTTGGCGCCGTAGTCGATGGCGACGACCTTGTGCTGCGGTGCTTTCTGGCGCGGATAGCCATCGGGCCAGGCCCAGCGCATTTCGTCCCAGCGGTAGCTTTGGGTGCAGCTGACGTCGCGTGCCAGGTCCCGCCCTTCGAGGCCCGGGAAGGCGCGGGCGGCGGCGACCAGCGCCTCCGTGTCGAAGTTGCCCTCGGGGTCGTGGGCCAGGGCCACATGGGGCGCCCCGGCCTGGCGGATGGCCCGGGTCAGGCGGCGGGTGTCGATGCCGCCGATGGCGATGCGCCCGCGGGCGGCGAGCCAGTCCGACAGTGGTTGCACGTTGCGCCAGTTCGACGGGTCCGTCGGCATCCATTTGACGACCATGCCCGCGGCGACCGGCGCGCCGGTCTCATCATCTTCGGGGTTGGTGCCCACATTGCCGATATGCGGGAAGGTGAAGGTCACGATCTGCCCGGCATAGCTGGGGTCGGTCATGATCTCCTGGTAGCCGGTCATGGCGGTGTTGAAGCACAGCTCGGCCTGGGCTTGGCCGGTGGCGCCGAAGCCTAAGCCATGAAAGAGCGTTCCGTCAGCGAGGGCGAGACAGGCGGTCGGGTGCGTCATGGCGGGCCTTTCGGGATAAACCTGTGGGGTCTTAGGGCACGGGCCGTGGACGGTCAAGCGGGGCCGGGACGCTTGATGCGCGGGGGCCTTTTGGGTAGTGTTGCAGACTTGAAACAACCCGTGGGGATGGGCGTGACGCAAGATCTTAGAGGCCGGATTACGGCGGCTCAGAAACAGGCGATGATCGACAAGGCCAAGGCGCGTTTATCGACGCTGCGGCTGATCGGGGCCGCGATCAAGGACAAGGATATCGAGGCGCGCGCGGCCTCTGGCGAGGAGGCGCAGGTGGGCGATGCGGAGGTGCTGGGCATCCTGAGCCGCATGGTCAAGCAGCGCCAGGAAAGCGCGAAGGCCTACGAAGAAGGCGGTCGGATCGACCTGGCCGAAGCAGAGCGTTCGGAGATCGAGATCATCGAGGAGTTCCTGCCGCAGCCCTTGTCCGAGGCCGAGACGGAGGCTGCCGTGGCGGGCGCCATCGCCGATGTGGGCGCGACGGGTATCCGCGACATGGGCAAGGTCATGGGCGCGTTGAAGGCGCAATATACCGGACGCTTGGACTTTGGCGCCGTGGGGCCGATGGTGAAGGCGCGGCTCTGCGCCTGAGCGGCGCAGATTTTTGTCTAAAAATCTGACGAAGAGGGGGGCGCGGGCTGCGCCCGCGCTTTGTCCGCGAGACTGGGCTTTTTGCTGGCATTGCTGGGGGCGCTGCCCCCTGCACCCCCGGAGTTGTTTTTGGCTAAGTGAAGGGGGCTACGCGGGCTTTTGCAGGGCGCGTTGCAGGTCGTCGTAGAGGGCGATGCGTTCGTCTTCGCTCAGGAAGGCGCCGATTTCGACCTCGCGGCCTGATCCGGACAAGGTGATGTAGTGGGGGACCGGGCCTTCGGCGTCGTATTTGGTGACGCGGGTCCAGTAGCGGTTGCAATCCCAGCTTTGCGTGTCGCCTTTGGGCCCTGTGCGGATGAGGCTGGTTTGGTCCGGGGCGAGAGTCAGCTCTTCGGTGATTTGGCGTTGGCGCCAATTGCTTTGCAGGGCGAAGTAGATCGCCCAGACGGTGGCCAGCAGAAATGGAAGCAGGCCCCACAGGACCGGAGAGCCCAGAAGCGGCAGGGCCGGGATCAGGATCAGGGTGAAGGTGCTGAGCACGAAGGCCGCCATCCCGCGCGCCGGCAGGGCGTTGTGGGGCCACAGCTGCATGACTTGCGTGTCGGCCTGGGGGTCTGTCGTCCAGCGGTACGGCATAGGTTGGTTTTGGGGCGGTGCTGGCTGCATTTCAAGGGGCGGGGTGCCGCGTGGAGTGTGCTGCCTTGGCTGTGGAGCCTGTGCCGGTCAGGATTTGGCAGGGCCGCGGCGGAAGAGCAGGGCGAAGAGGGGCAGCAGGATCAGTGCGGCGAGGGCGACGAGATAAGCTAGGGTCGCGGCCAGTTCGATATCGCGAAAGGGGAGGGGCCGCGCGTGGGTGATGTGCCGCGCGGGGTACAGCATCGCGTCGTTGGAGATAGCGAGTTGTGTGAGGAAGGCGATCGGGAGCGCCCAGGCGGCGAGCTTTAGGGTGCGTGGTCCGAGGGGACGTGCGAAGCGTTGTGCGGCCCAGGGCAGGATGGCCAACGCTGCGAGCGCTAGGCCAGATGCTGCGAGCATGGCGCCAAAGCCAGAGACGGCGATGGCGGTATCCAATCCTAAAAGGTGGTTGAAAATCTCGTAGGTGTCTGGGTTCGGGAAGGCGCGGCTGATCGGCCAGACTACCAGCAGGCCAACAGGTGTCAGGACAGCAGCTTGCCCAAGGAGGAGGCGATGGGCTGGCCAGCCCGTCCAGGTGCCCCAAAGTAAGGGCAGGGCGCAGAGGGCGGCGGCAAGCAGCGGTTGGGTGAGATGGTTCATGGGTTCGTGGAATGGTGGGTTGGAAACGCACCCTAAAGGGGGCGCGGTTCTTTCAAAAGAAAAGGCCCCGGGCGATGCCGGGGCCTATCTTGGAGTATTGAGCCTTAGTGGCTGGGCATCTTGTCCCAGTCCTCGCGCTTCGGCAGCTGCTCGAACGTGTGTTCGGGCGGGGGCGAGGGGAGGGTCCATTCCAGCGTGTCCGCGTATTCGTTCCACGGGTTCGCCTCGGTCACGCGGGCGCCGCGCGTCAGCGTGTAGATGATCACGCCGAAGAAGAAGACGAAGCTCGCGAAGCTCAGGAACGCACCCCAGGACGACACCGCGTTCCAGAGGGCATAGGCCTCCGGGTAGTCGATGTAGCGGCGCGGCATGCCCTGGCGGCCCAGGAAGTGCTGCGGGAAGAACGTGATGTTGGCGCCGATGAACATGGTCCAGAAGTGCAGCTTGCCAGCCCATTCAGGATACATGCGGCCCGTCATCTTGGGCAGGTAGAAGTAGATACCCGCGAAGATGGCGAAGACGGCACCGAGGCTCATCACGTAGTGGAAGTGCGCGACCACGTAGTAGGTGTCGTGGTAGGCGCGGTCCACGGCGGCCTGGCTCAGCACCACGCCGGTGACGCCGCCGACGGTGAAGAGGAACAGGAAGCCGAAGGCCCAGAGCATCGGTGTTTTGAACTCAACCGAGCCGCCCCACATCGTGGCGATCCAGCTGAAGACCTTCACGCCCGTTGGCACCGCGATGACCATCGTGGCCAGCATGAAGTAGGCCTGCTGGTTCAGCGACATGCCGACCGTGTACATGTGGTGCGCCCACACGACGAAGCCGAGGAAGCCGATCGCGATCAAGGCCCAGATCATCGGCAGGTAGCCGAAGATGGGCTTGCGGCTGAACGTGGCGATCACGTGGCTGATGATGCCGAAGCCGGGCAGGATGATGATGTACACTTCCGGGTGGCCGAAGAACCACAGAATGTGCTGGTAAAGGACCGGGTCACCACCGCCTGCGGGATCAAAGAACGTGAACCCGAAGTTGCGGTCCATCAGCAGCATGGTGATCGCGCCCGCCAGGACCGGCAGGGACAGAAGGATCAGCCAGGAGGTGATGAAGATCGACCAAGCGAAGAGCGGCACCTTGAACAGGGTCATGCCGGGGGCACGCATGTTCAGGAAGGTGGTGATCATGTTGATCGCGCCCAGGATCGACGAGGCGCCCGAGACGTGAACCGCGAAGATAGCCAGATCCATCGAATTGCCTTGTTCCAGCGTCGAGAGCGGCGGGTAGAGCACCCAACCAACGCCCGAGCCGAGCTGGCCATTGCCGCCCGGTGCGAGGACCGAGCAGACCGCCAGGGTGGAGCCTGCGACGTACATCCAGAAGGACAGGTTGTTCATGCGCGGGAACGCCATGTCGGGCGCGCCGATTTGCAAGGGCATGAAATAGTTGCCAAACCCGCCGAAGAGCGCCGGGATCACGACGAAGAACATCATCAGGATGCCGTGGCCGGTGATCAGCACGTTCCAGAGGTGCCCGTTGGGCGTACATTTCGCCTCGGACGCAAACAGGCGGGCGCCTTCGTCGCACATGTACTGGACGCCCGGGTCCATCAGCTCCAGCCGCATGTAGACGGTGAAGGCGACCGAGACGAAGCCGACAAGCGCCGACACGATCAGGTACAGAATACCGATATCCTTGTGGTTGGTGGACATGAACCAGCGGGTGAAGAAGCCGCGATTGTCTTCGTGCTCGTGGCCGTGGATGGCTGCGTCTGCCATGCGGTGCCTCCTGGAGTTGCGCTCTGGGACCGCGCGGCGCGCAATACGCCCGCGGGTTGGGGTTGGGTGTAGAGGGTTGGCGGTGCGCCAGCAATGGGCCTTTAGGCCGCAGGCGGTGCGATTTTGTCGCGGTTGCCGCAGCGTTTAGGGCCCTTGTGGCGTGGGCGTTCGGGCGGGTCCCCGTCGGCGCAATTTGCCCCGAAATTGACGCAAATTCGTCCGGTCTGTGCCCGCGGATCAGCCGCTTGCCGCCCGATTTATCTGCCATGCGAGGGGCGTAAACCGGATCGTAACGGGTCCCGTGAAAGGTCAGACCCATGGCGACGAACGACAACGACAATCCCGGCACCGAGGGCGATCAGACCATCGGTGGGTCCGCCTCCGCGGACACTCTCACGGGCGCATTTGGCGACGATCAGATCGATGGGGGCGGCGGCGATGACGTCCTGCGCGGCGACGGCCCGGTCGACGGCGCGTGGCATTTCGAGGCGTATAATTACAACTTCAGCAGCAGCGCGGGCCAGGCCTTCGATATCGAGGATGGCACGCTCGCCGGCTCCGGCTACGTCACCGATTTCAACGAAGAGGGGCTTATGCAGTCCCTGCGGGGCGCCTCCGGCGATCAGAACGATTTCGGGATCATCTACACCAGCACGCTGAACACGCAGCAGGGGGGCACCTACCGGCTGACGACGCGGTCGGACGACGGATCGACGATCCAAATCTTTGATTCCGCTGGCAATCCGCTGCCCTTCAACAACCAGACCGGGGGCACGCTCGACTACCTGAACAACGACTTCCACCAGGCTGCGAATACGCGGTGGGGGGAGGTTCAGCTCGACCCGAACGAGACGTACACGATCCAGATCCGGTATTGGGAGAATGCCGGGAACGAGGCGCTCGAGGCCACGATCCAGGGGCCGGACACGAACGGGACGAGCCAGAACCTTCTGACCTCGCCCATGGTCGGCACGCCGCCGGGGCCGGAATATTCGGTGACCGGGACGCCTGCGGGGGTGGAAGGCAACGACACAATCGACGGCGGGGATGGCAACGACACGATCTTCGGCGATGGCGGGGACGATTCGCTTCTGGGCGGATCGGGCAATGACAGCATCGAGGGCGGCACCGGCAATGACGTCCTGGATGGCGGCACGGGCAACGATACGCTGCTGGGCGGCACCGGGGATGACATGATCCTTGGCGGCGCAGGCCAGGACGTGATCGAGGGCGGCGACGGCGCGGACGACATCGATGCGGGCGGCGGCGCCGACGATGTGGATGGCGGCGCGGGCGGCGATACGATCCTGGCCGGGGCGGGCGCGGACACCGTCAGCGGCGGCGCTGGCAGCGACAGTATCGACGGGGGCACGGGCGACGATCTGATCCGCGGTGACGGCACCGAAGGCGGCGCGGGCACTGGCGGCGACACCGCTGCCGCGTCCAGCCGCGTGGGCCGCTGGGACTTCGACGACGCTGCCGACCCGCTGGACGACGCCGACGCGACCGACAACGATGCGATCTTGCAGAACGGGGCAAGCTACAATCCCGCTACGGGCGCGATCAGCCTAGATGGGATCGATGATTTCATCGAGATCCCGCACGATCCGTCCTACGATCTGACCTCAGCGACGATCGTGACCGAGTTAACCCTCGACACCATCCCCCCCTCCGGCCGGGTGGGGATATTTTCGCGCGATAGCAATGACTTCGATGGCGGCGGGCACTTTACGACATGGGTGACATCGACCGGCGCGGTCGAGCTGCGCTGGCAGGACACCGGCAACAGCTACACGTTCACGACCGGGGCCGGCGTGATCAGTGCGGGCACCGATCACAACGTCCAATTCACCCTCGACGCGGCCAGTCAGACGATCGAGGTCTATGTCGACGGCAATCTGGAAGGCACACTGAACAACGTGCCGGTCACGCTGCAAGGCAATTCGGAGCCTTGGGTGCTGGGCGCGACGCAGAACACCTCCGGCGACGGTGTCGCGGACGTGACGCAAGGCCACCTCGACGGCGAAATCTCCCTGTTCGAAATTTACGATGGTGCCTTCGATCCGGCCGGCCTGCAGGCGCCCGCGCCGGCGGCGGATGCGGACGACACGATCGACGGCGGCGCGGGTGCGGACACGATCTTTGGCGAGGCGGGGGACGACTCGCTCAGCGGCGGCGCGGATAACGATGTGCTGGTGGGCGACGGCGACGGCGGCACCGCCGTGCTCATCACCGAAGAGCGGTTCGAGAACGGCGACACCGGCACCTGGTCCAATGCGGGCAGTGATACCAACGGCGCGGCAGATGACGTTTTGGGCCGGTTCGGCGCGGGCGAGTCCACCTCCAACTCCTACGCGCTGGATCAAAGCCAAGACTACGCAATCGTCGAGTTCGACGCGCTCCTGATCGACAGCTGGGACGGTGAGCAATTCATCGTCACCATCAATGGTCAGGACGTGGCGGTGAACCACACGTTCAACCAGGCCTTCCCCGACCAGCAGCAGACGATCCTCGTGGGCGGCTCCACCGTGCAGGTGGAATTTACCAATAACGGGCAATCGCAGCAGGGCTTCGGCAGTTTCGACGACGCCAATATCGGCGTGCGGATCACCATCGATCAGCCGCCCGCGACGCTGGACCTCGGCTTTCGGTCCACGACCGATCAGGACGTCAGCGACGAAAGCTTTGCCATCGATAACCTGACGATCATCGGCACCGACGATCCCTCGCTCACCTTCGCCACCGCCACCTTCGGCAGCGGCAGCGCGGGCAACGACACGTTAGATGGCGGCGCCGGCGACGACGCGCTGACCGGCGGGGGCGGCGACGACACCTTTGTCTTCGCGCCGGGCGGCGGCAACGACACGATCACCGATTTCGGCACGGGCGAGAGCGGCCCGACCTCCGACGGGGATCAAAGCAACAACGATTTCATCGACCTCAGCCAATATTACAACAGCCTGAATGCGCTGCGGGCGGACCAGGCCGATGACGGCATCCTCAACCAATCTCAGGGCGTCGGCGCGGGGCGCGATGCGCTGGGCGGGACGATCACGCTGGACGGCGTGGATGCCTCGGACCTGACCTTCGACAACACCAACGTCGCCTGCTTCACCCCCGGCACGCTGATCGAGACGGCGGACGGCCCGCGCCCGGTGGAGACGCTGCGCCCGGGCCAGATGCTGCGCAATGCCGCGGGCGCGCTCCGCCCGGTGCGCGCGCTGCTGCGGCGGGAGGTCGACGGGACCGGCGATCTGGCGCCCGTGACCATCGCGGCGGGCGTTCTGGGCAACCGGCGCGCGCTGACCGTGTCACCGGCGCACCGCATGTTGCTGGCCGGCTGGCGGGCGGAAATGCTATGTGGCACCCCCGAAGTGTTGGTCAGCGCATCCGGCCTGCTGCGCGGCGATCTGGTCTACCGCACGCCCCAACGCCGGGTGACCTACTTTCACATCTTGATGGACACACACGAGATCATTTTCGCCGAAGGCGCGCCGACCGAAAGCTACCACCTGACGGCCGAGGATGTGGCCGCTGTGGCGCGGGGCGCGGGCACCGGCGTCGCGCAGGAACTCGCGCGGCTGTTCCCCGCGCTTCTCGTCTGCGCCGGCCCTGCCGCCAGGCCGATCGTGAAAGGGTTCGAGGCCCGCTCGCTGGCCCAGCTTCTTTAGGCGTCGGTGTCGTGACCGCTTGGCCTGCTTGGCAGCTGGGGCGAGTGGAGAGAGGGCGGCATCTCCCCGGCGATACGGCGGACGCCTCCGGGCGACCGAGCTTGCGCGCGATGGCGTCGTGAATTCGGTCGAGGTCCTGCATCGGAACATGACGCGCGGGCGGTTCCTTTTCGGCGGTGGGAGGCGCTGAGGCGTGCCATCCGATCGTGGGCGGAAGCGTTATTTTGACCCTCTGCACATCGCCCTGCGGGGCGTTAGGCAGCAGGTTGCTACGAGGGGCTCACCAACACGGGCGTATCCGGCGGCGGGCGCTCGAGCGGTGTCTCAGTGGAGGCGCGACGAGCGACGTTGCCGCCTGTCGGCATCCGCCAGAGGAAGCAGCGCAGGCGGCCCGAATGGACCCTGGCCGAGCGCCCACGGCGTCATCGGGCAATGCCTGGCTAAATCATCCACCTGTCCTCACGGGTCGAGCGGTCGGCAGCGACGGCGGAGCTTTCGAAGCGCATTTGAGAAGGCGGCTCGGTCGCATTGGCAAGGACCCAAAAGAGACACAGGCTAAGGCTCTTCGGCGGCCACAGGTGCTTGCCCCTAAAGAGCGTTTTGCGCGGGTCGATGGTTTCCGGCCCGCCTTCCCTTCAACATGCAGATGCTCGGACGTAGAGATGGCTGCCGCGATACCCCGTTTATTCGTCCGCCTGCGGCACGCCGAGCGCTTTGGCGGACAGTCGCCGCATGTATCCTTCATTGAGAAAGAACCAAGCCGCGGACATAACCACCCGTTCAGGATGACCGCTACGCCTCGCATAGAGTTTGACGACGGCAGTCGGCGAAAGGCTCGGAGCCTAGTCCCCCAGCGGTCCCATCGTCCGCGCGAAGCTGTCCTGCAGGGCCAGGTCCAGGTCGGCCATGGTGACCGGCAGGCCCAGATCGACCAGGCTGGTCACACCGTGTTCCGCGATGCCGCAGGGCACGATCCCCGCGAAGTGGCTCAGGTCCGGCTCTACGTTGATCGACAGGCCGTGGAAGCTGACCCATTTGCGCAGCCGGATGCCGATGGCGGCGATCTTGTCTTCGGCTAGCGCGCCGGCCGGCCCGCGTGGTTTTTCCGGACGCTCCACCCAGACGCCGACGCGGCCGGGCCGGACGAGGCCCGTGACATTGAACTGGTGCAGCGTGTCGATCACCCATGCCTCTAGGCTTTGGACGAAGGCGCGCACGTCGCGTCCGCGCCGGCCGACGTCGAGCATCGCGTAGACGACCCGCTGGCCCGGTCCATGGTAGGTGTATTGCCCGCCGCGCCGTGTCTCGAACACCTCGAACCGGTTCGGGTCGGTCAGGTCCTCGGCCCGGGCGGACGTGCCGGCGGTGTAGAGCGGCGGATGCTCGAGCAGCCAAATCGTCTCCCGCGCGGTGCCCGCGGCGATGGCGGCAGCGCGCGCCTCCATCCACGCCTCCGCAGCGCGGTAGGGGACGGGCGCGGGCGCGGTGATCCATTCGGGCGTGCTCATGCCGCGTCGGCCGCGATGCGCCGGAGGAGCTGTTCGTAGGTATCGATGCCTTGCGCGCCGGTGACCAGGTAGCGGCCGCCAAAGATCATCGACGGAACGCCTGTGATCCCCCGCTCCGCCCAGAAGGCCTGTTTGTCCCGCACGCTGCGGGCCAGGGCGCCGCTGCTCAGCGCGGTTTCCGCGGCCTTCGGATCCATGCCGACCTCCGCCGCCACGGCGATCAGGACCGCGGGGTCCGACACGTCCGCGCTCTGTGTGAAATGCGCGGTGAAGAGCGCCATCTTCAGCGGGTGCTGTTTGCCCTCCGCCAGCGCGAGCTCCAAGAGTTGGTGCGCCGCGAAGGTGTTGACAATGCGGCTGTCTTCGGAAAACCGAAAGTCGAAGCCCAGCTGTGCGCCCAGGGCAGTCATCTGTGCCCGCGTCTGCGCCGATTGCGCGGGCGTGGCGCCGTATTTCTCGGCAATGTGCGCTCCGAGGTTCTGGCCTTCGGGCGGCATGCCTGGGTTCAGCTCGAACGGGTGCCAGCGCACGCGCATGCCGAAGGCGGTGCGCGCCAGGGCGGCTTCGAGCTGTCGGTACCCGATGATGCACCAGGGGCACATCACGTCCGAGACGATGTCGACTTCGACGATGGGCGCGTCTTGTATCATGGGCGCAAGATCGGCGCTGGTGGCGGGTGATGCAAGGGGCGCTGCCCCCGGCGCTGGCGCGCCTCCCCCGGAGTTGTTTTTCGCCAAGTGAAGATATGGTTTGGACTTGCGCAGCCTGCGCGGGGCGTTTTATAGCGCCAGCACCTTGATGTGCGGCCGTGGCGGAATTGGTAGACGCGCAGCGTTGAGGTCGCTGTGGGGTAACACCCGTGGAAGTTCGAGTCTTCTCGGCCGCACCATCT
>JBCDFL010000058.1:0-16864 GCA_039178165.1 Pseudomonadota bacterium | reverse complement strand
GACCATCGGCGAAACCGTCAAGGTGCAGGTCATCAAGATCAACAAAGAAACGCACCGCATTTCCCTGGGCATGAAGCAACTGCAAGAAGATCCATGGGATCTGGTGGCTGCCAAGTACCCGCTGGAATCCACCCACACCGGTCGCGTCACCAACATCACCGATTACGGTGCCTTTGTTGAGCTGGAACCCGGTGTCGAGGGCCTCGTGCACGTGTCCGAGATGTCCTGGACCAAGAAGAACGTCCATCCAGGCAAGATCGTCTCCACCTCGCAAGAGGTCGAGGTCATGGTCCTGGAAATCGACGGCGCCAAGCGCCGCGTGTCGCTGGGCCTCAAGCAGACCATGCGCAACCCGTGGGATGTGTTCGCTGAAACCCACCCTGAGGGCACCGAGGTCGAGGGCGAGGTCAAGAACATCACCGAATTCGGTCTGTTCGTCGGCCTGCCGGGCGATATCGACGGTATGGTTCACCTGTCCGACCTCAGCTGGGACGAGCGCGGCGAAGACGCGATCCAGAACTACCGCAAGGGCGACGTCGTCCAAGCGGTCGTGTCCGAAGTCGACGTCGACAAAGAGCGTATCTCCCTGTCGATCAAAGCGGTTGGCGGCGACAAGTTCGCCGATGCTGTGGGCGGCGTGAAGCGCGGCTCCATCGTGACGGTCGAGGTCACCTCCATCGAAGATGGCGGCATCGAGGTGGAATACGAAGGCATGAAGTCCTTCATCCGCCGCTCCGACCTGAGCCGTGACCGCGCCGAACAGCGGCCCGAGCGGTTCTCCGTCGGCGACAAGGTGGACGTGCGCATCACCAACATCGACAACAAATCCCGCCGTCTGGGCGTGTCGATCAAGGCGCGCGAGATTGCCGAAGAAAAAGAGGCCGTCGAACAATACGGCTCCTCCGATTCCGGTGCATCGCTGGGTGACATCCTGGGTGCCGCGCTCAAGGGCGACGACTGATTCCAGCCGCTCACCCGGTAATACAGCCCCGCGCCGCAGCCCGGCGCGGGGCTTTTTTGTGCCCGAATCACGCAAGGGGTGCCGCCCACCCGGGGCACACCGCAAGTGCCGCTTTGTCGGGCCCATCCCGGGTCGTATGTCGAAAAACATGTCCGATCTGCGCGAATTCACGCCCGGCCACGCCGAAGTCTATTCCCGCCTGGGCGGTTCGTCCCTATAGTCTTTAGACAAATAACCGCAGCCAAAGGCGCGCCCGGGGGGACGACAATAATGATCCGGTCAGAGCTGATCCAGAAGATTGCGGACGAAAATCCACATCTTTACCAACGCGATGTCGAGCGGATCGTGAACACCATCTTCGACGAAGTCACCGCCGCAATGGCCGATGGCAACCGCGTCGAGCTGCGCGGCTTCGGCGCCTTTTCCGTCAAACGCCGCGACGCGCGGGTGGGCCGGAACCCCAGAACCGGTGAGACCGTTCATGTCGAAGAAAAGCACGTGCCGTTCTTCAAAACCGGCAAACTGCTGCGGGATCGTCTGAACGGGAAAGCCTGATGCGCTACATTCGTTACATCTGCATCGCGATCTTCGCGGTGGCCCTGATCGTCGTCGCCCTGGCAAACCGCGAAGTCGTGACGCTGAAGGTCCTGCCGCGCTTTGCCGAGGACCTGTTTGCCGTCAATCCGTCCATCGATATGCCGCTGTTCTTGGTCATCTTCGCCGGCATCATCGTCGGACTGGCCGCCGGGATCGTCGGCGAATGGCTGCGCGAGTATTCGATCCGCCGCGATGCGGGCCGCGCGACGCGCGAGGTGCGCCGCCTGGAGCGTGAGATCGCGCGCTTGAAGGGCGAAAAGCACAAAGGTCAGGACGAAGTTCTGGCCTTGCTGGACGACGCGGGCTGAGCCACTGCCCACCTCTGTCAAAATTTGCGGCCTGTCTGAGCCTGAAACCCTGCGCGCGGCGGTAGATGCCGGCGCGGCGTATGTCGGCTTCGTGTTCTTCGACAAATCACCGCGCAACGTGACCCTTGACCGGGCCGCGGCGCTCGCGGTGCAGGTGCCGCCGGGTGTCGTGAAGGTGGGCCTTGTCGTGAACCCGGACGACGCTTTTCTGGACCGGCTGATGGCTGAGGTGCCGCTGGACATGCTGCAGCTTCATGGCGCGGAGACGCACGAGCGGACCGCCGAGGTCAAAGCCCGCACTGGCCTGCCCGTGATGAAGGCGGTGGGCGTCGCGGGGCCGGACGATCTGCCCAAGCTCGACGCCTATGCCCGTGTCGCTGATCAGCTTCTGGTCGATGCCAAACCGCCCGCTGGGGGCGACCTGCCGGGCGGCAATGGGTTGTCCTTCGACTGGCGCTTGATCACGGGCCGCCGGTGGCCGGTGCCCTGGATGCTGGCCGGGGGGCTGACACCGGACAACGCAGCCGAAGCGGTGCGCGTGACGGGTGCGCCCGCGCTCGACGTCAGTTCGGGCGTGGAGCGTGCACCGGGGGTGAAGGACGCGGGGCTGATCCAGGCGTTTCTGCACGCTGTGTAACGGCCTGTTAACCAGTGCAGGGGCAGTCTGCCCGCATGCAGGAATTGCCCACAGACCTCGCCCCCGAAGATTGGCTCGACCAGATTTTCAGCTCCAAATCCGCCCTGGGTGGCGGCGTTGTCCGGCGCAAGGTGCGGGACGTGGAACGGCTTGTGGGACGATCGCTCTTTCGCGAGGAATTGCGCAAACGCGGCTACCGCGCGGTGGAGAATAATGGCACCTTCGTGATCTTCTGCAACCGCGCGCCGATCCGGGTGCTGGAATAGTCAAATCTTGCAAGAATTGACGGGGCTCAATCCTTGAAGGATTGACGCAGGGCGATCCTTCAAGGATCGCTTTACCCCCTCCGCACGCCCCGCTACACAATCCCTCAGCCAAGGGAGTGCGCGCGATGAACGACCTTTTCAATTCCTTCATGACCGGCCCGGACGACAAGGGCCGCTTCGGCAAATTCGGGGGCCGTTTCGTCTCCGAAACCCTCATGCCACTGATCCTGAGCCTCGAGGCAGAATACGAACGCGCCAAAACCGACGACAGCTTCTGGGCAGAGATGCATGACCTCTGGACCCACTACGTGGGCCGGCCCAGCCCCCTCTACTTCGCGGAGCGCCTGACCGACCACCTCGGCGGCGCGAAGATCTACATGAAACGGGACGAGCTGAACCACACCGGCGCGCACAAGATCAACAACGTGCTGGGCCAGATCATCCTTGCCCGCCGCATGGGCAAGACCCGCATCATCGCGGAAACCGGCGCGGGCCAGCATGGCGTCGCCACCGCCACCGTCTGCGCCAAGTTCGGCCTGCAATGCGTTGTCTACATGGGCGCACACGACGTCGAACGGCAGGCCCCTAATGTCTTCCGCATGAAGCTGCTGGGCGCCGAGGTGATCCCCGTCACATCGGGCCGCGGCACGCTCAAGGACGCCATGAACGACGCCCTGCGCGACTGGGTCACTAACGTCCGCGACACGTTCTACTGCATCGGCACCGTCGCAGGCCCGCACCCGTACCCCGCCATGGTCCGCGATTTCCAGAGCATCATCGGCAAGGAAGTCCGCGAGCAGATGACGCAAGCCGAAGGCCGCTTCCCCGACACGATCATCGCCGCAATCGGTGGCGGTTCCAACGCCATGGGCCTCTTTTACCCCTTCCTCGACGATAAAGAGGTCGGCATCATCGGCGTCGAGGCGGGCGGCAAGGGCGTCAACGCCAAGATGGAGCATTGCGCCTCCCTCACCGGCGGGCGGCCGGGCGTCCTGCACGGCAACCGGACGTACCTGCTGCAAGACGATGACGGCCAGATCCTCGAAGGTTTCTCTATTTCCGCCGGCCTTGACTATCCGGGCATCGGACCGGAGCACGCCTGGCTGCACGATATCGGGCGGGCGGAATATGTCTCCATCACCGACAGGGAGGCGCTGGAGGCCTTCCAGCTGTGCTGCCAGACCGAGGGGATCATCCCCGCGCTCGAGCCGTCCCACGCCCTGGCCCACGTCATGAAGATCGCGCCGGACCTGCCCAAGGACCACATCATCTGCATGAACATGTGCGGGCGCGGCGACAAGGACATCTTCACCGTCGCCCGCCACCTGGGCTTCGACATGAGCGGGCCCGAGGGGCGCAACGTAGAATAGAGGCGCCGGCTAAACCCCTCCGCCAACATGACAAATGAGGTCATCCGGTACGTTCCGTCTAGGCACGTGTCGGACCAGCCGCTACACATTGCGGGAATTTTGATCTCGTAAGGTTTTGCCATGACCCTCCGCCCCATCGAATTGCCGAACGGAAACGTTGTCACGGTTTTCACCGTCAGATTGTTCGACGCGGCAAACGATGAAAGCATCGACCAAGTCAGAGCCCGAGTAACAGCGTCCGATGGAACGGTCATCACCCGGGACTTTTTGCTGAGTGAACATGTCAGCCCGAACGTCGTTATCCCTGGGCAATCGGCGGGCGGGGTGAACGAGGGCCTGTACCACATTGGGCCGAACGGTCTGACGATCCAGAGCATCGAATGGGTCCCGAGCATCTTTGATTATACCAACAACGTGTGGGTCCGCCTCGACTCTTACGAGGTGACGACGACTTTCATTGATCTGAATGGGGTGCCGTCGACCGTGTCGACCGTAAGTCTGCCGAACCGGCCATTCGTTATCGACCAATCCTACCGCAATACCGTCCTGCCAGACGGGACCAACGTCATGGTGAACACGCAGAACGGTATCTCCTTCACCGTGAATGCCAACCTCGAAATTGAGGCCTATGGCCCCTTCACCGACTTCGCCGATTTCGCCGCCACGGGCAGCGTCGAAGAGATCGCCGGGGGCGGCATCGCGATGGTCCGCTACGTCGCCGGCAACGAATTCCTGCAGCCCCCGACAGCCTCCACCCTCGAAATCGTGCTGATGGACCGGGTGACGTCCCCGCCCGCCGGCACGTTTCCATTCGCTGTCGCGGACACGATAACTATCGACCTGCCCACCGATCACCGCGGCTACCAGATCCAGACGAACGGCTTTTTTCCGACCGACCTGATCCAGCTTCCGAATGGCAATTTCGTCGTCGCCTTCTCCGGCTATGTCGACGGCACCAACGGCGGGCCGACGGATTCCGGCATCTGGATGACCATCGTGGCCCCCGACGGCACCATCGTCATGCCGCCCGCTGTCGCCGATGGCGATCCGGGGCGAGGCTTCTCGCGCCCTGTGCTCTACGAGATGGACAACGGCACCTTCGTCATGACGTTCGAGGGCTTTCAGACCGGCGTGCTGGCCATCCATTTCAGCGCGGACGGCGTGCAAATCTCCGGCCTGTCGCTCGCAGGCACCGCCGGTTACGGCACCGCAGATGTCTTCTTCGACGGGCAGGGCAACATTTCCCTTCTGTCGGCCCAACGGCAGACGCTTGGTCAATTCGATATCACCGCCACGCCGCCGCTGCCGGTGATCAGCGGGACGCCCGGCAACGATCCCACCCTCGACGGCACGGCAGGGGCCGACCGGATCGAAGGGCTGGGCGGCGATGACAGCATCCGGGCCTTCGGCGGCGATGACGAGATCATCGTGGGCAGCGGCAACAGCACGGTCGAAGGCGGCTTTGGCGACGACACGATCACCGTCGGCCTGGGCACGCACGTCATCGACGGGGGCGGCGGTTTCGACATCGTGGTTCTGGAACGCTTCGCCCGCCCGGCCAATGAGACGTTTATCTTCGACATGTTTACGGGCCGGGCCTCGGTGTCGTCGAATCTCGACGGAGTCGACACGCTGACTTCGATCGAAGGGGTGACGTTCTTCGCCGCCGCCAGCATCGACGTGTCGGGGACCGCGGGGGCCAATATCGCGCGGACGAGCCTGGGCAATGACACGGTCGCCACCTTCGGTGGCAATGACAGCGTCTTCAGCGACCGCGGCGACGACGTCGTGCGCCTTGGCGTGGGCGAAGATTACGCCGAAGGAGGTGAGGGCCAAGACCTCATCGACGGCGGCGCTGGATTCGATACGATCCTCGGCGGCGACGGCGACGATACGATCACCGGCGGCGGCAATGCCGACAGCATCGAAGGCGGCGGCGGCCACGATCGGCTGGAGGGCAATGTCGGCACCGACAATATCTTTGGCGGCAATGGCAACGACACGATCCTCGGCGGCTTCCAGAACGACCGTCTGCATGGCGAGGCTGGCAACGACATCATCCAGGGCGGCGGCCAAGACGACCGCATCTTTGGCGGTGACGGCAACGATGTTCTAAACGGCGACAACGGCTTCGACCGGATCGAAGGCGGGGCGGGCAACGACACGATCAACGGCGGGGACCAGGCCGACAACCTGCTGGGTGGGATCGGTAACGATCTGGTGACGGGCGGCGCGGGTTTTGACCGACTTTTCGGCGGTGCGGGCAATGATGTGCTGATCGGAAACGACGGGACGGACGGTCTGTTCGGCGAACAGGGTGACGACTCCATGTTCGGCGGTGAAGACAACGACCGGTTCTTCGGCGGTGCGGGCAATGACCAGATGTTGGGCGGGAACGGCGACGATGTCCTATTCGGCGGGGCCGGTTTTGACACCATCGGCGGCGGGGACGGAAACGACGCCATGGCCGGGAACTTCAACGCGGACACTTTTTTCTTCATCGGCGCGTTCGGCAATGACACCATCACCGACTTCGACGCCACAAACGATCTCGAGCGGATTGACCTGAGCGCCGTGGCCGGCATCACCGACTTCGCTGACCTCGCCGCCAATCACATGGCGCAGGTGGGCGGCAACGTCGTGATCACCGAGGGCAGCAATACGATCACCCTGAATAACGTGGCGCTGGCGGACCTCGACGCGGCAGATTTCATCTTTGTGTGACGCGCGGGTGCTGTGCCGCGCCCACTCTCCAAACATCTGAAAGAACGTGACAATTGCCGTCATGCGCCGCCAAGGGTCTAGCCAGAACGGCGCCGTATGGGTAGACATTCACAAATTTGACACCACAAGGACTTTCCCATGACCCTTCGCCCCCTTGTCCTTCCCAACGGCAACATCGTCACCGTCTACGAGGACAACGTCTTCGACCAGGCGACGAGCACGAACGTGATCCAAATGTTCGTTCGCGTCACCGATGAGAACGGCGTCGATATCGGCACGCCAACGCTGATCGTAGAGCGGACAACAACCAATACCTTCCCGTCCGCAAGCTTGGAATTGAACGGGCTATTCATCGACGGCAACACCGTTTCGCTGCAGGTTTTTGTGGATGAGCCTGGGACGTACGATCCGGTCAACAACTCCTATTCCGGTGATCCCGTCTTGACCGAGGCGGCGATTACTGTCTCCGCGACGGGTGCTGTTTCAGCCCCGGTGGAAACGGTTTTGACCAGTCCTCCGCAGATCACGGGTGACTTCTTGCTCAGCCGGGTTGGCGTGCTGTCGGACGGCACGAACGTCTTCCATTCCGGAAGCTTCTCGCTCGTCACATCGGACGCCAATTTCGACTACGCAAGTCTCTTCGCGTTTCAGGATGGCGCCGCGCTTAGCGATATCGTCGAGGTTCCAGGCGGCTTAGCCGTCGCGCGTTACTTCGGCGGCAACGCCTTTTCCTCCCCGATGGAGGCGGCAACGCTGGAAATCGCGTTCGTTACGGGCCCTGTCAACGCCACGTCGCCATCTGCCAACGTGTTGCAGGCGCCCATCCAGATCACGCTTCCGCCCAACATCTTCAACTATGTCCTATTCGGCGAAGGCGCGTTCCCCGTCGACATGGTTCAATTGGACAACGGGAATTTCGTCGTTGCTTTCAGTGCTTACACGAACGTCAACGGTGGTCCGCAAGGGATCTGGATGACCGTTGTTCAGCCCGACGGGACCGTTGTCATGGCACCGCAGGTCGTGGACGACGATCCCAACGCCGGCCGCAGTCAGCCATCGCTTCAATTGCTGAATGGCGGCAGCTTCATCCTCGCCTTCGAGGAATCGGGCAGCCGCCCAGATTTCATCGTTCAGCACTGGAGCGAAGGGCTGGAGCTGATCAGTCAGACCCAGTTCGACCCTGCGAGCCTGGCGAGCCTGGATATGCGCAACGTCGCCATTACTGCTTCTGGCAATGTTCTGGTATCCGACGATGGCGTTACCGAAGTCGTGGCGGATATCGACCCAGCGGCGCGTCCGCCGCTGCCGATCATCCGCGGCTCTATCGGTGACGACACCATGCTTGACGGCACAAACGACGCCGAGCAGATCCTGGGCTTTACCGGCAATGACAGCATTCGCGCTTTTGCGGGCGACGATGAGATCATCTTGGACACCGGCAACCATACGATCCAGGCAGGCGCCGGTGACGACACCATCACCATCGAGCTGGGCGCGCTGGTCATCGACGGCGGCGCAGGCCTCGACGTCGTGGTGCACGCGCCGACCAACAGCCAGTTTGCTAACACGTTTTTCTTCGACATGTTGGCGGGCACCTACCGTACGGCGACCATTTTCGACCCGATTGACCAGCTGACCTCTATCGAGGGGTTCGAGTTTTCCGGCCTCGCCTCCATGGGCGTGACCGGAACCGCCACCGCGAACATCGTGCGCACGGACCGCGGAGAAGACACGGTCGAGAGCTTCGGCGGCAACGACACGGTCTACACCGGGCGGGGCAACGACATGCTGAACCTGGGCGTCGGCGAGGATTATGCCGAAGCGGGCGATGGCAACGACAACATCACCGCAGGCGCGGGATTCGATACGATCCTGGCGGGCGCGGGCAACGACTTCGTCTCCGGCGGCGGCAATGCCGACAGCATCGAAGGCGGGGAGGGCAACGACCGCCTCGACGGCGATGTCGGCACCGACAACATCTTCGGCGGCGCGGGCAACGACACTATCCTGGGCGGCTTCCAGAACGACCGCCTGTTCGGCGGGGAGGGCGACGACCGCATCCAGGGCGGCGGGCAGAACGACCGCATCCTGGGCGATGCCGGCAACGACATCCTCTTTGGCGACAACGGCTTCGACCGGCTGGAAGGCGGCGCGGGCGATGACACGATGCAGGGCGGCGATCAGGCCGATAACCTCTTTGGCGGGATCGGCGACGACTTGATGTCGGGTGGGAACGGATTCGACCGGCTGTTCGGCGGCGCAGGGGACGACTTCCTGGGCGGTGACGCCGGCACCGACGGGCTCTTTGGCGAACAGGGCAACGACACCATCATCGGGGGCTCCGACAATGACCGCGCCTTTGGCGGGGCCGGAAACGACGACATATCCGGCGGCACCGGCAACGATACGATGTTCGGCGGCGCAGGCTTCGACACGATCACCGGCGGCGCCGGCGACGACGCGATGGCGGGCAACTTCAACGCCGATACCTTCGTCTTCGACGATGATTTCGGCAACGACACCATCACCGACTTCGACGCGAACAACGATCTGGAGCGGATCGACCTGAGCGCGGTCGGCGGGATCTTCGACTTCACCGACCTGACGACCAATCACATGGCGCAGGTCGGCAGCGATGTCGTGATCACCGACGACAGCGATACGATCACGCTGCGCAACGTCTCCCTCGCCGATCTGAACGAGGTGGACTTCATCTTCTTCTGACGCGGATGGCCCCGCCCGAGCATGCCTCGGGCGGGGCCTGTCGTTTGGGCGCGCCTCAGCGCAGTTTGGCCACGTCGCGCAGCAGGCCGTCCGTCCCGCCGCCGACGATCAGGTGATCGACGTTGGCGGAGATCGCCTCGAGCGCTTCCAGCTCCCGCAGCCGCAGCATGACCGGGTTATCGGCCATCACTTTAGCGGTGTTCAGAAGCGCCCGCGTTGCGTTCACCTCCTCGCGGCGCCGGATGACGCTGGCCTCAGCCTCGTGCCGTGCGGCAACGACCTGGTTCAGGATCTCGCGCATATCGCCCGGCAGGACGACGTCTTTGAGCGCGATCTCCCCAACTGCGACGCCGAGCCGGGCCATTTCGGCCCGAACGGCGGCGCCGGCTTCAGTGTCGACCTGGCCTTTGTTCTCCAGCAGCTGGGCCAGCGTGCGCGCGCCCAGCGACTGGCGAAAAGCCAGGGCCATCGACCGGTGCAGGACCTCGGTGAAGTCCTTGGCCCCGCGGAACGCGGCCTCCGGATCGGTGACACGGTAGGTCGCCGTCAGGTTCACCCGGACCGAGACGCGGTCGTGGGTCAGGATCTCCTGGCCCATGACCTCGTGCGCCATGGCGCGGGTGTCGATCAGCCGAACGGTATGCTTGCGCCCGAACATCCAGAACCAGTAAGTCCCCGGATCGAGCTGCCGGACCAGCACGCCGTCCTCGCTCAGCATCCCGACGAAGCCCTGCGGCACCTCGAAGGCGGTCATCACCCGGCCCAGGCCCGCGAGCATGAGGGTCCGCGCCAGGGGTGCGGCCACCTCGTGATGCGCACCCAGCGCCACCGGCGTCAGGGTCAGCGGGCCGGCATCGGTCCAGTAGACCGCCCGTTTGCCGGGGCCGAGGACTTCCACCACTTTGCCATGCCGGTGGACGAGCATCGCGTGATCCTCGTCCGGGTGCGCCACGGTCAGATGGGCCGGGCCCACCCGCAGCATCGCGTCAAGCAGCGGGGTGTCCACGGCGCCTGCGTCCAGCGTATAGCGGACCAGCTCCGCCCGCCGGGGCACCCAGTGGCGCCCGGGGCCGAGGATGGTCTGTGCCACACCCTCCACCATAAGGACGGCGCGCTGTGTTTCGGTGATCGTGACGGGGACGCGTCCCCGCATACGCATGATTGCCCATTCCATGTCATCTCTCCTTTGGTGTTACGGCACGGGCGTGCTCCTGGTTGGGGCCCCACATGGGGCGGTGAAGGCGCGGGCTGCGGTGCTGCGCGCGCGGAAAAAGGGGGTGCGTTCGAACCCACCGCTGCCGTGGAAGACGGCGGGGCAGCGCGGCAGAGGGCGCAGGGTCCAAAGGGCGGGCCTACAAGAGGCTGGCCCAAAGGACGCGGCGCCATGCCGCCCGGCCCGGCCGCCGCCCAGGACGCCATTCCGAGGGCCGAAAGCCCAAGGGATGCCGCGCGGCAGATCCGAACGCGATTGATGTTTTGAGAGCGATTACCAGTCGCTTGCAGGATTCGAACCTGCGGGCGTCGCCGCCTTACCCGGAGCCTGTAGAGGGATTCGAACCCTCAACACTCAGCTGTTTAAGCTGATGCTCTACCGTTGAGCTACACAGTCGAAAATCGGCCCCAGAGGTGCATTGATACGTCATGGCCCCTCCTTTGCTGTTGGACCGGTTTCAAAGCACCTCAGCGCACATCCTTGGTATACGAAGCCGGCAGAGCCGGGCCGCACCGGGCGGGACCAGATCCCGCGCCGTTAAGGTATGTCCGCAACAAGGTGCGTGGCGGGGTGATAGCCGCGCGCCGGGCGGGCTGAGAAGCCGGTAAAATTGCCCTTAGGGCAGGCTGTGGCCCCTGCGCAACAATATTGCGCGCTTGCGCAATATTCGAAAAGCTGTGCGGGCCGAAGCTGCGCGCAACGGATCGTCGTGGCGCTTAACAATTGCCGAAAATTGCGCCTTCACTCGGCGTTTTGTTCCAGCACGTCGAGCGGCACGACGTCCAAAGCGCGTTTATGCGTCGCCTCGAGCGAGACTTTTGGCGCGCAGCCTTCCTCGTGCGCTTGTAGGAATCGCGCGGCGCACAGGCACCAGCGGTCCCCGGGCTTGAGACCGGCAAAGCGAAATTCAGGCCGCGGCGTGCTCAGATCGTTGCCGACATATTTGGAGAAGGCGAGGAATTCTTCGGTCATCACCGCGCAGACGGTGTGGCTGCCCTGATCGGCCGCGCAGGTGTTGCACGACCCGTCGCGGAAGAACCCCGTCATCGGGTCGGTGCCGCACAGGGCAAGGGCGCCGCCGCGGACGTTGACGCTGTCTTCAGGTTCCATTGTCGGCCTCCAGGCTTGCCGTAATCTCGCGCAGCATGGCGATGGTCTGGTCGTGCGCCCCGTCCGCGCGGAACTGCCGGTCCGCCGCCGTCACAACGATCACCACCTCCGCCGAGCGATCAAGGTAGAGATATTGCCCATAGATGCCACGTCCAATCACCTCGTCCCCCGGCGTCGCGCCGACCGGGATCCACCACTGGTAGCCGTACCCGATCCGTCCCGGCGCGGTCTTCGCCGTCGGCAGGATGGATGCGTCGATCCAGTCCGCGGGCACAACGCGCGTGCCCTCCCACGTGCCGCCTTGCAGGATCATCTGGCCGAAACGGGCGTAGTCGCGACTGCGCAGGTTCAGCCCGCCCAGCACGAAGGCGGTCTGGGCGCCGTCGGTCAGGTAATAGGGTGCTTCCTCCAGCCCCAACGGGGCGATGATCCGCTCCGACAGAAGGGTGGCGATGTCCTGACCCGCGGCGGCCCGCATCGCCATGCCCAGCACGTGCGTATCGATGGAGGTGTATTTCCACGTCTCGCCCGCAGCCGTGTCGTTTTCGGTCAGGCTGGCGGCGAAGGCGTCCATCCCGCCGCCCAGGGCGATGATCCGGCCCATCCGGTTGATGTCGGAACTTTGGTCCAGGTAATCCTCGTTGAAGGTCACGCCGCTTTCCATCAGCAGAACGTCCCGCACGCGCGCCCCGTC
Organism: Pseudomonadota bacterium; assembly: GCA_039178165.1. Classification (GTDB taxonomy): domain Bacteria; phylum Pseudomonadota; class Alphaproteobacteria; order Rhodobacterales; family Rhodobacteraceae; genus JBCBCP01. The sequence continues at coordinate 4,260 of JBCDFL010000058.1, read as the reverse complement.
ATAGGCGGTGCCGACGAGGCTCGGCACCAGCGCCGTGACCTGCGTGTCGAGATCCAGCGTGCCATCCGCCACCAGTGTGCCCGCCAGCGCCGACAGGAAGGATTTGGCGATCGACCAGCTGATCCGCCGATCCTCCGCCGCCGTGCCGAGGTAGTAGTCTTCGTAGACCAGCGCACCGCGGTGCAGCACCACGACGGACGTGATCGACCGTTCCGCCAGCCACGCGCCGTAGCCCTCCGGCATCTCCGCGCTCGGGCCTGCCGGCAATTCGCTCACAGGGCCATCGCCGCGGGGCACCGGCCGGGTCAGGAACGCGTCTTCCATGGCGGAGAAGTTATGGACGATGCGGTCTTCGTGGAACAGCGTCTGCACGGCCCACAGGCGCGCCAGCTCCTCGCGGTTCCACAGACCGACCGCCACGGCTGCGATCACCAGCGCCAGAACGATCCGGCCTGTCCATTTGAGAATGCTCATCCTGGTCTCCTCCCCGGGTGCAGAGGGCCACGCCGCAGGCCGATGTGCAAGACTATCCCGTCCAGCGGACCCAACGTCCGTGAAAGTCGATCCGGCCCAGATGCAGCGCGATGTCGCCCGGCCAGAGGCGCAAGGTCATGGCCGCCCCCGCCGCGCCCGTGTCGTCCGCTTCCATCGCCATCCAGGCCATTGGGCTGTCCGGCTTGGCGCGCGCGCCCGCGGCCTCGATCATCGCGGTACCGTCCCGCTGCGCCGCGGGGCTGAAATATTGCCAGGCGACTGTGTTTTGGATGACGTGCAGGTGGCCCGGCGGCGCGGCGTCCAGCCGTTCCGCCAGCCAGGGCAGGGCGTCGCCCGCCGTGATGGGGGTGTCCTGGATGGCCGCGGCGGCCCGGGTGCGGGCCATCCGGTCCGGCTGATCCGCCCAGATGTAGGACAGCATGCGCGCGCGCTGCGCCGCGTCCCGTGGATCGAGGGGCCGCAGATCCACGCCTGCGCGGTCCGCCACACGGGGTGTCCGGCCCTGCGGGATGGGTCCTTCCCAGGCCGGCGCCAGGGTCAGCGCGGCCTCCTTCGGGCCAAAGTGGGCCTTACCCGCCACCAGTGCGTAGCGGTCCCATTGCAGGTTCAGTCCGCCGGACGCGCCAACCTCGCTCAGCACCATGGGCCTGTCGAACATGCCTGCTGCCACATGCCCCATGGCGATCAGCGCGGCAGAGCGGCGCACTTCATTCGTCTGCGGCGGCACCTGCACGAAGGCGAGGATCGCGTCTTCGTGCGCGATAAGAGCCTCTGCAATCGCGCGCCCCAGCGCCGCGTCGCTCGCCTCATGTGGGGGATAGACCTGCGTCAGGCCCGGCGCTGCCCCGTCCCGCGCCAGGGCATGCAGCGCAGCCGCCGCGCGCAGTGGCAGCGAATGGCCCGCGGGTCCGGGATCACCGGTGTAGCGGGCGAAATCACGTCCCAGCGGGCTGCCAGTATCCCATCCCTCCGCCAAAATCCGCAGCACCCGCGCGGTGAAAGGGGAGCCGAGGCGGCTGCACGCCGCCTGTTGATCCCGAAAGGCTTGAGCCAGGCTCATCTGAAGCGGTCCAGCAGCCGCTGCATCGCCGACTTTTCCGCCTCTGGCTCTGGCTGAGCGGTGGGTTTGGCCTGGGCCGCCGGTTTTGGCTCCGGCGCCTTGGACGAGCGGGGCGGGGCGACGCGCAGGGACACCGCGTTCATGAACTTGCCGCCATCGCCGCGCACCAGGTGCGGCGCGCCGTCGGAGGCGCCGCGCAGCACATCGTCCAGCCAGCCCTGATCGGCCTTGGGAAAATCGCGCAGCACGTAGCCCGGAACGGCGTCCTTGTGACCGGGATGCCCCACGCCGAGCCGCACGCGGGCGTAACCCTCGCCCAGATGCCCGTGGATGGAGCGCAGGCCATTGTGCCCGGCATGCCCGCCGCCCATCTTCCAACGTACCTTTCCGGGGGCGAGGTCGATCTCATCGTGCAGGACGATCACGTCCTCGGCCTCCAGCTTGTAGAACTGCGCCGCTGCTTGCACGGACTGGCCCGACTTGTTCATGAACGTCTCCGGCTTCAGCAGAACCGCGCGGTCGGAGCCAAAGCGCGCCTCGGTGAGGACGCCCTGAAACTTGGACCGCCAGGGGCCGAAGCCGTGATCTTCGGCAATCCGGTCCAGCGCCATGAAGCCGATATTGTGCCGGTTGCCCGCATATTTGGCCCCCGGATTGCCCAGCCCCACGATCAGTTTCATGCCATCCTCCCTCGCTGCCGCGCAGCATAGCCGCGCGCCGCGCATAGAAAAAGGGCCGCCCCAGCGGGACGGCCCTCACACGCACAACGGGGCGCGGTTTATTCTTCGGCTTGCGCGGTGGCCGGAACCTCGTCCGCCGCCGTTTCCTCATCGTCATCCGATTGCGAGGCCAGGCCAGACGGCGCTTGGATGTTCGCAATGACAAAGTCACGGTCGATGGTCGGCTTGGCGCCCGCCGGAAGCTGGATTTGGCTGATGGTCAGCGTGTCGCCGACCTGCATGCCCGCAACCGAGCCCACGATCTTCTCGGGGATGTCGCCGGCGGTCACGACCAGTTCCACCTCGGGGCGGACCATGGTCAGAACGCCGCCCTTGCGGATTCCGGGGCAGTCTTCCTCGCCCTCGATTTCCACCGGGATGAAAAGGCCGATCTTGGTCGTCCGGCGCAGGCGCATGAAGTCCACGTGTCGCGGCAGGTCTTTGACCACGTCGCGCTGCACGTCGCGGCAGATGACGCGGACATCCTCGTGCCCGTCGACCTTCAGGTTGAACAGGGTCGACTTGAAGCGCCCGGCCTTGAGCATCTTCAGCAGCTTATTGAAGGGCAGATTGATCGGTAGCGGATCTTTGTCGCCACCAAAAACAATCCCCGGAACCATGCCGTCGCGGCGGGCTTGACGAGCGGCGCCCTTGCCTGTCCCCGTCCGTTCCAGGGCTTCGAGATCAGGAATCTCACCAGCCATGTCTATATCTCCAAATTAGGGCAGGGTGCCTCCAAGGCTGTCACCCCGCGTGAGCCTCGGCGCATAGACCGGTTGCGCCGCGATGCCAAGCGGATTCTCTTTGCTTTCGGGGGCGGCCGGGCCAGTTCGGCGCTTATGGAATTGTTGCGGGATATCGCGCTGTCGCGCCGCGCGCTGGCGGGGTTTGTGCTGATCGGCGTCGCTTGGGCGAGCTATTTCGCCCAAATGCCGGTGATCAAGGCCGCCCTTGGTGTGTCCGACGGGGTCTACGGCAGTGTGATCCTTTTTGCCTCGTTTGGGGCTATCGCCGCTATGTGGCTGGCGCCGTTGGCCGACCGCTTGGCTGGACCTTGGGCCTTGCCGCTGGGCGCGCTGGGCGTGGGGCTAGGGTTTCTGTGGGCCGGGGCGGCGCCGGGCCTCGTGTCCTTCGCCCTGGCGATGACGCTCGCCTCTGCCGGGTCGGGCGTGGTCGATGTGCTAGCCAACGCGCGCCTGGCCAATCTGGAGGCTGCGTCGGGCCGGGCGTTGATGAACCTCAACCACGGGCTCTACGGCTTTGCCTATGCGGGCGCGGCATTGCTGGTCGGTTGGGCGCGCGAGGCGGGTTGGTCCCCGACAGAGGTGTTCCTGGCCCTGATGGTCGTGACCTTTCTCTGTGCCGCTCTCATGGCGGGGAACGAGGCGTCCGGCACTGTGCCCGAGGCGGCGCAGGCCCGGCTGCCGCGGGACGCCATCGTGTGGCTGGTCGGCCTTCTGGTCTTCGCCGCCTTTCTGACCGAGGCCTCGACCGAAGGTTGGTCCGCGCTGCACCTGGAGCGGACGCTGGGCGGCGGCCCTGCCGAAGGCGCGCTTGGCCCCGCCATTCTGGGCCTGACGATGGGGTTCGGGCGGCTCTTCGGTCATGCGCTGGCCGCGCGCGTGTCCGAGATGGCGATGCTCGTCGCCGCCCTTGCCCTGTCCTGCCTCGGCCTGATCGTCGCGGGCGCAGCGCCAAGCCTGCCGGTCGCCTATGCCGGGTTTGGCCTCGCGGGCCTGGGCATTTCCGTTGTCGTGCCTGTCGCCTTCAGCCTGCTCGGCCGTGCTGTGACCCCGGACCGCCGGCTGCGGGCGATCTCCCTCGCCTCGGCCATAGGCTACGCTGCGTTCTTCGCCGGCCCGCCCCTGATGGGCTTGGTGAGCCAGGCGTTTTCGCTGCGCGTGTCGTTCTACGTCGTCGCCGCGCTGCTGGTTCTGGTCTTGGCCCTGTTGATCCCCGCGTTGGCGCGGCAGTTTCGCATGGCGG
>JBCDFL010000057.1:0-16887 GCA_039178165.1 Pseudomonadota bacterium | reverse complement strand
GCGGCCTGTCCGGCCGGGTCTTCGTAGTGCCGGGTGCGCATCGTCCACAGAAACGCGGCGAGGCCGAGAAGTCCCAGGGACAAAGAGACGGGGATGAGGACGACCAGGACGTTCATCGGATCACAGCCTCACCCGCATCGCGTTCAGTAGAACGGTGATCGACGACGCCGACATCGCCAAGGCGGCCAGCAGTGGCGTCGCGAAGCCGGCCATGGCGACCGGGACCGCGATGACGTTGTAGGCGATGGCGATGGCGAAGTTCTGTTTCGACAGCGTCACCGTTTGCCGGGCGATGCGCACAAGCTTGGGCAAGTCAGCCAAGGTCTCCCCAATCATGACGATATCGGCGGCGTTGCGCGTCGCGTCGAGGGCACTGCCGGGCGCGATGGACACTGTGGCGTGGGCTAGGGCCGCCGTGTCGTTGATCCCATCGCCCACCATGCAGACGGCTTCGCGTTGCGCGATGTCACGTACGATCTGCGCCTTTTCTTCGGGGGTCACGGTGCTGCGCCAGCGGCGGACGCCGACCTCGCGGGCCAGCGCGGCCGTCTTGTCCTCAGCATCGCCCGAAATGACCTGGGCCTCGATATGCGCCGCCGACAGGGCCGGGGCGAGGTCGCGCGCACCGGGCAGGATCCGTTCGCGCGCAGGCAGGGGGATCGTGGTACCGGCGATGGACAAAATCAGGTGATCGCCGTGCTGCCCAAGCCAGGCGGCGCGCCCGAGGGCGACGGGCTGCCCCTCCCACTCCGCCGACATGCCGGCCCCGGGATGCTCCTGCACATTCGACAGTTCGGCAGGTGAGACTCCGCTGAGATGCTGCGCCAAGGCATGTGCGCGCGGGTGCGCGGAATGCTGGGCGAGGGCTTTGGCCACTGCCGCCTGCGCCGCGCTGAGGTCGCTTGCATCGAAGGCAAAGCCGGGGGCGGTCAGGGTGCCGGTCTTGTCGAAAAGCATCGTCCGCACGCCCGCCAACCGCTCCAGCGCAGTGCCGGATTTCACCAGAAAACCCATGCGGTAGAGGCGGCTGATCGCGGCGGTCGATACCGCCGGGACGGCGAGGCCCAGCGCGCAGGGGCAGGTGATGATGAGCACGGCGATGGCGATGTTCAGCGCGTTGCGCAGGTCTCCGTTCGCCAGCATCCAGCCTGCGAAGGTCACGGCGGCCAGGACGTGCACCGCCGGCGCGTAGAGCCGCGCGGCCCGGTCGGCGAGGGAGGTGTAGGTGTTGCGCGCGTTCTCCGCGAGTTCCACCAGGCCTGCGATCCGGCGCAAGCGGGTGTCCGCGCCGATGGCGGTGACCGTCACCTCGAACGGGGCGCCGAGGTTGATCTCCCCCGCGCACAGATCGGCGCCGGCGCTGTGCTGTACCGGCTCGCTTTCGCCGGTGAGGAACGACCGGTCGGTGAAGGCTGCCTGCGCCCGCAAGGTGCCGTCGACCGGCACGCGCACGCCGGCGCCGACCAGAACGGTGTCGCCGATGGCCAGCTCCGCGACATCGACCGTCTCCACCCTGGTGCCGGTTTTGCGCTGAGCGCGGTGCTCTTCCAGCGCGGCCAGCTCGCGCGCGGCGGAGCGGGCGGCGGATTTGGTGCGATGCTCCAAGTACCGACCGATCAGCAGGAAAAAGGTTAACGATAGGGCCGCGTCGAAATAGGCGTGCGCGCCGCTATGCAGCGCCTCGTACAGCGACATGCCCGCCGCCAACACGATGGCGAGGGAGATCGGCACATCCATGTTCAGCCGGCCCGCGCGCAGCGCTTGCCAGGCGTGCACCATGAAGGGGCGCGCGGCATACAGCACCGCGGGCAAGGAGATCGCGGCGGAGATCAGGTGGAACAGGTCGCGCGTCGCGCCGCTGGCGCCCGACCACACGGCGACGGACAGCAGCATGACGTTCATCATGGCAAAGCCGGCGACGCCCATGCGCAGCAGCAGGTCGCGGCCTTCGGGATCCGTCTCTCCAGCGAGGGCTTTGGGATCGAGGGGAAACGCCTCGAACCCGATCTCGTCCAGCGCGCGGGTCATGTCGGCGGCAGAGTGGTGGGTCGCGATCTGCACGCGCTTGAGGCTGAGGTTCACGCGCGCGGCCGCAACGCCGCGCAGGCCGTTCAGGTGCCCCTCGATCGTGGCGATGCAGGCGGCGCAGCGCAGGCTCGGCACCGACAGCTGTACGGCGAACTGCTCGGGTTGGGTGTCCGCAGGCGGCAGGCCAACGACGCAGGCGGGGCAGGCGGCGGTCACGGGGCGGGCCGGACGATTACGCGCTGGACGAAGCGGGTTCCGTCCGCCGCTTCCGCCTCCAGCCGGAGGTTCCAATTGCCCGGCCCGGCCACGACCTGCGCCACATGCGCGGTGCCGTCGAAGGTGAAGGTGGGGCTTTGGTCTGCCGCGACGGAGGTGGCCCGGCCAAAGACCGCCCGGGTGATGCGCGCCGGGGCGGGCCGGCCATCGCGGGTGATGTGCAGGCGCAGAGCGCTGCCGTCCAGCACCGCATCCACGTCCCAGCGCAGCGCCCTCTGCGCCGCGCGGTTCGCGTCGAAATGCTGGCTCGCGACGTAGGAGTTCTTCGTCTCCAGCCCCGGAAAGGTGCGCACGGCGTTGAAGGCCAGAGTCATGTTCACGGTGATGATGATCCCGAAGCCTAAGGCGAACATTCCAAAGACGTGGCGGCCGGTCAGTTCAGTCATCACAAGGTTCCGTTTCCGTTGAAATGGGAGTTCTCGAAGGCCCGCTCGCCGGTGATGTTGTCGTTCACCCAGAAGCGGATCGCGGTCTCGCGCGCCTGTGCCGGATCGCTGAGGGCAGGGGCGGTGACGTAGACGCGCAGCCGCAGCGTGTCGTTCGCGGGCACCGTCACGGCCTGATAGGGCGTGCCTTCGAGGGTCAGGCCCAGTGTCAGGTCGCCTTTGACATGCACGCCGAAGAGGCGCGGCGCGCCGTGTTTGTTGCGCAGGCGCAGCTCGTAGGTATTGCGGATCGCGCCGTCCGATAGGGTCACGTAGGTGGGATTGCGCACGGCGGCGACCGACATCTCGATCTCCGGACGCATGAACAGCGCGTAGGTCATGCCGATGCCGATCAGCGCCCAGATCGCGGTGTAAAGCACCGTCCGGGGGCGCAGGATGAGGGCCCAGGGGCTGCGCGGCGCCTCGCCCGCCCGCTCAGCCGGGGCGTCCGACAGGGCGAGGTAATCCACCAGCCCGCGCGGGCGGCCGAGCTTGTCCATCATGTCGTCGCAAGCGTCGATGCACAGCCCGCAGGTGATGCACGCCATCTGCTGGCCGTCGCGAATATCGATCCCCATCGGGCAGACGTTCACGCAGGCCATGCAGTTGACGCAGTCCCCGACTTTCGGATCGCGGGGCTTGCCGCGCGGCTCGCCCCGCCAGTCGCGGTAGCCGATGGTGAAGGTGTCCATGTCCATCATCGCGCCCTGGATGCGCGGCCAGGGGCACATGTAGATGCAGACCTGCTCGCGCATGAACCCGCCCAGCACCAGGGTCGTCGCGGTCAGGATCCCGACGGTGATCCAGGCGGCAGCGGGGGCGCTGAGCATGGCGAAGGCGGCGGCCAGGGTCGGCGCATCGGCGAAGTAGAACACCCAGGCGCCGCCCGTGGCGATGCCGATGAGGGTCCATAGGGTCCACTTGGTCAGGCGCAGCCGCACCTTGCGGAGGGACCAGGCTGCGCGGTGCAGCTTGAGGCGGGCGTTCCGGTCCCCTTCGACCCAGCGCTCCACCAGCAGGAAGAGGTCGGTCCACACGGTCTGCGGGCAGGCATAGCCGCACCAGACCCGCCCCAGCGCGGAGGTGAAAAGGAACAGGCCCAGCCCGGCCATGATCAGCAGACCCGCGACGAAGTAGAATTCGTGGGGCCAGATCTCGATCCAAAAGAAGTAGAAACGCCGCCCCGCCAGATCGACCAGAACCGCTTGGTCGGGCAGGTTCGGGCCGCGGTCCCAGCGCAGCCATGGAACCAGGTAGTAGATGCCCAAGGTCACGGCCATGATGATCCATTTCAGCGTGCGGAACCTCCCGCTCACCCGTTTGGGAAAGATCGGCTCGCGCGCGGCGTAAAGGCTGTCTTGGACCAGTGTCATCGGATGGCTCGGTGGCTGCTTCACGCGCACCTTGCCCGCGTTCGCGCCGCGCCGCCTTGATCTGCGTCAATTTCGGGTGCGAAGGCCTATTCGCCGCCCCCAAGCGCGTGGACATAGGTTGCAACGGCGCGCACATCCGCCTCGTTCAGGCGCTGGCCCCAGGCCGGCATGACGCCGAAACGCGCGTCGGTGATGGAGGTGATGACGCTGCCTCGGTCACCGCCGTAAAGCCAGATCGCGTCGGCCAGGTTCGGCGCACCCATTGTGCGGTCGCCTTGCCCGCTGCCCCCATGACAGGACGCGCAATTGTCAGCGAACAGCACCGCGCCGGGCGCGCCTGCGTCGGCGGTATTCAGGGTGGGCAGGAAGTCGGCGATGGCTTCTATTTCCTCTGGCGCGAGGATGTCGCCGAAGGCTGGCATCTGTGAATAATGGGCGTCGAAATCGGTCTCGTTCCGGATGCCGTGGGTCACGGTGTAGGTGATCTCGGGCAGGGCGCCGCCCCACAGCCAGTCATTGTCCAAAAGGTTGGGATACCCCACTGTGCCCGCCGCGCCCGCGCCGTGGCATTGGCTGCACTGGGCCAGAAAGACCGACGCACCGCGCGCGACGGCATAACGGTGCAGATCGCTTTGCGGATCGAAGGCGGCCAGGTCCACCTGGAGCAGTGCGTCCGTCAGGCCGGCATTCGCCTGCGCGTGGGCGTCGATGTCCGCGGCGACTTCGGCGCGCGTGGAATAGCCCAGAAGGCCTTGCGTCGCGCCCGAGATCATCGGCCAGGCGGGGTAGGCGATGGTGTAGCCGATCCCCCAAACGATCAGAGCGTAGAAGGTGATCAGCCACCAACGCGGCATGGGATGGTTGAGCTCTTCGATCCCGTCGAACTCGTGGCCCATCGTCTCGGTCCCGGTCAGCTCATCGACACGCGGCTCAGCCATGATCGCGCTCCGTCTTCGGGGCCAGTTTGCGCGGGCAGCCGGCGCAGGCCTTCCCGCACAGGGTGGCCGGCGGCGGCGCTCCGTCGCGGAACGGGATGCTTGCGGCATCGTCACGCGCGGCGGCGGCGCTGGGCCAGAAGGCAAAGATCCAGGTGCCGATGAAGAAGGCGAACATCGCGATCAGGAACCAGCTGTCCGCGAATTCGCGCAAAAGGGTGTAGGTTTCCATCGGGGGCTCCTAGCGGCTGGCGTCCGGCACGAAGGTCGAGAAATCGACCAGCGTGCCGAGCATTTGCAGATACGCAATCAGCGCATCCATTTCGGTCAGGGCGGGCTGGCCGTCGAAATTGCCCACGACCGCGCCGGGATAACGCTCCAGCAGGTCGTCCCAGTCGCCGTCCGGGTCCGCCTGGACCCGCAAATCGGCAGCGGCGTGTTCAATCTGGGCGTCGTCATAGGGCACACCGACGAACCGGTGGGTGGCCACAAGGTCGGTGATCCCGCCTGTGTCGAGCCGGTTGTCCAGCAGGAAGGCGTAGGAGGGCATGATGCTTTCCGGCACGACCGATTGCGGGTCCATCAGGTGGACCAGCTGCCATTCGTCCGAATAGCGCCCGCCGACACGCGCCAGGTCCGGCCCCGTCCGTTTGGAGCCCCACTGAAACGGGTGGTCGTACATGCTTTCGGCGGCAAGGCTGTAATGGCCGTAGCGTTCCACCTCGTCCCGCATGGGCCGGATCATCTGGCTGTGGCAAACATAGCAGCCCTCGCGGATGTAGATGTCGCGCCCGGCCAGCTCCAGCGGGGAATAGGGGCGCATGCCCTCGACCTCCTCGATGGTGTTCTCCAGCCAAAAGAGCGGTGCGATTTCCACGATGCCGCCGATGGTCACCACCGTGAGCGAGAAGGTCAGCAGCAAGGTCGGGCTGCGTTCGAGGATGACGTGTTTGTCGAGGATGGACATCGCGCCTCTCCTTATTCGGCGGGTGTGGGGGCTGGGATGGGCGCGGGGCCGGACGTCTCGCCCGCGGGCGGGGTCATCTGCGCGACGGGCTGGCGTACGCGGGCGGCGCCGCGAATGGTCATGATCATGTTCCAGCACATGATGCCGGCCCCGGCGAGGTAGAGGATGCCCCCGATGGAGCGGACCAGATACATCGGGAACTTGGCCTCGACGGTGTCGGCGAAGGAGTTGACCAGGAAGCCTTGGTCATCGACCTCGCGCCACATCAGGCCTTCCATGATGCCCGACACCCACATCGAGGCGGCGTAAAGAACGATGCCGATCATCGCGAGCCAGAAGTGCCAGTTCATCGCCGCGACCGAATACATCGCGCTGCGGTTCCAAAGGCGGGGCGTCAGGAAGTAGACCATCGCGAAGATGATCATGCCGTTCCAGCCCAGCGCGCCGGAATGGACGTGCCCCACGGTCCAGTCGGTGTAATGCGACAGGGCGTTGACCGCGCGGATCGACATCATCGGCCCCTCGAAAGTCGACATGCCGTAGAACGCGAGGCTCGCGACGAGGAACCGGATGATTGGGTCGGTGCGGATTTTGTCCCACGCGCCGTTCAGCGTCATCAGCCCGTTCATCATGCCCGCCCAGCTGGGCATCCACAGGATGACCGAAAAGACCATGCCCAGCGTCGACGCCCAATCGGGCAGGGCGGTGTAGTGCAGGTGGTGCGGACCCGCCCAGATATAAAGGAAGATCAGCGCCCAGAAGTGCACGATGGACAGCTTGTAGCTGTAGACCGGGCGATTGGCCTGTTTGGGGACGTAGTAATACATCATCCCCAAGAACCCCGCGGTCAGGAAGAACCCGACGGCGTTGTGCCCGTACCACCATTGGGTCATCGCGTCCTGCACGCCCGCAAACAGCTGTACGGATTTAGAGCCCCAGATGCTGACCGGCACGGCGAGGTTGTTGACGATGTGCAGCATCGCCACCGTGATGATGAAGGCCAGGAAGAACCAATTGGCGACATAGATGTGCCGCTCGCGCCGGCGCACGATCGTGCCGAGGAAGATCACCAGATAGGCGACCCAGACGATGGTCAGCCAAATGTCGATATACCATTCCGGCTCGGCGTATTCCTTGCCCTGCGTGGCGCCCAGCAGGTAGCCGGTGGCCGCCAGCACGATGAACAGCTGGTAGCCCCAGAAGACGAACCAGACGAGGTTGCCGCCGAAGAGCCGCGTGCGGCTGGTCCGCTGCACGATGTAGATGGACGAGGCGATTAGCGCGTTGCCCCCAAAGGCGAAGATCACCGCGGAGGTGTGCAAGGGCCTCAAACGGCCGAAATTGCCGAAGGGTTGGGCCCAGTCGATATTGAGCGCCGGAAAGGTCAGCTGCAGCGCGATGATCACACCGACGAGAAGCCCGGCCATGCCCCAGAACGCGGTGGCGATGACCCCCGCCCGCACCGGGCCGTCCATGTAATCGCTCTGCGACACAAGCGCCGGTGCCTCGCCCGCGCCGCGCAGGATGCGCAGGAACAAGAACGCCGCGACCAGCATGACCAGCAGACCGTGCACGCGGAACGCCAGATCGTTGCCCTGATCCGCCGCGTAGGCCGCGACGAGCGCAACCAGCCCCAAAGCAACGAGTTTGACCGTCTCTGACATGCTGACCCTTTCTGAGCGTAGCCCGGGCGGACGTCCCCCCGGGATTTGGCTCAGAATGACGGCGGTGGGCGCGCCGTGCCTTGATCTAGGTCAAACGCGCGGCGCTAGGGCTCGCCCGCATCCCCGCTGGCGCGGTGCAGGGCGGCGACGTCGTTGATGATGAAGGTGCGGCGCCCTTCGAACGATACCAGGCCCTCGCGCTTCATCGCGGACAATTGGCGGCTGATCGTCTCCAGCGTGAGACCGAGGAAATTGGCGATCTCCTCGCGCGTCAGCGGCAGCGTGAAGGTGTCGGCGGGCTGCCCCGGAACGGCGCTGCGCCGCACGATCATTTCGAGGAATGTCGCGATCTTCTCCCGCGCGGTCTTGCGGCCCAGCAGGACCATCCATTCGCGCGCGGCGTTCAACTCGTCCAGGGCCATCTCCATCATGCGTTGGGAGATATGCGGCACGTCTTCGACTAGTCGCTCGAACGGTTTGCGCCGGAACTGGCACAGCGTCACGTCCGTCACGGCGGTGACGTCGAAATCGACCGCATTGCGGCCCGGGCGGCCAATGAAGTCAGACGGCAGCAACAGGCCAACGACCTGCACGCGCCCGTCCTCCATCGTGCGGGACAAAGCGGCGATTCCCGTCACCACCGACGAAAACGCGGTCAGCGCATCGCCGCGCCAAATGATTGGCGTGCCGGCCGGGAAGGTGGCGTAGGATTTTATCGCTTCGAGGCGCGCCAACTCGTCCGTGTCGCACCGGGCACAGATGGCGCGGTGCCGGATCGGGCAGGCGCTGCACCTTTCTTGCGTGTCGAAGGCGAATGTCATCGGTCTGGACCTGGATCATCGCGGGGTGGTTCCGGCCTACCAGCGCGCCGCGCCGGGTGTAAACGGCACGCAAGGCCGCAGCCGCGCTTGATCTGTATCAAGGACACCGTGCGGCGATGTGCGGCAAGAGGGGACTATCCGCCCGCAACAAACGAGGACGCGATGTCCGTCACGCAGCACAATGGCACGCCCGCCGCGGCTCCATCGCCGCCCGTTCGGGCCTGCATCGCACAGACGCAGCGGGCGCTTCGGATCTGCGATTTGCTCGAGGCGCTGGCCGACGATCTGCCCAAGCGCTCGGTTCCGTTCTGGGACGAGGCGCAGACCCAATGCCAGTCGGTACTGCGCCCGCACTTTTCCTGGCTGCATGACATCGTTCTGCCGGCGCTCCTGCAAAAGCCGGAAGGGGGTGTGGACCGCCTGCGCGTTTTGTCCCGGCTCAGCTCGGATTGCGGAGATCAATTGCACGCGCTGGGCGATCTGGACGATCTGATTGCGGACGCGTCCGGCTCCGCCCGGTTGTCGGCGGCGCCCGATGCGCTGGGCTACGCGCTACGCGGGCACTTTGACTCGCTGCGCCGCGATCTGACCTGGCAGACGGATGTGCTGTGGCCCCTGGCCGCGCGCATGTGCAGCGCGCCAGACCTGCACGGCTTCGTGTGCGCGCTGGGCCGCCCGCAGATTTTGCACTAGAAGTCGGCGCGTGCCTTCAGGCGATCTTCGTCGATGAAGGTGATGTGCTTTGTGCCCTCGATCCGGATGATGCCGGCTTTCTTCAGCTTGGACATCTGCCGGCTGACGGTCTCCAGCGTGAGGCCGATGTAGTCGGCGATGTCCGACCGGCTGAGCGGTAGATCGAAGCTGGTGTGCCCTGTGCAGGACACGTTCCGCATTTTGCCCGCGACATACAGAAGGAAGGTCGCCAGACGTTCTTCGGCGGTCTTGCGGCCCAGCAGGACCATCCACTCGCGGGCGATCTCAAGCTCTCCCATCGTGCGCTGCAGCAATTTGAACTCCAGCGTGGGATGATCGTGCAGCACCCGCTCGAACTTGGCTTTGGGGAAGGTGCACAGCGCCACCTCCGACACCGCTTCGATGGCGTAGGGTGAGGGGGCCGCCCGGTCCTGACCCAGCGCGCCGCCGATGAAGTCGGACGGGAACAGCAGGCCGACGATCTGCGCGCGACCATCTTCTGCGCCGCGAACCAATTTGGCGACGCCGCCCGTGACGTTGGCAAAGCTGTGTTGGTCGTCGCCGGCAAAAAGGTGCACCTCCCCCACATCCAGCTGCGTCCGGGTCGCGATGGCGTTCAGGCGGCGCAATTCCTCACCCGACAGCGCGCCGCAGAGGCTGCTGTGCCGGATCGCGCAGCTGGCGCAGGCATCTAGCGTGACGTCGAGGCGCGCGGGCCTTTCGCCGGTGGCATCGGCCATAATGGTGCTCCCTCAGGTCCCCGGCCGGCCAGCGGGCCGCCGGGCCTGGCTGTTGACGGGCGCTGCGGCGATCCCTTGGGGGGAGACGCGGCGCCCTAAGGAAAAGGTAGGCATCCCGGCCGCTGCTGACGTTGCGATTTGGCAAGGTTCGGCGCACGAATGCGGGCGCAAGGGTGCGGCAACTCCGCTCATACCGGCAGATCCTCGGCCCGCCGGACGATCACGCGCTTGCGGTGGTTTTCAACGATTCCGGCCCGTTGCCACTGGCTCATGTAGCGGCTGACGGAGTGTAGGGTGGTGCCCGTCAGCTCTGCGATGTCCTGCCGTGTGATGGGAAATCCGATCTCGATCCCGCCCGCGGCTTGTCTGCCGTACCGCGCGATCAAACCGCGGATGGCGCGCGCGATCCGCCGCTCCACCGGCAAGGTCGCCATATCGATGATCCGGCCTGCGAATGCGTCGTTCCGGCTGCCTAAAGCGGTGCGGCTGGCAGCGTTAAAGCCCGGATAATCGCGGATGTAGCGCGCCCACAGCGACGCCGGCCAGCTGAGCGCGCGCCCCTCCGTCACCGCGTGGGCGGCGGCATGGTGCGTGTCGTGCCCGAACGCCGCCGCGATCCCAAAGAGCTGGGCGGGCGCGATGTGCAGCAGGACCACATGCTCGCCCCGGTCGGTCGTTCGGACCAGTTTTAGCGCGCCATCCAGCAGGACAAAGAAGCGGTGCGCCTGCGCGCCCTGGGCAAAGCAGGTGTCACCCGTCCGAAGGGGATGCAGCGTGGCGGCGCGGACCATCTCGGCCCTTTGGGCGTCGGACAGCCCGGCGAATGGCAGCCGTCCGGCCAGGCTGCGCTGGGCGGGGGTGAGGGGGGCAGCCGCGCGGCCCCCGGTCTTGGCAGGAGACATGGAACGTGCTCCGAAAGCGAAAGGTGCGTGGTGGCGCGCCCGCGCGCAGCGGGCTGGCTGACACGCTCCTACACCGCCCCGCCGCGCCGCACTTTGCGCCAGATCAAATTTGGGCGCGCGGCTTTACGCCCCCCGGCGGTCGATGCGGCGCGCGCCCTGCCGCGGCACACGCCCGCCGCCGATGACTTCGACCGTGTCGGTGAGTGGCGGACGCCTGAGGAAATCGCGCCGCGCCGCGATAACCTCGTCCGATACCACCAGTCCATCTTCCAGCTTTTGCGCTTCTTCGAAGAGGCGTTTTCGTTCGGACCAGTCGGGGCGATCGCCGTCCACTAGCCGCTCCGCGATCAGACGCGCGGCTTGCGGCGCGGCAAAGCTGGTGCCGCGCAGTGCGGCGACGGAGCCATCGGCGCCGCCCGAAGCCAGAATACCGGGCAGCATCGGGCTATCCTCGGTCGGGAAGGAGACCGTCGGGGCCAGGGCATCGGACATCAGCGGTTCGATCTGGACGGTGGTCCCGCTGTCGTCATCCGGCAGGCGCGCGTCCGGCAACCGGCCCTTGCCCGCGCTGGAATAGAAGGCCGGGCGCCCATCCGACGCGCGGTAGCCCGCGACCCGCGCAACAGCATTGTGCGCGGCGGTGGAGTTGATCGTGCCGTGCCGCTTCACCGGGCTCGGCGCCGCATGCCCTAGGGCAGGGCGCAAGTCCTGGTTCAGCCGTTGACCGCGCACCGCCGACGGATAGGCGTACGTCTCAAGCAGGTCGCCGGTACCGACATAGCTGTCGTAGAGCCAGTAGCCTGGATCGTCGAAAAAGGACCGCACGCTTTCCCCGCTGGTCGGCAACAGGCCCTGATCCGTCTGGATCGAGCACTGGCATTGCAGGGTCTGATCCGTGCGGTTGGTGATCCTGATCTGCCAAAGGCCCGCCGGCGCCGTCTCCAGATCGTTCCGGGCGCGGTGCGTCGGCGCCACCGCAAAGACGTGCCGCAAGAGCCATACGGGTGCGAAGGGTGCGGCGGGGTTATCGCCGTTCTTGTTGACCAGCAAAACCTCGCGGTAGACGGCGGCGCTGTTACCAAGCGCGCTTTTGACGTTGAACGGCACCGGCGGCGCGCCCTCCAAGCGCTCCACCGTCGGTGAGGGATCGCCGCTGGGCGGGACGAGCTGCACATCCACCGTGTTGGGATTGCTGAGAAGCGTATCGGCGCCTTGTGGTGGGGCCGTCCAGACCTCCACGTAGTTGGGCGATCCATCCTGGGGCAGGATGCGCCAATTCAGGCTTTGGGCGGTCTGTGCGCTCGGCTCCAGAACGGCATTGCAGCGGGTCAGGTTGTCGTTACCCGCCGGCATGGTGAAATTGAGCATCTCGCCCTGCGCGCCGCGGCGCCGTTTGATTTGGCGCAGATAGGCGGGGATGAGGTCCACACCGGTCTTTGGGCCGGCCTGGCGGCCAAGCGACATGTTGATGACGGTGCGATATGCGCCAGACGTTTGCGGACAGGACTTTTCCCAGATCGCGTCAGCGATGGCGAGGATGCGCTCGTAGGCGCTGAGAACGAAGCCATCGAGCAATTCGCCCGCGTTGCCGACGATGTCGATGCTGGGAATATTGACGGCGATCACCTTGATCTTGTCCGCCCGCGCCGCGTCCTCCGGATCGTCGGTGTCGTACCCGGCGGCAAGGTCCAGGACATGGGCGCCGTGGGCGGCCCGGCGGGCGGCTTCGCGCTCCCCGAACGTGTTGTCCATGTCGACGACCCGCGTGGCGCGGTTGAAGGCGTCCTCGTCGAGCGCGCCGTGCAACGTGCCGCCGCTGGCGGCTGCGAGCGCGGCGTCGATGTCACCTTTGTAGAGCTCTTCGCCGAAGGCGAGGTCCTCCATGGGCTGGGTGCTCATCTGCTGCCAGGCCGACAGGATACGCGTGCTGCCGTCCGCGGCGCGCAGACGCCGGTGGCCAAGCGGCATGCCGACGTCGACGATGCCGACGATCACCGTTTCAGGGTCCTCGACTTTCGGCAACTTATCCCGCACTGCCTGCGACACGAAATCGGCCCGCGCACGATTCCCATCCACGTCGTTCAAAACATCGCTCGGGATAAAAGCGGCGATACTCTCAAGGGCGCTGTCCAGCGCTGCGTCGCGGTTACCCGCACTGTAGGGATCGCCGGCCAGCTCCGGACCCTCAACCGGAAGCGGCAGGAAATCGGCGAAGGTGCCGCGCTGGCCGAAGGTGAGACCGCTGCGGGCGAAGTTATACTTCTGGGCGTCCCGGTTCAGGCTTGAGCGATAGCCCGTCTCCTCCCACCAGTCGACGTAGGGCGAGCCGGTGAATGGGGCCCAATCACGCCACGGCATGTCAGGTCCACTCCTTGTTCGCGCGGTCAAAGAGCTTGGCAAGCAAGGTAAGCGGCGCCGGGGTTGGGCCGCCCACCGGCGCGTAATTGCCGGCAAACCAAGCTTGGGTAAAGTCGGCGTCTTTCCCGTCGCCGTCCTGCAGATTTCCATCGAACGCGGTCTTTTGCAGCGCCGCACCGGCGCCCAGTGAGATAATGGCGTTGCCGACCGCCATCCCCAGCATCGCGCCCGCGGCGGAATCAACGGGGAAATGCACGCCGGCCACGGTGCGATTTACGGCGATGCGGTGGGCCATGCGCAGCGGCATCGGCAACGCCGCGCCGGGCGTGACCTGAACCTGCGTTTCGTCCGCGAGGAAGTATTCCAGCACGGCGGCGATCGCGAACGCCTCGGCCGCATGGCCGGACGGGTAGGTCGAATGGTCCGGCGTTTGGATGATGGGCTGGACTTGCGGCGCAAAATCGATGGGCCGCGGGGTCCACGTATAGTGCTTCAGCCGCATCTCCAGATAGATGCAGACGGTCTGCACCAGGCCAAGAAGCTCCCACGTGGCCCTCCGCCGCGACGTGTTCAGCATCCCGATGGTGCCGAAATAGGGCAGGATGCGCACGCTTTGTTCCGTGATCTCGGTCAGGCGGTCAGCGCGCAGATCGGCGTAACTGCGCACCCATTTCATCTGGTTTTCGAGATGGGTGTCTTGCGGTTTTATCAGCTTGCAGATCTCGGTCGCGGTGACCTGGCTCGTCGCCCCGTCCGTCAAGGTCGTTGGCAGCGGGGCCACAAACACGGAGGCCGTTTCGGCAGTCTGGTCTGCCGTGACGTGGAAGGCCGATAGCAATTCTTGCGTCAGGACCTCGTGCCGCCGTTGCCCCGACAGGTATTCGAGCTTGTCGATATTCGTCGGTTTGCTAGGCGAATATTCGGTGTTGCCCGGCCAGTAGCCGACGATGGCATCACGTGCGGTGCCAAGGCCGAAGGCCGTCTGCGCCGTGTCGTAGCCCGTCGGTCCACCCGTCGGGCCCCCGGTTGGGCCACCCGTCGGCCCGCCTGTCGGCCCGCCCGTGGGCCCGCCCGTTGGACCGCCTGTCGGGCCACCCGTCGGACCCCCTGTTGGACCACCAATCACAGCCATCACATCCTCCTCTTGTCGTGTTCCCGGGAATTGATGCCGAACCGGCGCCGCGCGGCTACCCTCTTTTTTGCCCGCGTCGCGCGAATTAACGAAGTGGTAACGGAAGCGGTTACCGTGTACGCCTGAATAAACAAAAGACATAGCGTAGGGCGCATTTGCGCGCCGTTTGGTTTGGGGATTTTGCGTGTCGACGGCGCGGCTCAGGGTATTTTTAGACGGACGATTCCGTGTCGAAAGTCGGGACGGCGCGGATCTGACGCCGCGCGGGGCCAAGGATTGCGGCCTGATCGCGCTGCTGCTGACCAGCCAGCACGGCGAACGGTCCCGTACGTGGCTGCAATCCAAGCTTTGGAGCGATCGCGGCCCCGAACAGGCCGCCGGAAGCCTGCGGCAGTCGGTGACGAAGGTCAGAAAAGCGTTCGGCGATGTCCAAGAGGTGCTTTACTCCAACCGGCAATGCGTTGGGATAGACCTGGACGCTGTCGAGGTTGTCCGCGCGCCCGAAGCCGAGTTCCTCGAAGGGATCGACGTGCGCGATCAGGAATTCGAGGCCTGGCTGACCGCCCAGCGGATGCACGCGCCCGCCGTCAGCTTGCCGCCGCAGCCCATGCCGGCGCAGGGGGCCGTGCCGCGCTGCGTCGTCTTGCGCGCGGGCGGGCAAACGGGCCGGCCCGGCGCGGCCGGATGGATGTCGCAAATCGTCTTCGACATGATCGCACGCGCCCTGGCAGAGACGTTCGACGTGACCATCTTGCAGCCCGGCGGGGCGCCGTCGCCCGGGCCGGCTTGGCGTATCGACATCGATTGCGCGATGCACGCGGGTGACGGCTTCGTCGTGCGTTTGGCGATGATGGACGACGTGACGGGCCGGCACTTGTGGTCGGCGCATCGCGCTTTTTCCAAACTTGGCGCGCAGATCATCGAGCACGAAGGCGTCATCGCCCTCGTCCAAGAGTTGTGCCAAAGCTACGGCGAAACGCTGCTGGCCGAATTGCCCGAGGCGGAGCTGCTCGCGCGGCCCGACGCGCTTTGCTGTCTTGGGGTGCAGCGCCTCTTTTCCATGGAAGCGCGCGAGATCGACGCCGCGGACACCCTCTTTGCCCAGGCGCACGCGCTGCGGCCCAGGGGCCTTTACCTCGCCTGGCGAGCACACGTGCGGGAAATCCAGCTGGTGGAGCGGGTCAACGCGGATGTCGGCGCGCTCAAGGACGAAAGCGAGATGCTGCTGCGTAGGGCCTTCGAGATGGAGCCGAACAACTCCATGGTCCTGGCGCTCTTGGCGATCAACCGGCTGCACTTTGTCGGCGATGTGCAGGTCGCGCTGCAATACGCGCGGCGCGCGGTCCATGCCAATTACGGAAACGCGATGGCGTGGTGGGCGCTGAGCGCGGGGCATCTGAAGCTGGACGATCCGGCAAAATCCTACGGCTGCGCCCGGATGGCGGTCAGCCTGGCGCTTGGCACGCCGCTGGAGTTCTGGACGCAAAGCCAGTTATCCGGGGCGGCCATGGCGGTGCGTAAATTGTCCGAAGCGCAATCGCTCTTGCAGAATGTCAGCTTCGCGCGGCCCGATTTCCGCCCGCCGCTGCGGTATCTTCTGGCGCTGCACGCCACGAATGAGGAATGGGCCGACGCCCGCGCCGCGGCAGAGCGGCTCAAAGTGCTGGAGCCAGGCTTTTCCATCGATCAACTGGCGAACGACCGGGATTATCCGGTCTCACTGCTGCACCGACCCTACGGACTCAAACGCGACCGAATTTTGGCGCTGCTGTAGCCCGCCTCCGTTCCGAAAATTTCGGCCTGCCGTGCCGAATTAACGGATGGTTAATGGCGCGATACCCAAGCGTTCACGCCTCATCTTCCAAATTGGCTTAGCCGGCGGGGGCATGCCCCGCTCTCATTTCGGCCCGCCCCAACCCGGCGGGCCACAGGGATATTGGAGCCCAAAGATGACACAACCGACCCTTCCATCCGCCAGCAGCCGCCGGAGCGAGGCGGAAGCCCGCCGCTTCGCCGCCGTGGCGCGCGCGGTCAGCCTCCCGCAGCTCAGCGCGAAAGATAATGGCGACGAAGCGCTTTACCCCAAGGCGCAGCCCGCAAGTTTCACCAAGGGCTTGTCCCACGATCAATACGGTCTGGTCGATCCGGAGATGTACGAGGACTTCCGCACGGCTTTGGTGACCGGCGATCCCTTGATGGGCGGGCTGTCCATCGCCGCCGGTGCGAACCAGCGCAAATGGGAAAGCCCTCTGGCCGGTGTCTATTTCAATGACATCAGCGCCGACCCGGACGCGGTGGCCATGGCGCCGGCGCCCAAGCTCGGCCTGAGCGAGCTGTGCGCCGAGATGGCCACGGTATACGCCATGGCCCTGACCCGCGACATCCCCTTCGAGGAGCTACAAACGCCGGCCACGAAGATCCCGAACATCACGACCAACGGATCACCAGTGACCATTGGAGATCTGGTCGAAGAGTTGCGCAGCCTCAGCTGGTTCGACACCGAGGGACGGCCCGTCGGGTGCCGCGGTCACGCCCTGACCCACCACGAGAAACGGCGCCGTGTCGCAATGTGG
>JBCDFL010000056.1:0-16995 GCA_039178165.1 Pseudomonadota bacterium | reverse complement strand
GAAGATGGTGAAGGTGAAGACGCCCTGGCTCTTGCGGCCCGGCACGCCGCGGGGCAGGCGTTTTTCCGGCGTCGTTTCGGTCGTTTGGGCGGCGAAGAAGGCGATGAAACCGCCATCGCCCTCGACCGCATCCAGCGGGGCAGGGGGCCGCGTGCGCGCATCGGGCAGCGCGCGTGTGGCGGCGGCTTCAGCGTCTGCCACAGCATCCTGGGGCACCGCCAGCGCCTCCATCGGCAGCTTGCGCAGGCGCACCTCGTCGTCCCCGCCCGCCGGTGCGGCGCGGGTGACGGTGCCCGAATGGCAGGCGTCGAAGACGGCCCAGACGGTCGCGCCTTTGGCGCGCAGGGCGCCGATCAGCGTCCCGATCTCGTCATCGACAAGGCCATTTTCGACACGTCCCACCGTGTCGTTCCAGGGGCCGATATCGATGGGCAGGAACATCTCGTCCAGCCCGTCGATCTCCGTCTCCGGGTTCAGGGCGGGGGCCTGCGTGCCGTGGCCGGAGAAATGCAGGTAGACGAAATCGCCTGGCCCGACCCGTGCCGTTAGGTCCGCAAACCCGTCGCGGATGCCTTGCAGCGTGGGCTGGCCCGCACCGTCGACCCCGTCGGCCAGGACAACGACATTGCCCGCCTCGAACGGCACCGGCGCCGCTTCGGTCAGGTAGTCGCGCACCAGCACGACGTCGTTGGCCGGCCCGGTCAGGTGGTAGCGTTCTTCGAGGTTTGTGTAAGTGCTGGCCCCAATCAGCAGGGCGAAATTGTCGGCCAGCGCGGGCAGGGGTGTCAGCAGGGTCAGCGACAGCAGGGCAGAACGGATCATTGCGCGGCCTCAATTCGTGATCATGTTGTAGGTGACGGTGCCGGCGGTCGCGTTCTCCACCGCGATGGTGAAGGCGCCGTCAGCGCGCGGCTGCCAGCCGCAATAGGCGATGGCGCTCGCATCGGTGTCCGAACAGACCAGCCGGTCCTGCGCGTCGAAGATCCGCAGGTTCAGGTCGCTGCTGTCCTGTGCCTCGATATAGATCTCGGCGTAAGTGCCGCCGTCGAAGGGCACGGCACGGTAGGTGTCGGTCCGCTTCGGCCCGATCTGCGCGACGTTGTAGACCGGCCCGCCGGACACGCCCTTGGTCCGCTCCGCCTCGATATCCTCGATCAGCGCCAGCATCCCGGGATCGCCCGCAGCAAGGTCCTTGGCGGCCGCGAGCATCGTCGCAGCGTCGAAATCGCTGGTGCCCGCGGTGCCGTCCTCGGCCGCCCGCTCCACCGGCTCCAGCGCGAGGCCGCGGCGCAGCTTGGCCGCCGCGGCAACCAGCAGCGGGTCCTTTGCGGCGATACCGGCGTCGTAGATCAGGCGGCTGGCCTCGGCCATCCGGATAGGTGTGTCGGCCTGAAGGGGCAGGGCGGTGACGGCGAAAACGGCGGCAAAGGCGAGGGGGCGCATCATGGCGGAAATATCCTTCTTGTCTCAATTGCACCAAACCGTAGAGGCCGCGCGCGCCCCTGCCAAGCGCGGCGCCAGAGATGACGGCATTTTTCACATGAAAGCCGCCGCGCGCCCGGCTAGTCTGGTAACGCATTGACAGAGAACGCTTCTATGAGACCCATATTTCTTACCCTTTTGATCGCTTTGGCTTTTTGGCTGCGCCCCGCCGCCGCGCAGATGACCCCAGAAACGGCCGCCCGCGCCGTCGCCGCGACGCTTATCGTGCGCGCCGAGGGCGGCCCATCCAGATTTCTGGGCTCGGCCTTCCTTTACGGCGCGCAGGACCGTGCGGTGACGAATGCGCATGTCGTTGGACGCGCCAAGACCGTGCGGCTCGAGGCGCAGGACGGCATGAGCGTGACGGCGCGGGTGATCGCGATCGATCATGCCCGCGACCTGGCGCTCCTCGCGCTCGACGCGCCGATGGGCCCGCCGCTGCAGCCGGGCGGGCCGGTGCCCGTCGGCGCGCCTGTCTACGCGGTCGGCGCGCCGCTGGAGGCGGGCTTCACGCTGACCGCCGGTATCGTTTCCGCCCTGGGGCGGCAGATCGCGCCGACCCAGCCGGTGCGCTTCATCCAGCACGCGGCGCCGGTCAATCCAGGCTCCAGCGGCGGGCCGCTCCTGGACGCCGCGGGCCGGGTCGTCGGGGTGAACACGCGCATCGCTGACGGATCGCGCTTTTTCGTCGGGATCGCCTATGCGGTGCCGGTGGCGCAGGTGACGCGGTTTTTGTCCGACGGCGCCCTGCCGGCCCACGCGCCGGGCATGCAGGTGCGCGCGCTTGGCCCGCGGATGCGCACAGCGCTGGGTCATACCGGCCCGGGCATCCTGGTCGAAGAGGTGCGCGCCGGCAGCCCCGCCCGTGCCGCTGGCCTGCGGGCCGGGGATATCCTGACCCGCGCGGCGGGCGACGTCTTATCGCGCCCCGGGGACTTGGCCTTCGCCCTCGCGGCCTCAAAGACCGAGATGCGCGTGACCTACCTGCGGGACGGGGCGGCGCGCGACGTTGTCCTCGATCTCACTCCCCGCGCCGGCCCTTCGCTGAGCACCGGGGGGCAGGCCGCACGCGGGACGGAATACAAGATGGCAGATATGGGGCTGATCCTGGACCCGGACGGGACCATCAATGGGGTGGTCAGCCAAGGTATCGGCTATCTCATGGGGCTGAGTCACGGGGACCGTATCGCGGCCATCGACGGGCGCGCGGTGGGCGATCTGCCCGCGGACTGGGCCAGCGACATGCGCTTTGACCGCCCGCTCCTGCTGCGGATCGCGCTGAGCGGTGGGGGCACGCGGCACTACGTGCTCGATCCCTGGGCCGATCCGGTGGGCTTGCGCCCGTCCTCCGGTGCAAACGTGCTGGACCGCGACGTGGTGGTGTTCGATGGCCTCTGACGGGCGCATCCTCATCGTCGAGGACGACGCCGACATGGCCGCCGCCCTGACGGAGGCGTGCACTGCCCTTGGCTTCGATCCCGTACCAGCCGGCTCACTGGCGGAGGCGCGCGCGGCGCAAGGGCCTTTCGTCCTCGCGATCCTCGACCGGATGCTGCCCGACGGGGACGCGGCCAGCGCGATCGCGGAGCTTCGGCGCGGCGGGGCGGTGGACACCGTGCTCATGGTCTCCGCCCTCGCCCATGCCGGGCACCGGACCTACGGCCTTGATCAAGGGGCTGACGACTACCTGGCCAAACCCTTCGCCCCCGAAGAGCTGCGCGCCCGTATTCGCGCCCTGGTGCGCCGCAGGACGCGGGGCCCGGAGGATGACATGCTGCAATTTGCGGGCTTGGAGATCCGGGTAAAAGCGCGCACCGTGCATTTTGAGACGCAGCATATCGCGCTGTCGCCCAAGGAGTTCGAGCTGCTGCTCTATTTCGCGCGAAATTCCGGGGTGCCGCTCAGCCGGATGCAACTGCTTCAGCATGTCTGGAACCTGCATTTCGATCCGCAGACCAACGTCGTGGACGTGCATGTCGGCCGCCTGCGCCGCAAGCTGCAGGCGGAGACGGGCCTGCCTTGGATCCATACGGAGCGCGGCGCCGGATACCGCTTCGGGCCCGCGCCGTGAGGGGGACGTTCGGCACCGTCCTGGCAGTCTCTCTGCTGCCTCTGGTGCTGGCCATCCTGGGTGTCGTTCTGGTCGACGGGCAATTGCAGCGGCAATTGCGGCAGGCGGACGAGGACCGTCTGGCGGCGGAGCTTCAGGGCTTTGCGGCGCTCTACGATCAGCGCCGGATCGTTGCCCTGCGCCAGGCCATCGCGTTCCGGGCGGAGGCGGGCGATCCCGCCGGCTCGCTGTACTTCTTAACCGCAAAAGACGGCGCCATCTTGGCCGGATCGGGCGAGACGTGGCCGCCCGCGCTGGTGCCGGACGCCCCGGCGGCGGCGCTGCAGATCCAGGGGCAGCCCTACCTCGCACAGGCGCAGACCCTGCGCGGCGGGTTCGACTTAGGCGTCGCGGTGTCGCGGCAGGAGGCTGCGGCGACCCAAGCCGAGATGCGGCGCGTTTTTGCCCTGTTCGGCGCGGTGATGCTTGGCGCCGGCCTGTTGGCGGCCGCTGCCGTGGCCCGGCGAGCGCGGGCGCAGACCGCGCGCCTCAACGCGGCCCTCGCCCAGGTCGGCGGGCCGGGCGGGCTGAGCGCGCGGATGCCCCAAGACGCGCCGCAAGGGTCGGAGCAGGCGATCCTCGCGGATCATATCGACGCGATGCTGGCCCGGATCGCGCACCTTTTCGACGCGCACCAACGGCTCGGCAACGCCGTCGCGCACGAGATGCGTACCCCGCTGGCGCGCATTCGGGCGCGCCTCGACACGCTCGACCTGGAAGATGTGGCGCGCGCCGGGCTCGACGACGAGATCCGGACGACCATCCGCCTCTTCGATTCGCTTCTGAGCATTGCGCAGATGGATGTGGAGGCGGGTCGCACCGCTGGGCTGGTGCCGGTCGACCTGAGCGCTGTCTGCGCCGAGCTTGTGGACCTCTATGCCCCTGTCGCTGAGGAAGCGCAGCGGCATCTGGTGGCTGACCTGGCGGACGACGCGACGCTGCTGGGGGACGCGCAATTGCTGTCCCAACTGGTGTCTAACCTCATTGAAAACGGTCTGAAATACACCCGGCCCGGCGATACGATCCGGATCGAGGTCGCGCGGCGCGGGGATCACGTGCGGCTGCGCGTCTCGGACGATGGGCCGGGCATCGACGCCGGCTTGCGCGCCCGGCTCTTTGCGCCGTTTGCTCGCGGCGCGGGGCAGCAAAGCGCGCCGGGCCACGGTTTGGGCCTGTCTTTGGTGCGCGCCATCGCCCTGCGCCACGGCGGCAAAGCCCGCGCGCCTGAGGTCGAAAAAGGGTTTGCAATCGAGGTGGAGGCGCTGCACTTTTCCGCGCATTCTGAGAAAAAGCATGGCGCGCCTGGGGGATAGCCGATGTTTGGACCTCGACTGATTGGGGCGCTCTGTGCGCTTGCCGTTCTGGCGGGCTGCGGAGCCTGGAACCCGCCCCTGAACAGCTTCGCAAGCGATGCTGGCGCGGTGCGCGAGCCGGCCTTCGGCGGCGCATCCTCGCGCGACGATGTCTTTGTCGGGCTGGCCTTTTCGGGCGGCGGCACCCGGGCGTCGGCCTTTTCCTACGGCGTGCTGAAGGCGCTGCGGGAGGCGACGGCGGACGCCGCCAATCCCGACGGGCTGCTGCGGGATGTGGGCCTTGTGACGGGCGTGTCCGGCGGGTCGGTCACGGCCGCCTATTTCGGGCTGCACGGGCCGGACGGCATGGACGCCTACCGCGACATCTACCTCGTGCAAAATGCCGAAAAGTACATGGCGAACGCCGTGTGGAACCCGGTGACGTTGGTGCGCGGCCTGTCCGGTGGCGCCAACGGGCGCAAGACCTTCGCCCGCTTCCTAGACGAGTCGATCTACCAGAAGGCGACGTTCCGGGACCTGTGGGCGCGCGGCCACGCCACGACCTGGATTAATGCGAGCGACGTGGCCAACAGCACGCCGTTCCTGTTCAGCCAAGAGACGTTCGATGCGCTTTGCTCCAACCTCGCCGATCTGCCAGTGAGTGAGGCCGTCGCGGCCTCCGCCGCCTTTCCGCTCGTCTTCTCTCCGATCACGCTGACGGCGCACGATCAGGGCTGCGACTATACCGAGCCCGATTGGCTCACGGCGGCACGGTTCAACCCCGAAAGCACCAGCGCGCTGCGGGCCTATGGCGCGACGCTGGAAAGCTACCGCAACCCGGACAAGATCAAGATCGTCAAACTGCTCGATGGCGCGATCACCGACAATTTCGGCACCACGGGCCTGTCCGTTGCGCGGGCCAAGGCGCAGACGCCGTTCGGGCCCCTGACCGAAGAAAAGGCGGTGCGCGTGTCGCGCTTGCTGTTCCTGGTCGCCAATGCGGGCACGCAGCAGGATTACAAATGGAACCAGCGGCTGAAGGGGCCGGGCGGGCTGCAACTGGGCCTCGCCATCGCCAATTCGTCGATGTCTTCGGCCACACGCGTCGGCTACGACGTGCTGCGCTTGACCTTGGATGACTATGCCGCCGACTTGATCGAATGGCGATGCGCGCTGCCGGCGTCCCGCGTGCGCGCACTGCGCGGCACGTTGGCCGGATGGGATTGCGCGGATGTGAAGCTGTTCGTCGGTCAGGTCGCCTTCGACGTGCTGCCGGAGGGGCAGCAGGATGCGCTTAACGAAATTCCGACACGCCTGCGCCTGCCCACCGAAGACGTCGACCGCGTAATCGCCGCGGGCCAGCAGGCGACCCGCCTCAACCCTGAGTTCAACGGGTTTCTGCGGGCCGCGGGCCTTGCCCCTTCGCCCCAGGACGCCGCGGCAAGCGGAGCGCGCCGGATCACCCCAAGCAATTGATGACAAAGCCCGTTAGACGCGCGCTACCCTGTGGACGGCGCGCCGAAGCGGTGTCTAATGTGCGGCCCATGTTTTTGCGCCTTTTGATGTGTCTGATTGTTTTGTTGCCCGCCACTGCGATGGCGGAGCGGGCGCGCGCCGTTCTGGTCGGAGTGGGCGATTACGCCTATCTCGACGCGGATCTGGCGGGGCCGAAGAACGATGTCGGCCTGATGGCGCGCACGCTGATGGCGCGGGGTGTGGCGGCTGAGGATATCACGATCCTCGCCGATCCGGACGCCGCCGTACCGGACGGCACTGTCCGTGGCCTGCCGGACCGGGCGCCGATCCTTGCCGCACTCGACACGGCCATCGCGGCCAGCGCGCGGGGCGACACGCTGATCTTCTATTTTTCCGGCCACGGCGCGCAGGCGCCCGATCTGAGTGGCGATGAGGGCGGCGGTCTGGACGAGATCTTCCTGCCCCGCGACACGCGCGGCTGGAATGGCGGCGTGGGCGCGGTGGAGAACGCGATCCTCGATGATGAGCTGTCCTTGGTGGCCGAAGCAGCCGCCGCGCGCGGTGTGCGCCTGATCGGCATCATCGACGCTTGCCATTCCGGGACCGGCTTCCGCGCCTTGGGCGAAACCCCGGACGCGCGCGCCCGCTACATCGCGCCGGCGCAGCTTGGCTTGCCGGATGCGGTGGGGGAGAGGGGCGCCGCCGCGCCGCCGCCGCCCGGGGACTACGTCTTTCTCTACGCCGCGCAGAGCGACCAGCGCGCGTTCGAGTATCCGGTGGGCGAAGACCGTGTCTGGCACGGCGACTTCACCCGTGCGCTGACTACCGTGATGGCAGAGGTGCCCGATCTCACCTGGGCCGGCCTGGTGGAGGCGGCGCAGGCGCAAATGCGCCAGTCGAACGGACAGGCCGCGCAGACCCCTGATCTGGAAGGGCCGCTGATCGACGAAGCGGTCTTTGGCGGCGATGCGCCGGGCCTGTCCCGCATCGCGGTGGATGGCCGAACGCTCCAGGCGGGCCTGATCCGCGGCATCACGCCCGGAACGATCCTCACCCTCTACGGCCCCGATGGCGCCGCAATCGGGCGGGCCGAGGCGGAAAACGTGCAGGCGCTCAGCGCGACGCTCACCTATTTGGAGCCTTTCCCCACCGCTCGGGTCACCGCGGCGGCAGTGGCCGAACGCGCGCTGGACACCTCCGTTCGCGTGGCCGTGTCGGCGGAGGCGGCGGACAGATTGGCGCCGCTGGGCGGTGTGGACGAAGTGGCGCTGTACGGTGAAGTGCCGCTCGACGCGGCGGACCCCACGCACCTGCTGATTTGGGCCGATGACGCTTTCGCGCTTGTCGGGCCGGACGGCATCCTGGACCCGGCTGGGCCGGGGTCGTCCCTGCGCCTTGGGCAAGGCGCAACTGCGTCCGCGCTGGGCGATGCGCTGGCGCTCGCGATTGGACGCCTCCGGATCGAGGTGGCGCTGACGCAGCTCAGCCAAGGCGCCGGCACCACCGTCTTTTCGCTGGGCGCCCTGGCTGCAGCGCCGCCTGAAGTCGCCTTCGCGCGTCTTCCGGGCCGTGTGCGCGACAATGGCCGCTGCGCCGCCCCGTCGGATCAGGCGACGCCGCTGGACGGTCCCGTCGCCCATTGCGACGGGCTGCGCGTCGATTATCACAACAAGACGGGCAAGATGCAGGACGTGTCGATCCTGTTTCTGGCCGCGGATAATTCCGTCACCCTGCTGTCGCCCACGCGCGGCGAATCCAATCGCCTTCCGCCGGGGGAGCGCATACGCCATGCCTTCCTTCTGACCGGCAGTCAGGCCCCGTTGCACGAGCGGGTGATCGTGGTCAGCGTTCCGGCGGAGCCGGGCTCCGTGCGCACCCGTCTGGACTTTCGCCTCAGCGCCGCGCGCACCGCGCCCGTGGCAAGTTTTATGACCTCCATGGCCGACCCATCGCCGACCCGCGCGCTGTCGCTTGGCCCGCCGGGCGTGACGCTGAACGTCGTGCGCCAGGACCTCACCATTTTGCCCATTCCAAACGGAGATTGATCCCATGAAACCTCTTTTCCTGACCGCCGCCCTAGCCTTGGCCGCGCCGGCCTTTGCCCAAGACCTGTCCATGCCCAGCCTGCCGGCTGAGGCGACCTCACCCTTTGCCTTCGCCCAAAGCGGGGCGAAGACCGAAGCGACGGAGGCCGCGCAGGGCGAGGCCGAGAGTGCGGGCCGCGTGATCGGCGGCGAAGTGGCGGCGGACGGCGCCTGGCCCTGGCAAGTCGCGCTGCTTATCGCGTCCGAGCCGCGCACCGCCCAAGCGCAATTCTGCGGCGGCACGATGCTGCTGGACCGCTGGGTCCTGACGGCGGCGCACTGCATCCACATGGCCGACCCGAACGGCAATTTCCGCGACCTGCCCGCCGGCGCGATCAGCGTGCTGGTCGGCACCAACACCATCGCGCCCGATGCTGGCGATGCGGTGCCGGTCGAGGCGATCTACCGCCACCCGGGCTATGTCGGCAGCGAATACGACAACGACATCGCGCTGATCAAACTCGCCCGCCCTCCGCAGGCCGATTACCAGACGATCAAAGTGCCGGATGCGCAGCTGGGCGACATGCTCGACACGCCTGGCGTTCGTACGGTCGTGACCGGCTGGGGCCTCACAGAAGGCGCGCAGCGGACCGAGGCGATGAAGCAGGCCGAGATCCAGATGCTCAGCCGCGAGCAGTGCAACCAGGCCATGCTGGAAAACCGCGCGAAGGCAGCAGCCCAAGGTGTGATGTCTGCGGCACAGGCCTTTGGCCTGAAGGAGGACGAGACGCAGCAGGTCTGGCAGACACTTATCACCTATGTCCGCCCGCCGATGACGGAAAACATGCTGTGCTCCGGCACGTTCGAGGGCGGCAAGGGCGCGTGTTCCGGCGACAGTGGCGGCCCGCTGGTCGTGCAATTGGATGATGGTGAATACATTCAGGCAGGCGTCGTCAGCTGGGGGTTGGCCAACACGCAGACGAAATCCTGCCTCGAGACGGCGCAGTTTTCGGCCTACACCCGCGTCTCCAACTACCTTCCTTGGCTGGAACAGACCATCTCCGCCAACTAGGCGCCGGATGTGACGGCCATTGTCACCAAAAAATACTGGATTGGCGGCGCTTTAGCCGCCATTCTTCCCCACCACGCTAACCAGATTGAAGGCATTTGACATGACGACCCTCCTCAAGACCGCGCTGGGCGCGGCGCTGATCGCAACGGCCCCGATGGCCCTCCTGGCCGAGGACAAAAGCGGCACCAACGCGCAAGCTGTATCCGAAGCGGCGGAGCAAAGTGCCGTTGCGAAAGTCGCACTGGCCCAAGACCTTTTTGCCCACGCCCAGCAGACCAAGGATGCCGTGGCCGCCCTGGCCGCCGCGCAGATCATGCAATCGGTCGACGCCGAAGATGTGGAGCGCGAGAAGACGACTGAGGACAATCCCGACGGCGTGGCCACTGCGGGCGACGATGGTGCCGACGCCCCGGCGGATGCGGAGATGATGTTCGCCGCGGCGACGGAATTTGCCGGCGGCGATCCGTCGATCACCGGCCTAATCGAAGATGCGCAGGCGGCTTCGTCCCGCGGGCGGATCGGCGGTGCCTCCCGCACCCTGTCGCGCTTGCCGGCGGGCAAGATCGATAACTTTAAGGTGCCCTTCTACGGCGGCCGCCTGGCGGAGATCGGGATTGCCGGCGACGGCGACGCGAACCTCGACCTCGTCGTTCAGGACGAGAACGGCAACACGATCTGCCTCGACAAGACCTATAGCGACCGCATCTACTGCTCGTTCACACCGGCATGGGACGGCTTCTTCGTCGTCGCGGTGGCGAATATGGGCTCCAAGCGGAACAGCTACTACATCCTCACGAACTAAGGCCTGCCGCGTCCCGGCCCGCCCGGGGCACTTCCTTCCCCTTGCGTATGTTTCGTTTCGTCCTTTTCCTGTGTCTGATGGCCGCGCCGCTCCGCGCGGACCCGATGGAGACGGCCGACAAGGCCTTCCAAATCGCGCAATCGGTCCAAAACTCCGCCGCCGCCCAAGCGGTGCAGCAGATCGCCCTGCGCCTGGCGCTGAAAGAGGGTGGGCTGGAGCACCTCGCGCTGGAGCGGCGCGATCTGACCGAGCGTTTGGCCGCCGCGCGCAGCGATCCTGACCTTGATGACGGCGCGCGGCGCCGGACGGTCGAACAGCTCGACACCGCTCTTTTGGTCAACACCCGCGCCCTGGCGGCAGGCTTTCCCGGCTACCGCGACATCGTGGCGCCCGATCCGCTCACCATCGCGGAGGCGCAGTCCCTGATGGCGCCGGACGAGGCGCTGATCCAGATGCACCAGGGGTCCGAGTGGCTCACGATCTGGATGATCTCTCAGGCGCACGTGATCTGGCACCGCCTGCCGGTGACGGAGCTGGACGCCGCCGACCTCGTTTCCGCCTTTCGGGTGGGCATGGGGCTGGGCGGCACATTGCGCGCGGCGGCAGCGCTGGACGATGGCGCGGACGATGCGCCTCTACAGCCCTTCAACGTGGCGCTTGGGGCGAACCTCTACCAATTGCTTTTCGCGGCCTACGGGACGCAGCTTGCGGGCTACGAACACCTGATGATCGTCGCGGATAAGGCCTGGATCGGTCTGCCCTTCGGCGCGCTGCTGACGGATTACTCCGACAGCGCGCGCAGCCCCGGCCCACGGATGCTCAGGGAGGCAAGCTGGATGGGCATGAACCATGCCATCACTATGCTTCCTTCGGCGATTTCGCTGCGCAGTGCGCGGGCCCCCGCGGCGACCTCCGGCGCGGCGACAACCCTTCTGGCGCTGGGCGATCCGCTTTTTGGCGGCACGCAGAGCGCGGCGGATGTCGCGCGCTCCGCCAGTGGTGTGCGCCTGAGCGATCTGGCCCCACTGCCCGGCACCCGGCGCGAGGTCGAAGCGATTGCCGCCAATTTCGACGCGCCCCAGGTGCTGCTGGGCGCCGCGGCGACCGAGGCGGCGGTGCGCAGCGCGGATTTGACCCAGCAGGACGTCATCGTCTTCGCCACCCACGGCCTGATCGCGGGTGAGCTGCAGGGCCTGGCGGAGCCGGCCCTGGCCCTGACCCCGCCCGCCACGCCGTCCGCCGAGGACGATGGCCTGCTGACCGCGGGGGAGGTCGCGGGCCTGACTCTCGATGCCGATTGGGTGGTCCTGTCCGCCTGCAATACCGCCGCGGGGGACGGGGCGGGCGCCGAAGGGTTGTCGGGTCTGGCGCGCGCCTTCTTCGCCGCCGGAGCGCAGACGCTGTTGGTCAGCCACTGGCCCGTCCGCGACGATGCCGCCGCGCGCCTGACGGCTGCCGCTTTTGCGGAGATGCGGGCCGATCCGAGCCTCCGCAAAGCCGAAGCCATGCGCCGGGCCATGCGCGCGCTGATGCAGGACACCTCCGATCCAACCCTGTCGCACCCCACCGCCTGGGCGCCGTTCTTCGTGGTCGGCGGATGAGGGCGCTTTTGGCCCTTCTGCTGTGTCTCGCGGCCCCGGCGCATGCCGATATGAGCCCGCGCGAGGTGTCGGACCGCGTCAACGCGATGCTGGATAACGGCGAAACCGCGTTGGAGGCGGATGTCTTCATGACCGACGCGCTCGCGGCCGCGCGTCAAAAGGGGCCGCTCGGCCCCGATTGGATACCGGTATTGATCGCCAACGCGACCCTCATCACCGAGGGCCTGTGCAAATACGACCGCGGCCTCGCCCTCATGGCGGAGGCGCGCATAGCCGGCGCGCCCGATCCCATCATGGCGGAGATCGCAGCCGCGGGGAGTGGGTATGTCTGGGCGCAGATCGGTCTGACAGATCGTGCGGCGGAGGCCTTTGCCCCGCTCAGCGCCCCGCTCGCCGACTATCTGGGCGCCGACTACGCCCAGGCGGCGCGGGACTGGATCGCAGCGGATGCGGGCGTCGAAGCCAGCCCCGGCATGAAACATTGCCGTACGCTGCTGGCAGAGGCCAACACGCTGTCCCAGTCCGGCGATCTCGAGCAAGCGCGCTCCCTCCTCGCCGCGATGACCTTCCCCGATGTGCTTTTGGAAGAGCCCGCGGTGCGCCTGACGGCAGCGGCCATCGGATTGATGCACTCAGTGGTTCTCGGCCTCATGCAGGACCCAGCGGCGTCGGACGTCCACGCTGGCGCGCTGCGGCTTCTGACCGTCTCGGACGGCGCTGCGCCGCAGCTGCGCCCCGATCTGAGCCAGGACGCCCAGGTGCGCAGCATGTTGGTCGATGTGCTCAGTGGTCTCAGCACGTCCTCCAGTGGCGTGCCAAGCGCGGATGTCGCCCGTGCGCTTCTGAATGACATCGCGCCGGACAATATCTACGCCGCCGCCCAGGCGGAGGAAGATGCGATCTCCGCCGCCGTGGCGCAGCGCGACTGGGCCCGCGCGGCCGAGATCGTGGAGGCGCGGCTAGCGGGCCCGGACATCGACCCGGTCGACCGGGCAACTAGCAATGTCACCTATCAAAGCTACCGCGCCCTCGCCGATTTGGATGCGGGCCGGCCCGTCGATCAGACGGCCCTGGCGCAGGCCTTTGCCGACGTCTTCGCGCAGGAGGGCGTCTTTGACGCGGTGCGGATCGATATGGGCAAGATGATCACCCACGTCTTTCACACCGCGCAATTGGGCGAATTGGCTTTCCTCGCGGGCTACGAGACATGGGTCTTCTTGCGCGGCAGCCTGGCCGCCAATGCGCAGTCCGATGCGGCGGTGGTCGGCCAGGCCCAGGGCTTCGCCCGCACCGCCGGCACGGCGATCATGCGCGGGTTCGACCTGGCCGCCCAGCCGCCGGGTGGCACCCCGCCGCCGGGCCTGTGCCAATCCATCCTGGAGATCGAAGTCTGCACCATCGTCTTGGCGCAGCCCTGACTTGCACGGTTCCGGGCGCTAGCGGGCCACAACCGTCCCGACAATAGGGCCCATGCGGCGGCCCAGGTCGGACCGTCCGATCTGCGGCGCATGCAGGCGAGAGACGTTGCCGTCGAAATAGAGCGCTTGCGGCACGCCCAATGCGTCGCGGAAGAACCGGCCGAAGCTATGAAAATTCACCGCGCTGCCAGAGATCACGAAATGGGCCGTCTGCCCATCCGCGCTGGTGCCGACCCCGTTGCGGACATAGCGCGAGGTGCCGTCCTCCAAAAACCGCGGATGCAGCGCGCCGTCGATGACCAGCATCGGCCCCGATTGCGTGGCGTGCGTGCAGTCGGGATCGCGGGCAAGGAAGGCCTGCGTTTCGATCACGTCGGCGCGGTCCGGCCCGATGCACAGAACGCCGTTGGGCACCAATCCGAAATTGCCCGGGCCGGGGCCGGGCACGACGCGCATGACCTCCTCACCGTCTTCGACATAATGGCCGACGGGGCTGCGGTCGCCGTGATACATCCCGGCGTTCATAGCGAAATCCAGGCGCGCGCCCTCCTTTCGCAGCGCTTCGTCCACGGCGCGAAACTCGCCCAGCGGGCCGTCCGGGCCGTTGAGGAACAGCCGCAGCTTTTCGGTGCGCAGATCGACCGTGCACGTGGTGTAGCGGACGCCCTCGAACGTTTGGTCGGCGCAGGTCGCGCCCTGCGCCGCGCTGCCGGCCATCAGGGCCAGGACGGCCAAGATCGCCTTCACGGCTCGCCCTGTGAGACGTCGCGGGCGACGACGTCGTCCGCCAGCATACGCCGCGTTTCGTCCATTCGGTCGAATGTCTCGTCCAACTGAAATCGCAGATCGGGCGAGAATTTCAGGGCCAGCTTCTTGCCCACCATACGGCGCAGTTCCGACTTGTTGCGCGCCAGAAGGCCGATCACCTCGTCCTGGCCGTGCCCGCCCAGGGGCAGCACATAGGCCGTGGCGATCTTCAGGTCGGGGGAGGTCCGCACCTCCCCCACCGTGATCGACAGGCGGTTCAGCTCCGGATCGTGCACATCGCCGCGCGCCAGCACCTCCGCCAGAGTGCGGCGGATCAATTCGCCGACGCGAAGCTGGCGTTGGGACGGGCCGGGGCCATCGTGAAACTTGTTGCGTGCCATCCTTTCGATCTAATCGCGGGCGCCCCCTTTGCCAAGCCGCCGTCCCCGCGCTAAGCGTCGGCACGGCAGAGGGAGGCGAGACATGGCCGATATACCAGGACTGGTCGTGACCGGCGCATCGGGCCGCATGGGCCGCATGCTGATCGAGACGATTGCCGCATCGGACCGCGTCCGGTTGGTCGGCGTGATCGAACGTCCGGGTCATTATTGGGTCGGGCAGGATATCGGCACGGCCATGGGCGGCACGGCCATGGGCGTCACGGTGACCGACGACGCGCTGGAGGCCATCGCCCCCGCCCAGGCGGTGATCGACTTTACCGCGCCGGAGGCGACGCTGGCCTTTTCCAAGATCTGCGCCCAGGCGCGCGCAGCGCACATCATCGGCACCACCGGCATGACCGAGGACCAGATCGCGCAGCTGGAACCGGCGGCGCGGCACTGCCCCATCGTGCGGGCCGGCAACATGTCGCTGGGCGTCAACCTGCTGGTACAGCTGACGCGCCAAGTGGCCAAAGCGCTGGACGAGGATTTCGATATCGAGGTGATCGAGGCGCACCACCGCGACAAGGTCGATGCGCCCTCCGGCACCGCGCTGATGCTGGGGGAGGCCGCCGCGGACGGACGCGGCACCGCGCTGAGCGAGGTGCGGGACGCCGCACGCGACGGGATCACCGGGGCGCGCAAACGCGGCGACATCGGCTTCAGCGCCGTGCGCGGCGGCGACATCGTGGGCGAGCATGACGTTCTGTTCGCCGCGCCGGGGGAGCGGGTGGTTCTGCGCCATATCGCAACGGATCGCGGCATCTTCGCCCGCGGAGCACTGAAGGCTGCGCTCTGGGCGCAAGATGCAGCGCCCGGGCAATACGACATGATGGATGTGCTGGGCATGAAGTGAACCAGACGGCACGTTCGGGCGTAGTAAGAATGTCTGCGTTTTCTGCCGGAGGGTTCCTCATGCGTATTATATGTCTTGCCGCCGCCCTGTTCCTGGGCACTGCCGCCACCGCCGAATCCGTGGCGACCAAGACGCAGTTCATGAACATTGTGCAGGGCAAGACCCTGTCGCGCGCGCCGATGATCGACCTTCAAGTGAAGTCCAACGGCCAAATCCAGGGCCGCGGCCTGCAATGGCCGGTCACCGGAACGTGGACCTGGCAAGACGGGTTTTTCTGCCGTGAGATGGATTGGAGCGGCTACGCCATCACCTACAATTGCCAAGAGGTCACGATGGACAGCAACAGCCGTATCCGCTTCACCTCAGACCGCGGGGCCGGGCGCAGCGCGGCGTTTCGCCTGAACTGAGCCGTTGCGCGGTCAGAAATCGACCGCGATCCCCTTCCGCTCCCAATCGCCGAACCGTACGGGCTCAGGACCGTCGCGTCCGCCCAGCTCGGTCGGGCGCTCTTCGTCTTTGGCGGCTTTGCGGCGCGCCTCGGCCTCGGCCAGGGCACGCTGAGCGGCGGGGGGCAGATCTTTGGGCTCTGACATCGCTGGTCCTTCCTTGATGCCGTTGATATACGCGCGTCCTTGTCGCCCGCAAAGGGTGCTGCGCGAAAAGGACACGCCATGGCCAAGCCAAGCGCGGGCATTCCGGCCCGGCAAAGCGCGATCTGGCTTTTGGATCAGATCATCGGCGAGGGACGCCTGATGGCCGAACTGATCGGTGCAGGTGGCCTCGACCACCTCCCCCCGCCGGACCGCGCCCGCGCGCAGCGCCTGGCCGAAGAGACCCTGCGCGCGATGGAGCGGGCAGACCGCCTGCTGCAAAAACACTTGCAAAGGCAGCCCCCCCTCACGGTGCGCAACGCCCTGCGCCTCGGCACGGCGGAGCTGTGCAGCGGCGGCGCGGCGTATGGGGTGGTCAACGATCTGGTGCAGATCGTCGGGCGCAACCGCCGCTTTGGCCGGATGAAGGGCCTCGTCAACGCCGTTCTGCGCAAATTCGCTGCCGATGGCCCGCAGGCCTGGGGTGCGCTGCGGGTGCCGCGCCTGCCGGTCTGGCTGCGCAACCCTTTGAAAGACGCCTGGGGGCCCGACGCGATTGCCGGTATCGAAGCCGCGCATTTCGCCGGCGCCCCGCTGGACCTGTCCGCCAAAGACCCGGACGCAGTGGCGCGCGCAACCGGCGGCACCGTGCTGCCGACCGGCTCGGTGCGGCTGGCCGAAGCCGGGCAGGTGTCGGCGCTGCCGGGCTATGAGGACGGCGCCTGGTGGGTGCAGGACGCCGCAGCGGCGCTGCCCGCGCGGCTGCTGGCTCCCGCAGCGGGCACGTGCGTTCTGGACCTCTGCGCCGCGCCGGGGGGCAAGACGCTGCAACTGGCCGCCATGGGCGCGGTGGTGACGGCGGTCGACATCTCGGACAAACGGCTGGGCCGGGTGCGCGCCAATCTGGAGCGGACGGGCCTGTCCGCCGAGGTGCGCGCCCAGGACGCGCTGGAGCTGACCGGCAGCTGGGACGCGATCCTGCTCGACGCGCCGTGCAGCGCCACGGGGACCATCCGGCGCCACCCCGATCTGCCCTATGCCAAGGACGGGTCCGAATTCGGCGCGCTGATCGACTTGCAAACCCG
>JBCDFL010000055.1:0-17181 GCA_039178165.1 Pseudomonadota bacterium | reverse complement strand
GGCGTGGCGCGGGGCGTCCTGCTCGTGGCGGTGGCGTTCTTCGTCTACGACATCGTCATCACCGGCCAGGAATACACCATCGTGGACGAATCCCGCAGCGCCGCTGTCTTCGGCCGCTTCACCCAAAGCGTGCAGGACCAAAACCCCGAAGAGGCGCTGGGCTGGATCACCGGCCAGTACGAAAGCCTCGTCAGCAGCTGCGGCGCGGGGGAGTGAGCCGCGCGTGACGGCGCGCGATGCGCTTTACCGCGATCCCCGCCTCGTCGCCCTTTACGACACGCTGAACAGCGCCCGCGCAGATGAGGCTTTCTACCGCGCGCGCCTGCCCGCCCCGCCCGCGCGGCTGCTGGACGTGGGCTGCGGCACGGGCCGCTTTGCCCGGGACTGCGCCGCGGCGGGCTATACCGTCACCGCCTGCGATCCGGCGGCGCAGATGGTGGAGCATGCGGCGCGCGGGCCGGGCGCGGGCGCCGTCCGCTGGCACGTCGGCACCGCGGACACCTTGCCTATAGATGCGCCTTTCGACGCTGCGGTGATGATGGGCCACGCCTTCCAGTGCCTGCTGGAGGACGCGGATATCACAGCCCTCTTCACCGCCATCGTCGCCCGCCTGGCCCCCGGCGGCAGCTTTTGGTTCGAGACACGCAATCCCGCGGCCCGGCCTTGGCAGCGCTGGACGCCGGACCACGCCGCTCCGCCACGCCTCCGCCCCGGCGGCGGTACCGTGCAGGTGGTTCATGAGGTACTGTCGCGGGACGGGGCGCTGCTGACATATGCAGAGACCTACCGCCTCGACGGCGCGCCCGACCTGAGATCCGTCAGCACGCTGCGCTTCGCCGAGGCGGCGGAGATCGAGGCGCTGGCCGCGTCTGCCGGCCTCAGCACCGCGGCCCGCTTCGGGACATGGACCGGTGCGCCCTTCGATCCCGGGTCCAGCCCCGAGATCATCTTTCATCTTAAGCGCGCCGCATAGCAAAACGCGCGCCCCATCGGGACGCGCGCCGCACCATCATATGGTCTGACCTTTAGTTGCCGGCCCAGTCGAGCTGCATGGATTGCACACCCGCGGCCACGTTCAGGCCGGTCTGCGTCTGGGCGCTGAGCGGTTGCAAGCCGAAGGCCTGACCACCGCCGCCCACCAGCAGGTTGGCGCCCACGCCGCCGCCCACCGTCGCCTCGGCGCCGACGCCAAGATAGGTGCCCGAAAGCGCCGCGGCCTCGAACTCGCCGA
The DNA here is from genome assembly GCA_039178165.1 of Pseudomonadota bacterium. GTDB lineage: Bacteria > Pseudomonadota > Alphaproteobacteria > Rhodobacterales > Rhodobacteraceae > JBCBCP01. The sequence goes on along the minus strand of JBCDFL010000055.1, from coordinate 15,950 downwards.
TATCAGTCTCGGACGGCGCGACGACCAGCCAGCGCAGCGTGCTGTCCGACGTCGTGCCCAGGTCCAGCCCGAACTTGCGGATCGTCGCGTTGTAGACGATCTCGTCCTCGTTGAAGGCCGGATCGAAGCTACAAGCGAAGGTTTTCTTGGACGTGATGATCGCGCCCCAACCGCCCTCACCGCGGCAGGTCAGCAGGCCAAGTTCCACGTTGTATTCCGGGGTGGTGGCCGCACTATCGGCATCGGTGTTGGCATAAACCGTGGCCGTGCCGAAGATGAAGGCGGCGGCAAAAGGCATGAGGATCGCGGTGCGCATCTGTGTCTCCTGATCTGTCGATGCAATCCTAACGCGCGCCGGGTCCGATCCGGTTCCGCAGGGCGCGTGGATTTGTGATCCTTTCGTGACACGCTGGCGCCCGCTTGCTAGGGAACGGACAGGCCCGCTACCGGATTCGGAGACCCCTCCCCCGTGACCCGCACCTCCCTGCCCTTCGCCCACCCCTTCGACGCAGATCACTGGCAGCCCGACCCGGGCGACGACAAGCTGCGCGAGGAATGCGGCGTCTTCGGCGTGATCGGCACCAAGGACGCCGCCAGCTTCGTCGCCCTGGGCCTGCACGCCCTGCAGCACCGCGGCCAAGAGGCCGGCGGCATCGTCACCCACGACCCAGACCAGGGCTTCAACAGCGCGCGGCGCTTCGGCTACGTGCGCGACAACTTCACGTCCGAAGCGGTGATGGAGACGCTGCCGGGCCCGCTGGCCATCGGGCATGTCCGCTACTCCACCGCAGGGTCCAAGGGGCAGACGGCGATCCGCGACGTGCAGCCCTTCTTTGGCGAGTTTGCCATGGGCGGCGCGGCGATTGCCCATAACGGCAACATCACCAACGCCAACGCCCTGCGGCGCGAGCTGATCGAGCGCGGCTCGATCTTCCAATCCTCGTCCGACAGCGAATGCATCATCCACCTGATGGCCCGCTCCCTGCAGCGCACCATCCCCGAACGGATGGAGGACGCGCTGCGCCGGGTCGAAGGGGCCTTCAGCGTCGTCGCCATGACCCGCACCAAACTGATCGGCGTGCGCGATCCCCTGGGCGTGCGGCCGCTGGTGCTGGGCCGAGTGGCCGACGGCTACGCGCTCAGCTCGGAAACCTGCGCGCTCGACATCATCGGCGCCGAGTTCATCCGCGAGATCGAGCCGGGCGAGATGGTCGTGATCACCGAAGACAGGATCGAAAGCACCCGCCCCTTCCGCCCGCAAAAGCCGCGCTTTTGCATCTTCGAGCATGTTTATTTCAGCCGGCCCGATTCGATCCTCGGTGGCCGCTCCGTCTACGAGACGCGCGAGGCGATCGGGCGCGAGCTGGCCAAGGAAGCGCCGGTGGAGGCGGACCTCGTCTGCCCGGTGCCCGATGGCGGCACCCCCGGCGCGGTGGGTTTTGCCGCGCAATCGGGCATCCCCTACGGCATGGGCATCGTGCGCAACCAGTACATGGGCCGCACCTTCATCGAACCGACGGAGCAGATCCGCAACATGGGCGTGCGGCTGAAGCTGAACGTGAACCGCGCGCTGATCCGCGGCAAGCGGATCGTCCTCGTCGACGACAGCGTGGTGCGCGGCACGACCACCCGCAAGATCAAGGAAATGCTGCAAGACGCCGGCGCCGCGGAGGTGCATTTCCGCATCGCGAGCCCCCCCACCGCCTGGCCGTGTTTCTACGGCGTCGACACGCCCCAACGCGAAAAGCTGCTGGCCGCGACCATGTCCGAGGAAGAGATGTGCGCGCTTCTTGAGGTCGACTCGCTGCGCTTCATCAGCCTCGACGGCCTCTACCGCGCCGTGGGCGAGTCAGAGGGCCGCGATCCCGCCGCGCCGCGCTATTGCGACGCGTGTTTCTCCGGCGAATACCCCGTGATCCCCGCCGATCAGGTCGACGCGGGGTTCGAGATGAAGGCGGCGGAGTGACGGCGCGCCCCCTGCGGGCCCGGATCGACACCCTCCTGACGCAGTTCACCCCCGCTTGGCTGGATGGCTACGACCGCCCCCTGCCGCGCGGCGGGATCGAGCCTGCGGCCGCAGTCGCCGCGCGTTGGGCCTTCTACGCCCGCAGTTATCCCGCCCATTTGGCCACAGCCCGCGCCGCCCTGTCGGACGGCGGGCCAAGGCCAGAGGGCGTCTTTCAGATCGTCGCGGCGGCCTATCCCTGGATGCCCCGGGTGCCGACATCGGTTGATCTGGAGGGCGCGCGGGCCGCGTTTCGCACCGCGTGGCGGCCCGAGGGGCGCGGGTTTGCGCAAATTCTGCCCCAAAGGCCGGTCGTCAATCGCTCCTGGACGGGCACGGCGAAGGCGCTGCATTTCGTGAACCCCGCCCTCTGCCCGATCTGGGACAGCCGCATCGACGCGGCCCTCTTTCCCAAACGCCAGGGCGCGCGCCGCCCGCCGGAGCGCACGCGGCTGATCACCTATGCCGAGGCGCTCAGCGCAGCCGCAAAAGGCGCAGCGGTGCCCGGGATCGTCGCGGCGCTGGAGCGGGCCTACGGCACCCCGCCGGTCACGCCCTTGCGCGCGGCGGAATGGGCGATCTTTTGTGCCCCACCCGCCGCTCGCAAGGCTATCGAATGACCCCACCGCACGCCCCGTTCGCCCGGCGTTAACCCCACAGGCGCGATACAACCCCCGCTAGCACGCGGCGTGCGGGTGACATCCCGCGCCGCATTCAGGTTGGATGGTCGCATTTCGGTGCACCCCTGCACGCTCGGGCCTTACGCCCCCGGGCGGCTCATCCCGCAATTCCGGCAGGCCTGCCGCCCCTGATCCGCACTCTATCACATGCACACCCACCCCGCCGGGCCAGGCCCGATCCGCGGGGCAAAGGTGCACGCGCTGCGCCAATCAAGGCCCCCCACCGGTTGACCTTGCGCCCTCGGCAACGCGCCGCCACCGCCCCGGCAAGGCCCTGCCGAACGCGCCGCACACGCCCCTCCCGCCCCGCGCCGCGCTGCGCTACACGCCCCGTCCAACCGCATGGACTGAGGCAGAGATGGCCACCACCAACGACACCACCGCCGATCACGCGACCGAGGAAAACCAGCTGCGCCTGGCGCGCCCGCAGCTTCTGGGCACCTTCGGGGTCGAGGGCGCAAAGGGCGCGCTGGTGCGCCTCGGCTCCGGGCAGACGCTCACCCTGCGCACCGGCGACGCCTCCCCCCTCGGGACGGTCACGGCCATCGAGCCGGGCGCCCTGCACCTGCAAAAGGGCGCGCGAGCGCGGGTCCTGCGCATGCCCTCCTGACAGACGGCGTCAGCGGGTTGTGATACACAGCCCTATGGACCCGTTCACCGACATCACCGCCCCGTGGCCCGCGGACGCCCGCAAAGCCTTCGCCGCCCTGCGCCGCATCGCGCGGGCGGCCGCGCCGGGCCCGCTGACCGAGAGCCTCAAATAGGGCCAGCCCGCCTGGCGCCCGGCGCGGCCCCGCACGGGCAGCACCCTGCGCGCGCTCTGGCGGCCCGAGGACCCGGACCATCTGAGCCTCTTCGTCGATTGTAAAACCGACCTCGCCGCGCGGGTGGCCACGCTTTATCCGGACCTGCCCAATGACGGGCGCCGCGCCCTGCGTGTGCCCCTCGCCCCCCTGCCGACGGACGCGCTGCACCACCTGGCGGCGATGACCTTCCGCTATCACCTCGCCCCCGCGTAAAGGCGGCGCGCGGCGCACGCGGGCCCGCGATGCTTGACCGGGCCGCGCGGGCGGGGCAAAGGGCGGCATGACACAACTTGCCCTCATCACCGGTGCCTCACGGGGCCTTGGCGCCGCACTGGCCGAAGCGCTGGCGCCCACCCACCATATCGTCGCCGTGGCCCGCACCACCGGCGCGCTGGAGGCGCTGGACGACCGGATCAAGGCCGCGGGTGGCGCCGCCACGCTAGCCCCCATGGACATCACCGTGCCGGAGGCGATGCAGACGCTCTGCCGCGGCATCTTTGAGCGCTGGGGCAAGGCGGACCTTTGGGCGCATACGGCCATCCACAGCGCCGCGCTCACCCCCGCCTCCGACATCACGGCCAAGGATTTCGGCAAAGCCGCCGCGATCAACATCACCGCCACGCAGATGCTGATCGGCTACGTCGCGCCCCTGCTGGGCGCGGAGGGCACGGCGCTCTTCTTCGACGATCCGGTCGCCGGCCTGCCCTATCACGGCACCTACGGCGCCACGAAAGCCGCGCAGATGGCCCTGGTGCGCTCCTGGGCGGCGGAAACGGCAAAGCTCGGGCCAAAAGTCCACATCGCCACCCCCCAGCCGATGCCGACCGCGACCCGCGCCCGCCTGCACCCCGGTCAGGACAAGGCCGCCCTGGCCGCCCCAATGGACGAGGCCCGCCGCATCTTGGCCGAGTTGCCTTAGTTCATTTACGCTGCCCCCCAGCTTCACTTGGCCAAAAACAACTCCCGCCCCCCAAATCTTGGCGACTTTGTCGCCATGGGTCGCCTCCCGCCCTAGACGCTCGCACAGACGGCGCCTACTAAAGCGCAAAAGGGCACAAATATGCGCATTCTGATCACCAACGACGACGGCATCACCGCCCCGGGCCTCGAGATGCTGCACGCCATCGCGGCGGACATCGCGGGGGCTGAGAATGTCTGGACCGTCGCGCCCGCCTTCGAGCAATCGGGTGTCGCCCATTGTATCAGCTACACGCGCCCCATGATGGTGACCGAGATCGGGCCGCGGCGCTTCGCCGCCGAAGGCTCGCCCGCCGATTGCGTGCTCGTCGGCCTGCACGACGTGATGAAGGACGCGCGCCCCGATCTGGTCCTGTCGGGCGTGAACCGGGGCAACAATTCGGCCGAAAACGCGCTCTATTCCGGCACGCTCGGCGGAGCGCTCGAGGCGGCGCTTCAGGGCCTGCCCGCCATCGCGCTGTCGCAATATTACGGGCCCGCCAACGCCCGCGCGGAGAACCCGTTCGAGGCGGCGGCCCAGCACGGGGCCGAGGTGGTACGCCGCATCCTCGCCGCCAGCCCGGACGAGGACAGGCCCTACGGCCTCTTCTACAACGTCAACTTCCCGCCCGTCCCCGGCGCGGATGTCAAAGGCATCCGCCTCGCCCCCCAGGGCCGGCGCACGGGCGTCAATTTCGGCACACAGCCGGTGGAGGCGCCCTCGGGCCGCCGCTTCGTCTGGATCCGCGGCGGCAACCAGCACGTGGACTGCGCGGCGGGCACCGATGCGGCGGTGAATTTGGACGGCTACGTCTCCGTCACGCCGATGCGCGCTGATCTGACCGACCACGCCGCACTTCAGACGCTGCAAGGCATCGACGGCTGATGGACGACGCGGAACGCAAGATGCAGTTCCTCTACGCCCTGCGGTCCAAGGGCGTGACCGACAAGGCGGTCCTCACGGCGATGGAGACGATCGACCGCGGCCCCTTTATCCGCGGCCTCTTTGCCGAACGCGCCTACGAGGACATGCCCCTGCCCATCGCCTGCGGGCAGACGATCAGCCAGCCGTCGGTTGTGGGGCTGATGACCCAAGCGCTGCAGATCAGCCCGCGCGACAAGGTGCTGGAGGTCGGGACCGGCTCCGGCTACCAGGCCGCGATCCTCAGCAAGCTGGCGCGCCGGGTCTACACCATCGATCGCCACCGCCGCCTGGTGCGTGAGGCGCGCAGCGTTTTCGAGGCGCTGGACCTGACGAACATCACCGCGATCAGCGGCGACGGCAGCTTTGGCCTGCCCGATCAGGCCCCGTTCGACCGCATCATCGTGACCGCGGCGGCGGAGGACCCGCCGGGCCCGCTCTTGGCCCAATTGAAAATGGGCGGTATTATGGTGGTGCCGGTGGGCCAATCCGACACCGTCCAGAGCCTTATTCGGGTGCGAAAAACCGAAAACGGGCTGGATTACGACGAATTGCGACCGGTGCGCTTTGTCCCGCTGCTCGAAGGGTTGGGGCAGGACGCGTAGATCGGCAGAGTTCCGCCCAAAGCGCGCACGGTAAGATGCGGGCAGGCGGCCGCAGAGGACACGTGCAGATGCCCCGCCTTTTTCCCTTTCTGGCCGTGCTCGGCCTTGTTGCGTGCGACCAGCCGCTGGATTTCGACCTGCGCGGCGTGACCGGCGGGTTCAGCACCGCAGAGGCCGCGACGACGGCCACCACGGACCGGCCGCGGCCCGACGATCGCGGCGTGATCTCCTATCCCGGCTACCAGGTCGCGGTGGCGCGGCGCGGCGACACGGTGACGGATGTGGCGGCCCGGGTGGGCTTGCCGGAGGCGGAGCTGGCGCGCTTCAACGGGATCGCCCCGGATGTAGGCCTGCGCGCGGGCGAGGTGATCGCCCTGCCCCGCCGCGTGACCGATCCGTCGCCCGCCACGGGCGCCATCGGCACCGGCCCGATCCGGCCTGCCCCGGTCGATGTGACAGAACTCGCCGGCGCCGCCATCGACGCCGCCCCCGACACCACGCCCGCCCCCGCGCCGGCGCGTCCCGCACGCGTGCAGACCGGCGAAGAGCCGATCCGCCACCGGGTGGAGCGGGGGGAGACCGCCTATACCATCGCGCGGCTCTACCAGGTGCCGGTGCGCAGCCTGGCCGAATGGAACGGCCTGGGCAGCGATTTCGCCATCCGCGAGGGGCAGTTCCTGCTGATCCCGACGGCGCGTGCCGGCGCGCCCGCACCGGCCGATCCGATCATCGAGGCGCCGACGACGCCCGGCGCAGGCTCGCCCACGCCGCTGCCCCCCAGCGCGGCGACGCCGCTGCCCGATCCCGAACGCGCCGCCCAACTGCCGGAGCCAGAGGCGCCCGCCGCGGATGTGGGCCGCGAGACGCCCAGCGCCAGCCGGGCGGAGATGTCCTTGCCCGTCCAGGGCAGCATCATCCGCACCTACCGCAAGGGCCGCAACGACGGCATCAACATCCAGGCCGCCCCCGGCACGCCCGTGAAAGCCGCCGCCGACGGCACCGTCGCCGCCATCACCCGCAGCGCCGACGGCGTGCCCATCGTGGTGATCCGCCACGCCTCCGGCCTGCTGACGGTCTATGCCAACGTGACGGACGTGACGGTCGCCAAAGACGACACTGTCCGCCGCGGCACTGCCATCGCCAAGCTGCGCGGCGGGGAGGACAATTACGTGCATTTCGAGGTGCGGGACGGCTTCGATTCCGTCGATCCGGAGACCTATCTAGAGGGGTGATGTCGTCGCCTATTGCGCTGTGATGTGATGCCATTTTCGCGGCGGCTGCGCTACACTATACGTGCACCGTGCAGGCGGCTTGGAAAATGCCAGCCGCCAAAAAAGAGGGTTGGCCCCCCACAAAACGGGGCAGCCTATGTGTCGCACTACTGGCAAATGCCTTCGAGCTGGATGCGTTTCCGGCGTTTTAGGCTCAGCCCCGAAGCCGGCCGCGGGTGGCGTCGGACACGCCGCCCGTCAAACCGAAGGTTTGCCTTCGGCAAAACGGGGCGGCCGGCGTGTCGACATCCTGCGGATGTCGGTGGGCTAAGCAGCACAGTCCGGTTTGTCGCTTAAGCGATGGTGACCCCTGACCGCCCCGCCAAATCGACAAAGAACTGCCACGCCACACGGCCGGAGCGGCTGCCGCGCGTCGCCTGCCACTCGATCGCCTCGGCGCGCAGGCTGCCGTCGCTGATCTCCACCCCGTAGGCGTCGCAATAGCCGCGGATCATGGACAGGAACGCCTCCTGATCGCAGGCGTGAAAGCCCAGCCACAGGCCGAAGCGGTCGGAGAGTGACACCTTCTCCTCCACCGCTTCGGACGGGTTGATGGCGTTGCCGCGCTCGTTCTCGATCATGTCGCGGGGCATCAGGTGGCGGCGGTTCGACGTGGCATAGAGCACCACATTGTCCGGGCGCCCCTCCACACCGCCGTCCAGCACGGCTTTGAGCGATTTGTAGTGCGCGTCGTCCTGGGAAAAGCTCAGATCGTCGCAGTAGAGCACGAAGCGCCCCGGCGCACCGCGCAGCACCGCCAGCAGACGCCCGACGGAGGGCAAGTCCTCTCGCTGCAACTCGACCAGCTTGAGCGCCTCATGCGACGGATGAAGCGCGCCGTGCACCGCCTTGACCAGGCTCGACTTTCCCATCCCGCGCGAGCCCCAAAGCAGCGCGTTGTTGGCGGGTAGACCGCGGGCGAAGCGTTCGGTGTTGGCCAGCAGCGTTTCCTTGGCCCGGTCGATCCCGACTAGCAGGTCCAGAGGGACACGGTTCACCGCCGCCACCGGCGCGAGGCGGTCCGGGCCGGTGTGCCAAACGTAAGCCTCCGCCCGCCAATCCGGCAGGGGCGCGGGCGCCGGGGCCATCCGCTCCAGCGCCGCAGCGATCCGGTCCAGAGGGTCCGTCACTTCAGCTCGTCTTCGGGCAGATCGCCAAAGTCGTCTTCGTCGTCGTAGTAGCCGTCGGCGCGCAGCTCTTCCTCGCGCTTACGCTCCACCCGGGCGACCAGGAAGATCGACACCTCGTAAAGGCCGTAGACCACAGTGAAGAGGATCATCTGCGTGATCACATCCGGCGGGGTTACCAGCGCGGCGAGGACCAGGATCCCGACCATCGCGTATTTGCGGACGTTGCCAAGGCCCTCCGCGCTGACCAGCCCCGCCTTACCCATCAGCGTCAGCAGGACCGGAAGCTGGAAGCACAGCCCGAAGGCGATGATGAACTTGAGCGTGATGTCGAGGGACTCGTTCACCTTGCCGTTGAAGACGATGGTGGGGCGGGTCGTCTCCGCGCTTTCCTGCGCAACGCCCGTCGCGGCGGCAAAGAGGTCGAGGAAGGAGCCATCGGCAAAGCCCAGAAGGAACGTCATCGCCAGGGGCGTGACGACGAATTGGGCGAAGGACGCGCCGAGGAGGAACATCACCGGCGAGGCGATGAGGAACGGCAGGAAAGCCGATTTTTCCTGGCGATAGAGCCCGGGCGCCACGAAGCGCCACATCTGCCAGCCGATCACCGGGAAGGCGAGGCCGAAGCCGAACACCATCGACACGCGGAACAGCGTGAAGAGGTATTCCTGCGGCGAGGTGTACTGGAAGGTCGGGCTGGGATCACCCAAAGATCGCAGCGTGTTTTCAATGGGCTCCAGCAGGAAGTTCAAAACATGCGCCGCGATGAACTCACCCTGGATGGGCACGAAGAACAGCGTGATCGCGATGATGAACGCGATGACCGAGCGGATCAGCCGCGTGCGCAGCTCCGCTAGGTGTTCGATCAGCGGCGCGGCGCTGTCGTCGAGGTTCTCTTCGCTGCTACTCATCTTTGCTCTCCGGGGCCGGCACTTTGGCCTCCAGCTCTTCGGCCTTGCGCAGCGCCTCTTCGGCCTCACGGGCCTTGCGTTCGGCGGCGGCGCGGGCGGTGGCGGCCTGGATCTTGGCGGCGTTCTCCGCCCGTTCGTTGGCCAGCTTGCCGGTGTGGCTGTCGGGGTCCACGTTGGCGAGGCCCTTGGTCGCCGATTTGACCTCGTCCATGGCCGAGCCGATAGGGTTGGTCGCCGTCTTCAGCGTCTTCTGGATATCGCGCATGCCGCTGTCATCGGCGGCTTGGTTCATGGCCGTCGAAAACTCACGCGCCATGCCGCGCATCTTGCCGACGAACTGCCCCGCCCTGCGGAACATGACCGGCAGGTCCTTGGGGCCGACGACGATCAGCGCGACGATGCCGATGACCAGAAGCTCGGCAAACCCGAGGTCGAACATCGTTTAGGCTTTGTCTTTGTCGGTTTCGGGCGTGACGTCCTTGGCCGCCGTCGCCTTGTCGTCTTCGAGCTCTTGTTGGCCCTCGTTGATGCCCTTCTTGAAGCTCGTAATGCCCTTGCCGACCTCGCCCATCAGATTGGCGATCTTTCCGCGGCCGAAGAGGACCAGAACGACGATGGCGATCAGCAGAATGCCCGGAAGGCCGATATTTCCAAGACCCATGATGTCTCTCCCATGAATGGTGTGCGTTTGTCTCAGACCTACGCAGCGCGGCCCGGAACCGGAAGGCAGATGCACAACCCTGAGGGTTTGCGGTGCGGACTTTTGGCGGAAAAATCGGGTGGCGGCACATCAACTGACAGGTTAGTGTCAGGAGCGTCCCGCCCTCTGGAGGCTCCTTGTCCCGATCCGACCGCCTGTCCACGTTGCTGACCCATTTGCAGGACGGCGCGCTGCACCGGGCGGAGGATCTGGCCGCCCGGCTGGGCGTCACGGCGCGCACCATCTACCGCGACATGGAGGTGCTACAGGCCTCCGGCGTGCCGGTGGCGGGCGCGCGGGGGGCAGGCTACCGGTTGACGGAGGCCATCGCGCTGCCGCCCCTAACGCTACGCCCGGCGGAGCTGGAGGCGCTGAACCTCGGCCTCGCCATCGTCGCTGAGGCCTCCGACCCGGACCTGGCCGCGGCGGCGCAGAGCCTGGGGGCCAAGCTGGACGAGGCCCTGCCGGAAACCGGCATCGCCGCGGCGGATCGCTGGGTCTTCTCCACCTACCCCTTTGCCGATGCGGCGCGCGGGGCGGGCCACATGGGCCGCCTGCGCGCGGCGATCCGGGCGCGGCAGAAGCTGCGGCTGACCTATCATTCCAAGGGCGACCGCATCACGACGCGCAGTGTCCGCCCGCTGCACCTGGCCGCAATGGGGCGGGTCTGGACCCTCACCGCCTGGTGCGAGTGGCGGAGTGCCTTTCGCGTCTTCCGCGTGGACCTGATCCAGAGCGCGGAGCCCCTGCCCGATCTGTTCGTGGACGAGCCGGGCCGGACCTATGCCGACTACCTGGCGGCCCGCTAGCGCAGTCGCCAGCCGGTCTGTTTGGGCAAATACACCTCCACCGACGCCGCCGCGAGGACCGCATCGCCCGAGATCAGACCACCGGGGACCGCACGGACCGACACGGTGCCGTAGGGCAGCTGAGCCGCGACTGTGCCCGCGTCCACGGCGTTCGGGTCCGGCACGCCGATGGTCACGTCGATGCGCATGTCATCTGCCCGCAGCCCCAACGCCGAAAAGAGCGGCAGGGACGAGCCGGCGAGCGCGTCGCGCACCGCGCGGCAGGCGGCTTTGGTCATGTCCTGGCCGTGCAGGTCGGCGCCCTGCCCCATCTCGAGGATCACGCGCTGTTCAGTCATCTGCCCGCTCCATCTCGAAGCCCACGCTGAGGGCGGCTTGGGCCATGACCGTAACGGTGCCGTCGGCGCGGGGCACGTTCAGCCCGCCCGCCACGACCTCGATCCGCGCGGTGCCGTAGGGAAAGACCGCGGCGACCTGGCCCGTGTCCACCTCACCGGGCGCCTGCACGCCGATGCGCACGTCGACGCGCATGTCGTCTTTGTCGAAGCCCAAAAGCTCCGCAACGTTGATCGAATTGCGCCAGAGCGCGTGGCGCACGGCGCGCACGGCGGCCTCGGTATAGTCACCCCGGCGCAGCGAGTTGCCGAAGCCGAATTCCTGGATCAGCGGTGTCATATGGCCTCCTGGGCGGCGTCCTGAGACGGGAAGATGAAACAGCGCGCGCGCGGCACGCTTAGCCACATCGCGGTGCCGGCGGGCGGCAGGAAGACCGCCGGGACGGTTGCGGTGACGCGGATGTCCGTGCCCTCCAGCGCGAATTCGACGAGCGAATCCTGCCCCAGAAAACGTGCGCGCACCACCTGCGCGCGGGCGGCTTTGCCGGTGGCGGGGGTGGGCGCGGGGCCGATGCCTGCCCGGTCGAAATCGATGCTCACATGCTGCGGGCGGAAGACGATGTCGACCGCCGTGCCGTCCGCGTGGCCCGGCGCGAGGAAATCGCCGAAAGGGGTATCGGCCAGCGCCCCGCGCACGGCGCTGTGCAGCACGTTGATATCGCTGAAGAAGGCGGTCGCCGCGCGGTCCACCGGGCTGGTATAGACGTTATAGGGCGCGCCCGATTGCACGATCCGCCCGTCCCGCATCAGCGCGATCTCGTCGGCCATGCGCATCGCCTCTTCGGGCTCGTGGGTGACGAGCAGCACGCCGGTCCCTTCTTCCTTGAGCAGGGCCAAAGTGTCGTCGCGGATGCCGTCGCGCAGGCGGTTGTCGAGGCCGGAGAACGGCTCGTCCATCAGCATGATCCGCGGGCGCGGTGCCAGGGCGCGCGCGAGGGCGACGCGCTGCTGCTCGCCCCCCGACAGCTCGTGCGGGAAGGCGCTGGCGTGGCGGGTCATGTCCACCCGCTCCAGCATTTTGGCCACGCGGGCGGCCTTGCCCGCCCCGCGCAGGCCGAAGCCCACATTGCCCGCCACATCGAGATGGGGGAAGAGCGCGAAATCCTGAAACATCAGCCCGATCTCGCGCTGTTCGGGCGGCACGCGGGTGACGCCGTCGCAGATCAGCGCGCCGTCGACCCAGATCTCGCCCGTATCCGGCGCCTCGATCCCCGCGACCATGCGCAGGGTCGTGGATTTGCCGCAGCCCGAGGGGCCCAGAAGGCAGGTCACCTGCCCCGGCGCGAGGCTGAGGGACACGTCGTCCACGACGGCCCGCCCGGCGAAGCGGCGCGTCAGGCCTTTGAGTTCGAGGCGGGGCGTCACGTGGGCTGTGTCCGATCATTCAAGTCGGGATTGCCTAGCAGCGCGCCTGTGGGGCGGCAAGGCTCAGCGCAGGTCGAACGTGCCGCTCGCCACGTCGACGCCGTTGACCTGCACAGTGACGCCGTGCGCGCCGGGGTGCAGGGTGAAGGTGGTGGCATCGCCCCTCAGCTTGTGCGCCTTTTGGGCGGTTAGCGGCACGCCGGCCTTGAGCTTGGCCTGCTTGAGCTTGAAGACCCTCTCCGCCGCGCGGCCAGACGGGCGGGCGAAGCGCAGGCGGTAGTCGACCATGACGGGCAAGTCTTGGTCCGCTTCCAGCGTGACTCTGATCGTGACGGCTTGGCCGATCTGCGGGTCCGGCGGGTCAAGGGTCAAGGACGCCTGCACCAGCACGTCCCGCGCGTAGCCCAGCAGGGCCAGAGCGTCCGCATCGCCGGCCTTCACTGCCGTGCGCAGAGCGTGGCGGGTCATCCAGTCCAGCTCCTTGGGCCGTTGCGCGCCGGCTTTGGCCCAGGCGCGCAGGCGGGCGACGACGCTGGGCGTATCGGTCTTGGTGATGTCGTTGAGGTGGTTGGCGACCGAGCGGGTGACGAACCGCGTCGGGTCGACGTGCAGTCTGTCCAGCAGCGGCCAGGCGCGGGCCGGGTCCATCGTGATATTCTTCGCCCAGGGCAGTTTGGGCCGCGTGCCCTCGCTGACCAGGCGGCGGACGTGGTAATTGTCGTCCTCGGCCCAGAGCGCGAGGCGGGTGAGCGTCTCCTCCGGCCAGCGGTTGAGGAAGGGGCGGATGTAGAACTCCATCGAGAAGCGCTGCGTCGCCGCGTGCAGCAGATCGAGCGCGCGGTCCCGGTGGTGTTCCAGCCCGTGGCGGACGGCGAGCACGCCGGGGACGGCGTGGATGAAGAGACCGAAATCGTCGTCTGTGAGGCTGGGGTCGAGGCGCGGGGGCATCGCCGCCTCGAGCTGGTCCCCCATGGTGGGGAAGTCCGGCGCCAGGCGCGGCTCCAGACAGTCGGCGAAGTGGTCGAGGCAGGCGATCAGGGAGCGGTCCGGCACGCCGGCCAGCGCCTCGGCGGCGAAGGCATCCCCGTCGAAGCCGGGAATGCCCGCGGCGTATTCGCGGCCCAATTGGCCGAGGGTGCCCGCATTGAACAGCTGGTCCTTGAGCGAAAATGTCGGCTGTGCCGCGACGCCGCGTGCCATCAGATCGCTTCCGCCTTGATGCAGGGCGATAAGGGCAGCGCCCGACCTCGGGCGGGCGCCGCACCCTCGCAGCGGGATTGAAAAACATCACGCGCGCAGCGGCGCGGCTGCAGCCCGGACCCGCCAAGGCGCCCTCCCGTGGGGGAGGGAGGGCGCTGCCCGCCGTACCGACGGGCAAGTGTCTGAGCTTGCGGGTGTTTCATGATTTTATCGTTTCGAAACCCTGACCGTCTGCAAGACGGGCAGCGCCGGCCCGCCCCCACCGGGGCGGCGCTTTGGTGAGGCCGGGCCTTGCGGGGCCGCTGGTCTGGATGGCTCTAGACACCGTAGCGTTCAGGATGCGCGCCACCCCGGCGGGGCGGCGCTGCCCTTGTGCCCCAGTACCTTCAGATCGTCGCATTTGTCGCGCCGCCGTCCAGCAGGATGTTCTGCCCGACGATGAACCCGGCGTGCTGCGAGCAGAGGAAGGCACAGGCGGCGCCGAACTCTTCGGCGGTGCCGTAACGGCGGGCGGGGATGGTGGCGGCGCGCTGGGCCCGCGCCTCGTCGAGGGAGATGTTCTGCGCCCGGCTCACCCCGCCGTCGAGGGCATCGGCCCGGTCGGTCGCGTGGATACCGGGCAAGAGGTTGTTGATCGTCACGCCCCGCGGCGCCACCTGCCGCGCGGTGCCGGCGACATAGCCCGTGAGGCCCGTGCGCGCGGCGTTCGACAGGCCCAGCTGCGGGATCGGCGCCTTGACGCTTTGCGAGGTGATGTTGACCACCCGGCCCCAGCCCCGCTCCGCCATGCCGGGCAGGAGCGCGGTCATCAGCGCGATGGGCGCCAGCATGTTCGCGTCGAGCGCGGCGATGAAGTCCTCCCGGCCCCAATCGTGCCACATGCCCGGCGGCGGGCCGCCCGCATTGGTCACCAGGATGTCGAGCGTGCCGGCGGCCTCCAGCACCTCGGCCCGGCCGTCTTCGGTGGTGATATCGGCGGCCACGGCGGTGACCTCCAAGCCTAGCGCGCGGGCCTCAGCGGCGGTGGCCTCCAGCGCCTCAGCTCCGCGGGCGTTCAGCACCAAGTGCACGCCCGCCTGCCCGAGCGCCAGGGCGCAGCCTCGGCCGAGCCCCTTGCTCGACGCGCAGACCAGCGCCCGTTTGCCCGCAATTCCCAAATCCATGATCTCTTCCCCCTTCAGTCCTGCGGGCAGCTAACATCACCGCCCGCGCGGATGCCAGCAAATCGCCTGCCCGTTGACCGCCCGGCGCCACATTCCTAGCTTAATTCGGCTGCACCCGTTACGAGAGCCCCATGACCCAAGCCCCTGCCCATATGTTGCCGGTCTATCCCGGCGCGGCGTTCACCGTGACGCACGGGGCGAATCTGGGTGACGCGGTGTCCTTCGCCACTGAGCTGGAGCTGGACGATATCTACGCGCTCGCCCCCGGCGCCGCGCCTTTGCGGCTAGGCCTGCAGCCGGGGCCGGAGGGGTTCACCGTGGCGCCCAGCAGCGATGCGGGCACGCCCGGCGCGGCGCTGCACCTCGATTGCGCGCTGACGCTGATGTCGCCCGACGGGCGCGCGACGGGCGCCATCGTGCTGGTGGAGGTCGACGCCAGCGGGCATGTCGCGGACATCTTCCTTCTGCCCTTGGCGCCGCTGACGGACCGGACGGATTACGCGCTGGTCGGGATCGACGCGGACGCGACCTCCGACATGTTTGCCCAGGCGCAATGCGCGCGCTTTGTGCGGGGGACCTGCATCACGATGGCCTCCGGCGCGCAGGTCCCGATCGAAGAGCTTGAGGTCGGCATGCGCATCCTCACGCGTGATGCGGGCCCGCAGGCGATCCGCTGGATCGGCACCTCGACCACGCGGGCGACGGGCGCCTTTGCCCCGATCCGCATCCGGGCCGGCGTTCTGAACAACACGCGCGATCTGATCGTCTCGCCCGAGCATCGCCTTTTCATCTACCAACGCTCCGACCGGCTGGGCGCGGGGCGGTCCGAGCTGCTGGTCAAGGCGCGGCACTTGGTGAACGGCGACAGCGTGACAGTGCAGGACGGCGGCTTTGTCGACTATTTCCAGCTGCTCTTCGACGCGCACCAGATCATCTATGCCGAAGGGATCGCGGCGGAATCGACGCTGATCGACACCCGCACCCGCCACGCGGTGCCCGACGAGGTCGTCGCCAAGGTCACCGCCGGCACCGCC
>JBCDFL010000054.1:0-17397 GCA_039178165.1 Pseudomonadota bacterium | reverse complement strand
GTCAGCCCGCTCGTGTCGCCGAGATGGCGAGCCGCATCGTGGATCATATAGGCCGGCTTTGAGGCGCCGTAGACAACAGGCGCCTTCCCCGCGACTTGGGTTATGTCGCAGACGATACCATCCCCTTCGGCAACCAATCCTCCTGGCAACATAATGCCCGTCTCGGAATTGGCCGCTGAGTGGGCGACGAAATCGGCATCTTCCGCCTCGCTCCAGTCGTAGAAACAATCGTGCTCCGTCGGCAGCGCGGAAAACACGCCGCCATGACGCCCCTTCTGCGCCACCGCCAACGCTGCGGCTTCGGTCGCAGACCCGGTGAACACGACCTGTTGACGCCCGCAGCCGACCAAAGCCGCCACCTGCGCCCGCGCCGCCTCGACGATCCCCTTCGCCCTGCGCCCCTCCGCATGCACGGACGCCGGATTTCCCACGACGTCCATAGCACGCAGCATCGCGTCCCGCGCCTCGGCGCGCAGGGGGGTCGTCGCGTTATGATCCAGATAGACTCGGTTCATCTTCACTTGGCCAAAAACAACTCCGCAGGGGTCTAGGGGGCGCGCAGCCCCCAGGCGGTCTTAGGTCTCATCCACCACCGCGAACAGCGAGGGCACGGCCGGACACGGCGCCAGATCGTTCGACACAACGTCGCTCAGCCGGGTTTGGTGCAGGAAGACATAGACATGTGCGCTCAGCCCCTCCCATAGCCGGTTGGTCAGCGACTGCGCGCGGCTGCCGGATGCCCCGCCAGACGCACCGGCGCCCTTGTGCATCGCGTCCACCGTCTCGTCCACGGCGCGCAGGATATCGACCACGCGGATGTCGGACGCCCCGCGCGCCAGACGGTAGCCGCCGCCCGGACCGCGCACGGAGGTCACCAGATCCGCCCGCCGCAACTTGACGAACAATTGCTCCAGATAGGGCAGCGAGATGTCCTGGCGCTCCGCGATCTCCCCCAGGCTGACCAGATGCTCCGCCGGTTGCAGCGCCAGATCGGCCAGCGCGACCATCGCGTAGCGGCCCTTCGTCGACAGCTTCATAGCGCTCCTTCCGTTGACCTCGGCGCGCGCGCGCCATACATCGCAGCAGCGGCGGAAATTGGTCCGCCCAATGATTTAGAACAGTTCTAAGGTCGCGCCCGCCACCCGTCAACCGCGCCCTTCCGAACAGCACGAAGGGACTGCAATGCCCGAGGTCATTTTCCCCGGACCCGAAGGCCGCCTCGAAGGCCGCTACCACCCCCAAAAAGAGCGCGATGCGCCCATCGCCATCGTACTGCACCCGCACCCGCAATTCGGCGGCACGATGAACCACAAGGTCGTGCACGCGCTGCATTACGCCTTCTACAACATGGGCTTCACCGTGCTGCGCTTCAATTTCCGCGGCGTGGGGCGGTCGCAGGGCGAGTACGACCAGGGCATCGGTGAGCTGTCGGATGCGGCCAGCGCGCTCGACTACCTGCAGTCAATGAACAACAATTCCAAGCATTGCTGGGTCGCAGGCTTCTCGTTCGGCGCGTGGATCGGCATGCAGCTTCTGATGCGCCGGCCCGAGATCACCGGCTTCATCTCCGTCTCCCCGCCCGCCAACATGTACGATTTCTCGTTTCTGGCGCCCTGCCCGTCCTCGGGCCTGATCATCAACGGCACCAACGACCGCGTGGCCCCCCCCGCGGACACCACGGCCCTGGTGAACAAGCTGCACGAGCAGAAGGGCATCACGATCACCCACACCGAAGTCGAAGGCGCCGGCCATTTCTTCGAAGAGCCGCATCTGGACACGCTGATCGGCGACACGACCGACTACGTGAAACGCCGCCTGACCGAGACGACCCGCTAGATGGCCGATCCCACCGTCACCGCAATGGCCAACAAGCTGGCCGAGGATTGCATCGCCGTTCAGGACAAAACGGGCGAGGACAGGCTGTTCATGGAGCTTGGCACGGTCCTCGGCGCCTCGTCGCAAACTCTTGAAGAGGCGTTCCTGACCGCTGTCCGCACGCGCATGGCCGAAAAGCAGGGCCGGCAATTCTTGGCCCGCAAGCTCAAGGCGTTCGAGGCCGGCCAGGGCTGACGAACTCCTCGTAGGATGGGCGATATCGCCCATCCCGCTATCCTCGCGCGTCTCTCTACCCGATGATCGCGTTCAGCGTCGCCGAGGGGCGCATGACGTCTGCCGCCTTCGCATCGTCGTTCTGGAAATAACCACCCGTATCCGCGGCGCTGCCAGCCGCGGCCTTTAGCTCGGCCAGGATCGCGGCCTCGCCTTCGGCCAGCTTTGCGGCGATAGGCGCGAAATGCGCGGCCAGATCGGTATCGTCGCCCTGCGCGGCCAGCGCTTCGGCCCAGTAACGGGCGAACCAGTAGTGGCTGGCGCGGTTGTCGGGCTGGCCGACCTTGCGGCCAGGCGAGCGATTTTCATCCAGAATGCCCTGCGTCGCCGCCTCCGCAGCGCGGCCCAGAACGCCAGCCTTGGCGTTGCCCTGCGCGTCGGCCAAGAAGTTCAGCGACTCCCCCAGCGCGCAGAACTCGCCCATCGAGTCCCAACGCAGATGGTTTTCGGCCTGCAGCTGCTGCACGTGTTTGGGGGCAGAGCCGCCCGCGCCCGTCTCGAACAGCCCGCCGCCCTGCATCAGCTTGACGATAGAAAGCATTTTGGCGCTCGTCCCCAACTCGAGGATCGGGAACAAATCCGTCAAATAGTCGCGCAGCACGTTGCCCGTGATCGCGATGCTGTCCTTGCCCGCCGTGATCGTCTCAAGGCTTTGACGCGTCGCCGCGCGCGGGTCGAGGATCAGGAATTTGTCCGCCACACCAGCCGCTTCCAGTGCAGGCTTCACGTATTGGATCAGCTGCGCATCGTGCGCGCGGTCCGCGTCCAGCCAGAAGATGGCCTCCGAGCCCGTCAGGCGCTGGCGGTCCATCGCCAGCTGGATCCAGTTCTCAATCGGCGCTTTCTTCACCGTGCAGGCACGCCAAATATCGCCCGCCTCCACACTGTGCTCGTGCAGCACATCGCCATTGGCCGTCACGATGCGCATCTTGCCCGCGGCGGGCGCCTCAAAAGTTGTCGGGTGGCTGCCGTATTCTTCGGCCTTCTGCGCCATCAGGCCGACATTGGCCACGGCCCCGGCGGTGGTCACATCCAGCGCACCGTTGGCTTTGAAGAACTCGATCGTCTCGTCATAAACCGGCGCGTAGCAGCGGTCGGGGATCACGCAATTCGTGTCGCCCTTCGCGCCGCTCTCGTCCCAGCCCTTGCCGCCTGCGCGGATGACGGCCGGCATGGAGGCGTCGATGATGACGTCGCTGGGCACGTGCAGGCCGGTGATGCCCTTGTCGCTGTCGACCATATACATCGAAGGACGCTCAAGCGCCTCGATCTCCGCCTTCACCGCGTCTGCATTGGGCAGCGTGTCGATGGCCGCCAGCACGTCCGCAAGGCCCGCATTCGGGTTGCCGCCCGCCGCCGCAATGGCCGCGCCATGCGCGTCCCAGACCGGGCCAAGCCAGGCCTTCACCGCGTGGCCGAAGATGATCGGGTCGGACACCTTCATCATCGTCGCCTTCATGTGCAGCGAGAACATCGTGCCGTCCGCGATCGTGTCCTGGATCGCGCCGTCGAGGAAGCTGCGCAAAGCCGCCGCCGACATGCAGGTGGCGTCGGCGATGGTGCCCTCCTCCAGCGGCCAGACGTCCTTGAGAACGCTCACGCCGTCCGGCCCTTCGAATTCGATCCGCGCGTCGCCCGCCTGCGCCGCCGTGATCGTCGCAGACACCTCGTTGGCGCGGAAATCGTTGTCGGCCATCGACGACACCTTGGTTTTCGACGATGCCTCCCAAGCGCCCATCGAATGGGGGTTCTTCTGCGCGTAGTTCTTAACGGCAGCCGCCGCGCGGCGGTCCGAGTTCCCCTCGCGCAGGACCGGGTTCACCGCGGAGCCCTTGATGGCGTCATACCGCCCGCGCACGTCTTTCTCCGCATCCGTCGCCGGGTCCTCGGGGTAGTCGGGCAGCGCGTAGCCCTTGCCTTGCAGCTCTTTGATCGCCGCGACCAACTGCGGGACGGAGGCCGAGATATTCGGCAGCTTGATCACGTTCGCGCCCGGCGTCTTCACCAACTCGCCCAGTTCGGCCAGAGCGTCGGTCTGGCGCTGATCTTCGGTGAGGTGCTCGGGGAACGCGGCGATGATGCGGCCCGCGAGGCTGATATCCTTCACGCCCACGCTGATCTCCGCCGCGCTTGCGAAGGCGCGAATGATCGGTAGGAAGGAGGCCGAGGCCAGCTCCGGCGCTTCGTCAACCTTGGTGTAGATGATATCGGACATAGGGCGGCTCCTGTCATGTATTTGCGCGCGGGCTAGCACGCACGCCATGCGGCGTATACGAATGTATACCAAGTGCGGCGATTTGCACCACCTCCTGTGACCAGGAATGCGATAGGCGAGGGTGAGTATTCGTCGCGCACCGCGCGGCTAAGGTCTCGCTTCGCGTAAGCCGACCGCGGGTGGCGTTGAACACGCCGCCCATGGGGGGGCGGTCGGCGTGTCGACATCCTGCGGATGTCTTTGGTCTTAGCCAAACGGCAGCACCGTTACCGGAGCCAAAGATGACCAAGATCAAAG
The DNA here is from genome assembly GCA_039178165.1 of Pseudomonadota bacterium. Taxonomy (GTDB): domain Bacteria; phylum Pseudomonadota; class Alphaproteobacteria; order Rhodobacterales; family Rhodobacteraceae; genus JBCBCP01. The sequence goes on along the minus strand of JBCDFL010000054.1, from coordinate 12,776 downwards.
TCGACAACCCCATCGTCGAAATGGATGGGGACGAGATGACCCGCATCATGTGGGACTTCATCAAGAAAAAGCTGATCGAGCCCTATCTCGACATTGACCTGCTCTACTACGATCTCGGGATCGAGGCTCGCGACGCGACCGACGACCAGATCACCATCGATGCCGCCGAAAAGACCAAAGAGGTCGGCGTCGCCGTCAAATGCGCCACCATCACCCCGGACGAGGCGCGAGTCGAAGAGTTCGGGCTCAAGAAGATGTGGCGCAGCCCGAACGGGACCATCCGCAACATCCTAGGCGGCGTGATCTTCCGCCAGCCGATCATCTGCCGCAACGTGCCGCGCCTTGTCCCCGGCTGGACCCGGCCCATCGTTGTCGGCCGCCACGCCTTCGGCGACCAGTACAAAGCGACGGACATGAAGTTCCCCGGCGCCGGCACGCTGACGATGAAATTCGTCGGCGAAGACGGGACGGAGATCGAGCACGAAGTCTACAAAGCGGACAGTGCCGGCGTCTTCATGTCGATGTATAATGTCGACAAATCCATCTACGACTTCGCCCGCGCGTCCTTCAACTACGGCCTCAGCCTCGGCTGGCCGGTATACCTGTCGACCAAGAACACGATCCTCAAACAATACGACGGCCGCTTCCTTGAGATCTTCGCCGAAGTCTACGAGGCCGAGTTCAGGGACCAGTTCGAGGCCAAGAACATCTGGTACGAACACCGCCTGATCGACGACATGGTCGCCTGCGCGATCAAGTGGAACGGCGGCTTTGTCTGGGCCTGCAAGAACTACGACGGCGACGTCCAATCCGACGTGGTGGCCCAGGGCTTCGGCAGCCTGGGCATGATGGCGAGCCAGCTGATGACCCCCGACGGCAAGATTGTAGAATCCGAGGCCGCCCACGGCACCGTCACCCGCCACTACCGCCAGCACCAGGCGGGGGAGGCGACGTCGACGAATTCCATAGCCTCCATCTACGCCTGGACCGGGGGCCTCAAGCACCGGGCCAAGCTGGACGGCAACGCGCAGCTGACCCGGTTCGCCGAAACGCTGGAGCGGGTCGTGGTGGAGACGGTGGAATCGGGCCAGATGACCAAGGACCTCGCGCTGCTGGTCGGCCCGGACCAGGGCTGGCTGACGACGATGGGGTTCCTCGAAAAAATCGATGAGAACCTCAACAAGGCGCTGGCCGGGTAGGCAATTCTTCAAGAATTGCCCGCAGATCGATCCTTCAAGGATGGACGCCCCGCATTTCTGGACAGAAATGCCGCACCGCAGCGATCACGGCTGGAAAGGGCAGCACACCTGCCCTAACTGCGCCTTATGGCAATGCACGACCCCGATGTGAAACACTCCGCGCTCGACGATGCGCAAGGCCTTGGGCTGGGCGTGTTTCTGTGCGGGCTGGGCCTGCACGTGCTCACCCATGTGGGCCTGATCACAGGCCAGACCGCGGGCATCGCCGTCATCATCGCCTACCTGTCCGGCTGGTCCTTCGGCGCGGTCTTCTTCGTCATCAACCTGCCGTTCTACGCCCTCGCCTACCGCCGCCTCGGTGCGGAGTTCACCGTCAAATCGCTGCTGTCGGTCACGGCCCTCTCCGCGGTGACCGAGGCCCTGCCTTTGGGCCTCAACCTCGGTGACGTGAACGTGGCCCTCGGCGCCGTGATCTTCGGCGCCACCGTGGGCATCGGGCTACTCGCGATGTTCCGGCACAACGGCTCGCTCGGGGGGCTCGGGGTCGTGGCGCTGATGGTGCAAGACAGCACCGGCTTTCGGGCGGGCTACGTCCAGCTTATCGTGGACGCGGTGATCTTCGGCATTGCCGCCCTGCTCTTTCCGCTGTCCGTCGTGCTCTACTCCCTGCTCGGCGCGCTGGTGCTGAACCTGGTGATCGCCATCAACCACCGCCGGGACCGCTACGTGGCGACCTGAGCGGCTTGACAGCGCCGCCGCCCGCGGCACCCATGGCCGCACCCCAGCGGAGCCCGCCATGCCCTATCTCTACCTCGCCATCGCCGTTGCCGCCGAAGTGATCGGTACCACCGCGCTGCAGGCCAGCCAGCAATTCACGCGCGTCGGGCCGTCGATCCTGGTGGTGCTGGCCTATGGCTGCGCGTTCTACTTCCTGGGCATCGCGCTGAAGTTCTTTCCCGTCGGCATCCTCTACGCCATCTGGTCGGGCCTCGGCATCGTCCTGATCGCGCTGATCGGCTTTGCCGTCTTCGGCCAGCGGCTGTACCCGGCCGCCATGATCGGCCTGGGCCTTATCATCGCGGGCATTTGCGTGATCCAGCTCTTCTCCGGCAGCAAGGCACACTAGCCTTCCCTTCTGCACCGCAGCGCTATATGGCCCCGGCAACGCCGCTCAAGGAGGCCTGCCATGGACCTGCGCAACATCGCGATCATCGCCCACGTCGACCACGGCAAGACCACGCTGGTGGACGAGCTGCTCAAGCAATCGGGCACCTTCCGCGAGGGGCAGGCCACGACCGAGCGGGCGATGGACAGTAACGATCTGGAGCGGGAGCGGGGCATCACGATCCTCGCCAAGGCGACCTCCGTCGAATGGAACGGCACCCGCATCAACATCGTCGATACGCCCGGCCACGCCGATTTCGGCGGCGAGGTGGAGCGGATCCTGTCGATGGTCGACGGCGTGGTCCTGCTGGTCGACGCCGCCGAAGGCCCGATGCCGCAGACCAAGTTCGTGACGTCCAAGGCGCTCGCCCTCGGCCTGCAGCCCATCGTGGTGCTGAACAAGGTCGACAAGCCGGATGCGGAGCCGGACCGCGCCCTGGACGAAGTGTTTGACCTCTTCGCCAACCTCGACGCGGACGACGATCAGCTGGACTTCCCGGCCATGTACGCCTCCGGCCGGTCGGGCTGGGCCGATATGGAGTTGGACGGCCCGCGCAAGGACCTATCGGCCCTCTTCGACCTGATCGTTCGGCACGTCCCGGCGCCCAAGCAGATTGGCGCCAAGGACGACGCGTTCCGCATGCTGGCCACGACGCTCGGCGCCGATCCATTCCTCGGGCGTATCCTGACGGGCCGCGTTGAGTCCGGGACGCTGAAGGCGGGCGAGACGATCAAGGCCCTGTCGCGCGACGGCACCCAGATCGAGTCCTTCCGCGCGACCAAGATCCTCGCCTTCCGCGGCCTCGCCCAGACCCCGATCGACGTGGCGGAGGCGGGCGACATCGTCTCCATTGCCGGCATGTCCAAAGCAACCGTCGCCGATAGCCTTGTGGCCACGTCCGTGACCGACGCCCTGCCCGCTCAGCCCATCGACCCGCCGACCATCACCGTGACCTTCGGCATCAACGACAGCCCCCTGGCGGGCCGCGACGGCAAGAAGGTCCAGTCCCGCGTCATCCGCGAACGCCTTCTGAAGGAGGCGGAATCGAACGTCGCCATCAAAGTCGCCGATACGCCCGGCGGCGAGGCGTTCGAGGTGTCAGGCAGGGGCGAGCTGCAGATGGGCGTCCTGATCGAGAACATGCGCCGCGAGGGCTTCGAGCTGAGCATCTCCCGCCCGCAGGTCATCATGCGCGAGGAAGACGGCCAGCGCGTCGAGCCGGTGGAGGAAGCGACCATCGATGTCGACGACGAATATTCCGGCGCCGTGATCGAAAAGCTGACCGGCGCGCGCAAGGGTGACCTAGTGGAGATGCGCCCCGCCGGCGCGGGCAAGACGCGGATCATCGCGCATGTGCCCTCCCGCGGCCTCATCGGCTATCACGGCGAGTTCCTGACCGACACGCGCGGCACGGGTGTGCTGAACCGGGTCTTCCACGGCTGGGCGCCGCATAAAGGCCCGATCCCGGGCCGCCGCGCGGGCGTCCTGATCTCCATGGAGAACGGCCAATCGGTGGCTTACGCGCTGTGGAACCTCGAGGATCGCGGCCGCATGTTCATCGGCGCGCAGGCGGAGGTCTATACCGGCATGATCATCGGCGAGCACAGCCGCGACAACGACCTGGAAGTGAACCCGCTGAAGGGTAAGAAGCTGACCAACGTGCGCGCCTCCGGCTCGGACGAGGCGGTGCGTCTGACGACGCCGATCACGCTCAGCCTCGAAGAAGCGATTGCCTATATCGACGATAACGAGCTGGTCGAGGTTACGCCGAACCATGTGCGCCTGCGCAAGCGGTATCTGGACCCACACGAGCGCAAGCGAATGGCCAAGGCAAGCTAAGTATTCCGCATGAACTGCGCGGTAGCCTGGAGTTCTTGTTGAAGCGCCGCATTGGCACTTCCATCGACATTCTTCTGCGCCACGCTTTCGCAAAACCTGATTACGAAGTCGCGATGGTGGGGAAAATCCCTAAGCCGGTACACTGCAGCTAATTTCGAAGCGAGAGTCCCCTTCTCGTCCAGCAGAGACATCAACTCAAAGAGTTCTCGCTTCTTCTGTTCCCGTGAATCCAAATACTGCTTCCAGACGAAACCTGCCGCAGAACCGGCGAGGGTAAGCAGAGGTAACACTAGGGCAATTTGAGACAGAAGGTCCGGCATCAACTATTCGGTTGTCTCGACGACCATCAGCTCGCGCTCTGACGCGCCGCGGGCGTGGGCCAACGCGGCTTGGTATTCGTCCGAATTGTAGCAATCGACCGCCGCTTCCACCGATGGGAAGCGGGCGACGACGTTGCGGGGCCGCTCCGTCCCTTCGAGCTGCACATACCGTCCGCCGCGGGCGACGAAGGTGCCGCCATGTTTGGCGATCGCCGGGCCGGCCAGTTCGGCGTATTTGCCGTAGGCCTCCGCGTCGGTGACGGTGACGTGGGCAATCCAAAGGGCGGGCATGGCTTATCCTCCGATGATGGCTTTGGCCGCGGCGATGGCGGCGTCTGCATTTGCCGCGTCCTTGGCGCCGCCCTGGGCCATGTCGGGACGGCCGCCGCCGCCCTTACCGCCCAATTCGGCCACCGCGGCCTTGACCAGGTCCACCGCGCTGATCGCGTCCGTCCTGTCGGCGGTCACGCCCGCGGCCACGGCGACCTTGCCGCCATCCTCGCCGATCAGCAGCACCGCGCCAGAGCCCAGACGGTCCTTATGCGCGTCAATCAGCGGCGGCAGATCCTTGCCCGACACGCCGCTCAGCACCTGCGCGAGAAAGCGCGTGCCGGCCACATCCTCCGTAGCGGGGCCATCGCTGGCGCCGCCGCCCATCGCCAGATCGCGCTTCAGCTGCGCGACCTCGTTCAGCAGTGCCTTTCGCTCGTCCAGCAGCGCCTTGATCCGCTCCGGCACATCTGCGGCCTGCGCTTTGAGCGCGGCAGCGGCGGTGCCCAGAATCTGGTCCTGCATGCGCAGATGCACCATCGCAGCCGCGCCCGTCAGCGCCTCGATCCGCCGGACGCCGGCGCTGGACGCGCTGTCGCCGAGCGTCACGAACGCGCCGATATCGCCGGTCCGGGCGACATGCGTGCCGCCGCACAGCTCGATCGAGTAGGTCTGGCCCTTGGCACCTTTGCCCGTCTCGGCTTGGCCCATGCTGACCACGCGGACTTCGTCGCCGTATTTCTCACCGAACAACGCCTGGGCGCCGATGGCGCGGGCATCGTCCGGCGTCATGATCCGCGTCTCCACCGCCGCGTTCTGGCGGATGAAGGTGTTCACCTCCGCCTCGACGCGCGCGAGCTCGTCCCCGCTCAGCGCCTTGCCATGGGAGAAATCAAAGCGCAGCCGGTCGGGCGCATTGAGCGAGCCGCGCTGCGCCACGTGGTCCCCCAGCGCGCCGCGCAGCGCCTCATGCAGCAGGTGCGTGGCCGAATGGTTTGCGCGGATCGCCGTGCGGCGGGCGTGATCGACCTCGAGCACGGCGGCCTGTCCCTTGGACACGTTGCCGTCCTCCACCGTCGCGATGTGGATGAAGACGCCGGCCGCCTTGCGCGTGTCGGTGACGCGGGCGCGGCCCGTCTCCGTCCGGATCACGCCGGTGTCGCCAACCTGGCCGCCGCTTTCGGCGTAAAACGGTGTCTGGTTGAGCGCGATCTGAACGGTGCCGGAGGCCTCGGTGACCTCCGCACCGTCGGTGACCAGGGCCACGATCTGCCCCTCGGCCGTCTCCGTATCGTAGCCGAGGAAATCGGTCGTTCCGGCGGCTTCCGCGACATCGAACCACACTGCGCCATCGGCGGCATCGCCCGATCCCGACCAGGCCGCCCGGGCGCGCGCCTTCTGCTCGGCCATCGCGGCGTCGAAGCCGTCCGTGTCGACCTCACGGCCCCGCTCGCGCAGGGCGTCCTGCGTCAGGTCGAGGGGGAAGCCGTAGGTGTCGTAGAGCTTGAAGGCCGACGCGCCGGGCAGCGCGGCGCCATCGGCGAGGCCTGCAACTTCATCGTCCAGCAGCTTCAGGCCCCGGTCGAGGGTCGCCTTGAAGCGCGTCTCCTCGGCCTCCAGCGTCTCAGTGATCAACGCCTGCGCCTGGCCGAGCTCGGGATAGGCCGCGCCCATCTGCCGGACTAGGGCTGGCACCAGTCGGTGCATCACCGGATCCTTCGCGCCCAGCAAATGCGCGTGCCGCATCGCGCGGCGCATGATCCGCCGCAGCACGTAGCCGCGCCCGTCATTAGACGGCATCACCCCGTCTGCAATCAGGAAGGAGGTGGAGCGCAAATGGTCCGCGATCACCCGGTGGTGCGTATTGCCCGGCCCGTCGGGATCGCTCGAGGTTGCATCCGCCGACGCCTCGATCAGACTGCGCATCAAGTCCGTGTCGTAATTGTCGTGCTTGCCCTGGAGCAGCGCGCCAATCCGTTCCAGCCCCATGCCGGTGTCGATGCTCTGCATGTCGAGGGGGCGCATCGAGCCATCCTCGAACTGCTCGTTTTGCATGAAGACGACGTTCCAGATCTCGATGAACCGGTCGCCATCTTCTTCCGGAGAGCCCGGAGGGCCACCCCAGATGTGATCGCCGTGATCATAGAAGATCTCGGTACACGGCCCGCACGGACCCGTTGGCCCCATCTGCCAGAAATTGTCCGAGGTATCGATGCGGATGATCCGGCTTTCGGGCACGCCGACCTTTTTCCAGATCTCGAACGCCTCATCGTCCGTATGGTAAACGGTTGTGTAAAGCCGGTCAGCCGGGATGTCGAAATCGCGGGTGATCAGCTCCCAGGCGAAGGGAATGGCTTCGGTTTTGAAATAGTCGCCAAAGCTGAAATTGCCGAGCATTTCAAAGAACGTATGGTGCCGCGCGGTGTAGCCGACATTGTCCAGATCGTTGTGCTTGCCCCCCGCGCGCACGCATTTTTGCGCTGTCGTCGCGCGGGTGTAATCGCGCGTCTCAAGCCCGGTGAAGAGGTTCTTGAACTGCACCATGCCGGAATTCACGAACATCAACGTCGGATCGTTCCGCGGCACCAGCGGGCTGGACGCGACCGCCCGATGTCCCTGCTTTTCAAAGTAGGTCAGAAAGGTCGAGCGGATGTCGTTCAACGTCGGCATGGGTCTGGTCCGGCTTGGGTTTTCGCTGACATAGCCGCGCGGTCCCAAGGGAGCAACGAGAAAGGGGCAATCCCCCCTGCCCATAGGAAAAGGGCCGCGCCGTCGCGCGACCCTTCCCGGAGTGTCGTCCATCCCGCGTCCGGGATGCCAGGGGCGTTTTGCGCCGAGCCCCCCGTGCGCGGGCCGTTATGCCTCGAGAATATCGTCGTCGTCTTTCTGCTCATCGGGCGGCATGTCGAAGTCCAGCCCGTGCGCGGCGCGGATCTTGTCTTCGATCTCAAAGGCGATGCGGCTGTTCTCTCGTAGGAAGGTTTTGGCGTTCTCCCGCCCCTGCCCGATCCGCTCGTCCCCGTAGGAGAACCACGCGCCCGACTTGTCGACGACGCCCGCCTTGACGCCCAGATCCAGCAGCTCGCCCATTTTGGAGATGCCCTCGCCGTACATGATGTCGAACTCGACCTGCTTGAAGGGCGGCGCGACCTTGTTCTTAACGATCTTAACCTTGGTCTGGTTGCCCACGATCTCCTCACGGTCCTTCAGGCTGCCGATGCGGCGAATGTCCAGACGGACGGAGGAGTAGAATTTCAGCGCGTTGCCGCCCGTCGTCGTCTCGGGGCTGCCGAACATCACACCGATCTTCATGCGGATCTGGTTGATGAAGATCACCATGCAATTGGACCGCGCGATGGAGCCGGTCAGCTTGCGCATCGCCTGGCTCATCAGGCGCGCCTGCAGGCCGGGCGCTTGGTCGCCCATGTCGCCTTCTAGTTCTTTTTGCGGGGTCAGGGCCGCGACCGAATCGACGATCACCATGTTCACCGCGCCCGAGCGCACCAGCGTGTCCGTAATCTCCAGCGCCTGCTCGCCCGTGTCGGGCTGCGAGATCAGCAGCTCGTCCAGGTTGACGCCCAGCTTCTTGGCGTATTGCGGATCGAGCGCGTGCTCCGCATCGACGAAGGCGCAAACGCCGCCCTGCTTTTGCTGCTCGGCCACGCAGTGCAGCGTCAGCGTGGTCTTGCCCGAGCTTTCCGGCCCGTAAATCTCGATGATCCGGCCCATCGGCAAACCGCCGATGCCCAAAGCGATGTCCAGGCCCAGGCTGCCGGTGGAGCTGGCCTTGATGTCCTGAATGGCACCTTCCTGGCCCAGCTTCATGATCGAGCCCTTGCCGAACTGCCGTTCGATCTGGGCCAGGGCGCTGTCCAGCGCCTTTTGCTTGTCCGCGTTTTTCTTGCTGTTCATGGTCAGAAGGTCTGCCGTTGCCATTGGTTTTTACCCTTGTGTCATACCCCTTGCGGGGCGGCAATGAATGCCGTTGCTGCGCCGATGTTCACCTCTCGTTCTTTGTGAGGGCAAAAGGAGAACATTTCAATCGAATTTTTCCTGTCCCAACCATCGCGCGGTTCGGTTAATGATGCGTTACCGGCGGGCAAAAACTGCGAAGGCGAGCGATTTGCTTATATTTTACAAGGCGCGGCTAGCGTTCCTGTCGGTGCCCAAGACCGGCAGTACCGCCTACGAGACCGCGCTGCGGCCTCATGCCGACATGGTCATCTCCGATCCGCCCCTGCTGAAACATGCGCCGGTCTACCGGTACAATCGGTGGATTCGCCCGATGTTCTTGCGGGTATGCGAGGCGGAGCTGGAGCTGATGGCCGTGATGCGTGAGCCGATCTCCTGGCTCGGCTCCTGGTGGCGCTACCGCCAGCGCCCGTTCATGCAGGGCAAACCGAACGCCACGCATGGGATCAGCTTTGACGCGTTCGTGCTGGCCTACATGAAAGGCAAGCGGCCCGGTTTTGCGGAGGTCGGCTCCCAGGCGGCCTTTCTTGAGCCGCAGCCCAACGGCACCGCAATCACACACCTCTTCCGCTACGAAGATCAGCCGCGTCTGCAAGCCTTCCTGACAGAGCGTCTGGGTGCGGACTTTACCCTGGCGCGGGAAAATGTCTCCCCCGCGCTGGACGTGTCGTTGTCTGAGGATGTGGAAAAACGCTTTCGCCGCAAATTCGCCGCCGAATTTGCTCTATACGACTCGATCCCCGGTTAGTGCAACTGGCGGTGCACCGTCTCCGTCAGATCGTTGAGAGAGAAGGGTTTGGGCAAGAATACCGAGTTCGGGATATGCTCCTGCGCATCCGCCATCTTGTCCTCCGCATAGCCCGACACGAAGACCACGCGCACGTCAGGGCGGCTCTCCAGCGCCTCGCGCACCCAGGTCGGCCCGTCCTTGCCCGGCATCACGACGTCGGTCACGAACAGGTCCACGCTTAGCTCCGAATCCTCTAGAGTGCGCAGCGCGCTTTCGGCGGAATCGGCCTCCAGCACGGTGTAGCCGCGTAGGCGAAGCGCGCGGCTGGCAAACGCGCGCACCGGCGCCTCGTCTTCGACAAGTAGGATCACGCCGTCGCCATTCTTCGGAACGACATCGGCCGGCAAAGCGTCGATCGCGCCGAGCCGGAGGTCCTGCTCCTCCAGGATCGGAAACATCAGGGTGAAGGTCGTGCCCACGCCCAGCTCCGAATCGACGAAGATGAACCCGCCGGTCTGTTTGATGATGCCGTAGGCGGTCGACAGGCCCAGCCCCGTCCCCTCGCCCGTGCGTTTGGTGGTGTAGAACGGCTCGAACACCTTCTGCAGCTTGTCGCGCGGGATGCCGCAGCCTTCGTCGATCACGCGGACGGCGACGTAGGCGCCTTCGGGCACGGATACCCGGTCCCGTTCCATCGCGGTGTCGAGGGTCACGCATTCCGTCTCGATCCGGATTTCGCCGCCGCCGGGCATCGCGTCGCGTGCGTTCACCACCAGGTTCATCATCACCTGTTCCAGCTGCCGCTTGTCCGCGCGGATCGCCTGCAAGACCGGATCGTGGGTTAGCGTCAGCGTCACCCGCTCGCCCACGAGGCGGTTCAGCAGGTGCGTCAGATCCGACATCGTATCGCGCATGTCCAGCGTTTCGGGCCGGAGCGTCTGCTTGCGCGAGAACGCAAGAAGCTGGCCGACGAGGGCCGCGGCGCGGTTGGCGTTTTGGTTAATCTGGACCAGATCCGAATAGTCCGGGTCGCCCTGATCGTGGCGCAGCAGCAGCAGGTCGCAATGGCCGGAAATCGCCGTCAGCAGATTGTTGAAATCGTGCGCAACTCCGCCCGCCAACTGCCCGATCGCCTGCATCTTCTGGCTTTGGACAAATTGCGCCTCCAGAGTCTTTAGCTCGGTCGCGTCCGTCAGAACCGCGATGATGGAGGCATTGCCCCCCTCGCTCACCCGGTTGAGGGAGACCTGGACAAACACCTCTTTGTCACTGCGTTTGAGACGCAAGAATTCGGTGTTCTGCACCGCGCGGCCCGCCAGCGTTTCGGACAGCCAATCGGTGATGGAGCGGCCGAGCCCCTCCATCAGATCGCTTAGCGGCACGTTTTCCCGCAGGCCCGCGCCGACCAGATCGGCAGCGGACCGGTTATGGGCCATGACGCCGCCATCGGGCGCGACGCGCAGCAGCGGGACGGGCACGTCCTCGAACGAATTCCAGACCCGCGGGGCGCTGTCCTCCGGCGCGGGCAGCAGGAAGAGGGCCGTGCGTCCCGCGCTCATCTCCGTCGCGACGACATAGACCGGGTGCACGCCCGTCTTCGTCGTCAATTCCGCGACGACCCCGGTGCCTGGGCGCCCGCCCGCAAAAATCCGGTCGAGCGCAGTCACACGCTCTCCAATCAAAGCCCGCGCGGCGTCGTTCATGAACAAAACCGCATCGGTGCGCCCCAGCATCAGCATCGGCAAGCCGGGACCGTCCTGGCCGCGGGCGGCGGTCCGGTCTGGCAGCGCCTCCAGCCGCCAGACATAGCCGTCGGAGCCGAGGCGATGGACGGAAAGGCGCACATTCTCGCGCCGGGTGACGACATCTTCGCGCGCCGCGCCCATCTCCAGCGCTTTGGATTTGAGGCGCTGCACGATCCCGCCCGGATTGGCGAAGGTCGCCTTGAGCAGACTGACGAAGGTGCCGCCCGGCTCCGCTCCGAACTGGGCGCGGGCGGCGGCGTTCAGGGCCTGCACCTCCCCGTCGGGGCTGGTGACGATACAGGCCGCCGGATCATGCTCGATAAAGGTGGAGATCTGACCGTAGGACCGATCGTGTTGCGCAGCGCGCCGCCGGGCCATGGCCCAGACCAACGCCAGCAGGGCCAGCAGGCTGACGCCCATCGTCAGAACGCCCAAACGCATGTACCCCGCTGGCATCAGCGCCGCCATGGCCAGCAGAAAGAGCCCCGCAGCGGTGAGGTTGCGCAGCTGCACGCGCAGCGCCTCCGGTTTGGGTTCTGTCTGCGCGATGCCGAGCAAGGGCCCCTCCTGAAGCGTCGAATCGGTTCCCCGTTGTGCCGCGGGAAAGGTTAACCGTCCTTTAATCCGCGATGTGATTGCGCCGGGCCGCGGGAGCTACGGATACGAGTGTCGCGTTAAAGTTGTATATCAGGTGATCAAGCTTGTCTCAAGTGTGCGGCGAAGAAGCCGTCGCCATCCGCATCCAGCGGCCAGCGCGTGCGCGATGTGCAGACCCAGCCGGAGTGCCGGTCCAAAAACGCGTCGACCTGGTCTTCGTTTTCGGGCCGCAAGACCGAGCAGGTGGCGTAGACCAGCGTGCCCTCTGGCCCCACATGCGCCCGCGCCGCGTCGAGGATCGCGGCCTGCATGTCTTGCAACGCGGCCAGCCGCGCGGGATCCAACGCCCATTTGCCCTGGGGCGCCCGGCGCCAGGCGCCCGATCCGCTGCAGGGCGCGTCGCACAGAACCAGATCGAAGGCGCCTTGGGGCGTCTGGGCAATGTCGACGGAGACGCCCGCGCGCGCGGCCCGAGCCGGAAGATCGGCCATGCGGGCCGGGTCCGCGTCGTGCGCTGCAACGGCCCAGCCGCCATCCGCGAGGGCCAGCGCCTTGCCGCCGCCTCCGGCGCAATAGTCGAGCGCGCGGCCATCACCGGAAGGCGCGATGCCCTCCACGACCGCCTGGCTGGAGGCGTCCTGCAGCTCTACCAGCCCATCGGCCCACGCCCGGCTTTGCCGCAGAGCACGCGCGCCATCGGTGACCGTAGCTGCCCGCGCGGCGCGTCGGTTCGGCTGCGCCGTGATCCCGTCCCGCGTCAGGGCCTCCAGCGCGCTTTCTGCGCGCAGCCGTAGCGTGACCGGCGCGCGCGCCTGGCTGGCCCGCGCGGCAGCCTCCGCCCCGTCGCCTAAGCTCTCCTGCCACAGAGGCAGCAGCCAGTCCGGCAGGTCCCACGCTGCTGCCAGATTATCCGGCGCCTTGCCGGCCGCACGCTCCGCC